>JBCBZL010000039.1:0-22107 GCA_039815385.1 Cyanobacteria bacterium P01_A01_bin.114
GAGGCGTTGTTGCGCGGTGATTTGCGAGTGCTCTATCTGGCCTGGCTGCAGACAGGGTTTGCCGAAGACTATGCGCTGGAATGGGAAGAAGCCATTGAGCCTCCTGTGCCCCCCAACCTGAAGAAACTCTCGCCTGCGCTCAAACATTTTATCGATGTGTTTGAGATAGACACTGACCTGATTGCGGCAGCGGCGACCATCAGTGAAACGGCTCAATCACCCACGGAACCGATTGAGGACTGGATCGCAGCCCTCCCTGAAGCAGAGCGCAACCAGTATTTGGTGCGGGTGGCAAAAGGTGAAAAATACGTCAGCGCTGAACTCATGCAGCGATTGCGACAGCAGTTTGGCCAGCCGACGGCCACTCCCCATACAGAAACGGGACGCTCATTTGCAGACTTAGTGGCGGCTGCCGAGCATAAGGCCGCTGAACGAGAACGTAAAGCTCAACGAAAAGCTGAAAAAGCTGAGCAGCAGCGTTTAGAGGCACTTTCACCTAAGGTAGAAAACCTATGGAAAGAGGTCTGGACGCTGATCGGCCAGGGGCAGGCTAAAACCTATGACAAAGCCGTTGCCCATCTCAAAGATCTTAAGGCAATCGCTGAGCGCAAGGATCAGTTAGAAACATTCTACGAACGCCTCCAGGAAATTGAGCAGCGGTTCAGCCGCCGACCCGCCCTGATTTCTCGGTTAAATAAGGCGGGTTTAAAGCGATGAGCGTGTAAGCGTGTGAAACCCGCGACCCACTAACCAATCTGCCGTCTCACCCATTGTCGAAACAGTTTAACCAACGTTAGATAATCTACCTCTGTCACCTGGCACAAAAAGCCCGCGATTTCCTGCACCGGAATCATGGGAAAAATCAGACTCTGCTTAGACTCTATATAACCACGACTGCCCAAACTATAAATCTGCAACTGTTCACCATCAAAGCGCCATACCTCAGCCACACCAAGCGACTCGTAAATAGGCAAACGGCGGCTAGATGGGTTTGTAATATCAATCTCAACCGCTAGGTCTGGGGGCGGATCTTGGCTCAAATCAAGCCGCTTTAACCCCCGCACCGCTGTCAGATTGCTCACATAAAAACACTCATCTGGCTCAGTACCGGCTAGCTCTGCGCGCTTCAGCGTCGTTGAGCCAAACGGTTCGATTTGAATCTCTAGCTCCTCTGCCAGTGTTTCCACAAAACGACCCGCCGCTTTTTTGAAGCGCTCATGCTCTGGAGACGGAGCCATGATTTCTAGATCACCCTGGTAATAGCTCAATCGAAATCCGCGTCGGCTGCAATCAAGTTCAGCTCTGAGCGTTTCATACGTCGCCCAGCTAATGCCAGTTAACTGGACTCTATCACCTGCAGGGAGCGGAGCTAGTACAGTCATGGCAAATTACTCTCCCAAACCAGCTGAGTTGATTATGTTGAGTCAATTATACATAGGGCAACAACCTATACTTACTCACCCATTACCCATTACCCACTACCCATTACCCACTACCCACTACCCACTACCCACTACAACACCTTATCCAACCCATACAACAACGACTTCAGCGGCATCACCCGCCGAATACATAACAATACCCCCGGCATGTAGCAGGCCCGATCGCTGGTGTCGTGGCGCAGCGTATAGATTTGACCCGAAGCCCCAAAAATCACTTCCTGATGCGCGATTAATCCCGGCAACCGCACACTGTGAATCCGAACCCCGTCAGGGGTGCTGCTGCCCCGCGCACCGGCCATTTTCTCAGTCTCGTCTACTTCTGGCCGATTAAACGTTTTGTTCGCCTCGCTCAAAAACTGAGCCGTTTGTACAGCCGTGCCGCTAGGGGCGTCGGCTTTTTGATTGTGGTGCAGCTCGATGATTTCTACATGATCAAAGTACTGAGCCGCTTGCTGAGCCGCCTGCTGGAGCAGCACCACCCCAATCGAGAAGTTGGGGACGATCAGACAGCCGGTGCTGGCCTTCTCTGCAAACTCAGCCAGGTCTCTAATTTGTGCATTGCTGAGACCGGTGGTGCCGACAACAGGGCGGACGCCGTATGCGATCGCAGCCCTCACCGCCTCATACACCCGATCGGGGTGAGTCACGTCTACCATCACCGCATTCCCTTCGCCCTGGGCCATCACCAGCGTCGCCTCCAGGTCGCTGGTGACCGGAATTTCCAATGGCCCACAGCCCGCAATTTCGCCAATATCTTGGCCCGCCAGAGCCGGATTTTTATTCACCGCGCCGACCAGCTGTAGATCGTCCGCCTGGGCAACTGATTTAATAATTTCGCGTCCCATCTTGCCAGTTGCACCATTCACCACCACCGGGATTTTGGTCTGATTTGTCATCTCGACTGCGCTGTCCACAAGCTGTTTACAATATGCGCATTTTATAGCAAATGCCCTTCCAGATTGAGGCGGTATCGCATTTGGGTTAAGCGGATAGCCCTCTATGCGGATAGCCCTCTACAGTGAGTGGTCTTAGGTCATTGACATTGACACGATCCGAATGAACGATCGCAGTTAGGGCCGTTAGTTAAGCGCTATTTGACCCACTATCAGGCAATCTCCCATGAAACGTGTTTTTGAAAACGATACGGGCGTTACCATCGACCGATTTCAGCCCACTGACGTCAGGTCTACGATTGAGGTCTCGGGCGTCTCAGGTAATATTCAGCGGGTGACGCTAACCCTCGATTTGCTGCACACCTACACCAGCGATTTACAGATCTCTTTGATAGCCCCCAACAACCAAACCGTACCGCTGGTGGCAGGTAAAGGCGGCAGCGGCGACAATTTCTTGCAGACCACCTTTGATGACGTCGCGCCAGTCGCTGTGGCCCAGGCAGCCCCACCCTTTACCGGCACCTTTCGCCCCGAGGGTCAGCTCTCTACGTTTAACGGCCTCGACCCCAACGGCACCTGGACGCTAAGAATTATTGATTCCGCAGCTCAAGACGGCGGCTCGCTCAATCGCTGGACGCTGTCGCTAACGGTGTCAGAACAAATAGAATCCAGTTTTACCATCAATGTTCGGTTTTTAGGCGGCCTCAACGCGGCACAGCGCAGCGTGTTTGACGCAGCGGCCGCCCGGTGGTCAGAAATTATTATCGGTGATTTACCCAGCGTCGCTGTCGGGGGCGATACCATTGACGACGTGCTGATCGAGGCGCGCGGGGCTTCGATCGACGGCCCCAACGGCATTTTAGGGCAGGCAGGCCCGACCCAGCTGCGCAGCGGTTCGCTGTTGCCCATCACCGGCACTATGGAATTTGACATCGGTGACCTGGCCCGCCTCGAAGCCAACGGCGGCCTGCTTAACGTGATTTTGCACGAAATGGGCCACGTTCTCGGCATCGGCACAATCTGGCAACAAAAGGGGCTGCTGGTGGGTCGCGGCTCTCCCAACCCTACCTTTACCGGCATGAATGCCATGCGAGAGTTTTCGGCTCTGATCGGGTCACAATCCCCCACCCCGGTTCCCGTCGCAAATACAGGCGGGGCAGGCACCCGCGATGGCCACTGGCGGGAGGCCGTCTTTGGCAACGAGCTGATGAGCGGCTTTTTGAACCCAGGCAACAATCCCCTCAGTCGTCTGACCATTGCCTCTTTGGAAGATCTCGGCTATGCGGTCAACTATAATGCCGCCGACCCCTACACGCTGCCCACTGCGCTGGAGCTGGCCATCATGGGTCTGGGGGCAGATAGCTATGGGCATTGGCAATGCAGCATGTGTGGTCACAATCGCCCCGGTGGATTATGCCCCGAAATCATTCCTGCCAGTAAAACTGTAAATTGATCTGAAATCCAGACCAAAAAGCCCAGGCAGCTGCCTGGGCTTTTTGGTTTTTCAAGCTTTGAGCGCCGTTATCGCGCGCAATTAGCCAACCTTAACCTCAGACGTGTCAACCGCCTCGGCCCCGTCTACGCCCTTGGCAACCGACACCATCTTTTTCAAAATGTCCTGGCTGGGCACGGTGCCCTTGAGCACAACGGTGCCGCTAAGCTGAGCCACCCAGAGGGTATCCACATCGTCCAGCTGCGGATCTTCATCAAACGCCAGCGCAACTCGCTTGGCTAGACCGCTCTCATCATATTCGCCAGTTAGACCGATCCGATAGGCTGGTGCTTCCTCTTCCTTCTCAGCCGCAGCAGGCGCAGCCGCCACAGGCTTAGAACTGCTTTTTTTAGGCACCGAAGGACGACGACCCGCTTTGACTTTTGTCGACGCGCCTTCGGGCTTGTCGGTCTTAAACAATCTTCTCAAGAAACCCATAAGAATCCATCCAAACTAAGGGCATATTGGAGGCATGAGCATCTAATTCGCTCAATATCCACCAGAGGAATAGATTAGCGCCAATACTTTAGCAATGCATCTCTATTTAGGAACATATAATTTTTTTGTATAAAAAGCTTTGGAAAACTTCACCGGGGAAAAGGACACGGAGAGGGGAGGACGCGGGGAGCTTAACGATCAGAGATCCCTGCGTCGCCCCATCCACCCTTTGTCCTCTGGACAAGCTCGGAGTCAGTGCCGCGTTAGTCTCGCCCCAAATTTTGAGCCTGACAGACTCCCCTAGCTCAGCGCCGCATGCCCCCGAACATACCCCAGCTGAGCATTGCTGTGTTTACCCTGAATCCGACTGCCTGGCCCAATTTCGCCAGCCTCTAGCCCAACTTGAGCAGCGGCGCGGGTCAATAGCGATTGCTGACGCTGCTTGATCAGCTGATGATGCCGAACCATGAGCGCTCGAGCCTGCGTTTTAGTAGACATGATGAAAGATCCTCCTGAAGCTTGAAGTGGATGTGGTGACTGAAGCCGTGACTGCCAATTACAGCCCTTAAGAAATAATTATAGTGGAATTTTTCTGTATCTGTTGCTACAAAATAAAGTTATTTAGCTGACATTTTAATAAAAATTATGATATTGACTCTATCATTTTGGTCCCCAAGGTCTTGCAGCTAGCAAAATGGCCAGAGAGCTTCAGGCCAGCAAGGAGATCGGTAAGATGGCCAGGAAGTCTGCCGTATCCATCGGGCGCAGATCTATGATTTGGTAGGGTCGCAAACGTTCAACCCGTTAATCAGCCGTATTCATTAGAAAAGATTTTGAGAGAGCGTCTAGAAGACTTTGGTAACCGTTATTTCACCGGCAGACGAGTGTCGCCGCAGGGCATCAAGCACATGCAGGACAGCCTGCTGGACGACTCTGAGCTTAACCGAGACTATATTGTGCTGACGATTGGGGCATGCATTATTGCGACCCTGGGGCTGCTCTCAAATAGTGCCGCTGTGATTATCGGGGCGATGCTGATTGCGCCGCTGATGCAGCCGATTCGAGGGTTGGCATTTGGCATCTTAGAAGGGGAGCTTGAGCTGATTGGCGAAAGTCTGAAATCGCTCCTGATCGGCACCCTGATTGCAGTAGCGCTAGCCGCGAGTCTCGGGCTTGCGCTTGGGTTTTCAGAATATGGATCTGAGGTGTGGGCGCGATCGCAACCGACGCTGCTAGATTTGGGGATTGCGATCGCGGCTGGCGGCATCAGCGGGTTTGCCAAGGTACAGCCTCGTCTATCGAGCACCCTGGCAGGCACGGCCATCGCCGTGGCGCTGATGCCCCCCGTTTGCGTCATTGGGCTGGGGTTAGCCCAGTGGAATCTCGGCCTTAGCTGGGGCTCTACGCTGCTGTATCTAACGAACCTGATCGGCATTACCCTGGCCTGTATGCTGGCCTTTTTGCTGACTGGCTACTCTCCGTTTAAGCGAGCCCGACGGCCGCTGGGTCTGGTGCTCGCCATGGTCAGCATTTTAGTCATTCCGCTGGCGGTAAGTTTGATCCAACTGGTTAATCAAAACCGCCTTGAAGACAGCCTGCGCGATGCCCTGCAAGATACCCTCACCTTTCAAGATCAAAATGTTTCTCTGATCAACAGTGAAACCAACTGGCTAGCCAGTCCGCCGGAGGTCAAACTGACGGTGTACAGCACCGAGCAGATTAGCCCCAATCAGGTTCGTTTGCTAGAGGACTACGTTGCAAGACGAATGGGACAACCTTTTAGACTGATTTTTCAGTTTAGTCGTGTTGAGCAAGTTACTAAAGATGAGGTGCAGCCTGCTGTCGAAGAAGGTTGGGCTCAGCCGGAGTAGCCTCAACGGCATCCTACGGCGCAATCTGTAAAGTTGCAGCGGCTGAGCGGCCAAACTCTTCTGGCGCGTATTGCAAATGGGCGTTGGCACCGGGCCACAGGTAGGTGCCGGGGGTGACAGACCTTACCAAATAATGCAGGGTATAGACGCCTGCTTCGAGATGGTCGCCGTAGGCCAAGATTCTATCTTTGTGGATGGTCTGATAGCCAATCTGCCAGCTGTCGCTCTGGGCCGCTAAGGCCTGGGTTGCCGTTTGAAAGGTGGTATCCACCGCCTCAAGACCAGCCGGTAGCGGATCGGTAATAATCACATGATCAACCGGATGGTCGGTGATAATCTCTAAACCCATGTCAAACACCTGGCCTGCCTCAAGCGTCAGCGGCGCTTCGCCCACGCTGAGCCCCTGGCTAAACAAAATCTCGTCCTGGTTGACAGGGCGTACCTGTCGGCTCACCCGCAGACCGTTGAGGCGTCCTTGTGGGGTGCCTTGCAATCGATAGCGATAGGCGGCGAGATAATGCAGGGTGCCGGGGCCAGATTTCTCTAGCGTCAGCTCAGACTTACCTCGGGGCAGCTCGGCCATGGCTACCGAGGTCTCCTGGCTGGGGGGCTCGTAGCCTTCAAACTGGGCCGAGGCCAGAGTTTTCCCGGCCAGTGTCACGTTGGCGCTGAAGTCTGGCGGGGTGGCCTGGCGCTGAGCATAATCGGTCAGCGCCATGAGTGCCTGGGCATTGTCGTAGGTCGTTAGCCAGGTCCCCTCACGACGCAGCGCCAGTAGCCCGGACACCAGACGGCTAAGGGTTTCAGGGCTTTCGTCACGGGTGAGAAACAGTCGCAGCATCTGAGCCTGAGCTGCGGTTGTGGAGTTAAACCAGCGCCAGCGGTTGGGCAGGTTTACCGTGGCAGTGCGTCCGGTTTCATAAACGGTTTCTTGATACTGGGCAGCCAGCGCATCCGCTTCAGCCTGCCAATCGGGGAAAAGGCTGAGGTAGCGGGCCAGTCTGAGCTGATCGACTTCGTCAAACTGGCTGCGCTGGGTATGCAGATCGCCCAGAAACTGGTTGCGGCGGTCGCCCAAGGCGTCTAGGGCAATCAGGGCGCGCAGGCGCACCTGGTTTTTACATCGATCTTCTTTGCAATAGTCGTATTGGCCTGGGTCGGTCAATACTTTTTGCAGATAGCCCTTGAGGGCATTGATCATACTTTCCTCTACCTGAATGCCCGTGGCCTTAGCCAGGGCCAGGGCCTCAGCAGCGTAGGGTGAGGTGAACGGATCAGAGCGCTCTGCACTGGGCCAGGCGGCAAAACCCCCGTCAGACTGTTGCAAGGTCTTGATCAGGGTCAGGGCCTGAACGGCCTTTTCGGTGGGTTTAAAGTCTGCCAGAGGTTGGCCATATTGCTGACTAAGCCGCTGTAGGCTGGCTGCGATCGCAAGTCGACTCGCCGCCGACTCTAGGCACGGCAGCGGCGTTTCCCAATCAATAAAGTCTACCGGGGCTTTAATCTCAGCAACCAGCGTACTCGCCAGAGAGATATCTAATCCCCCTGTCGCGTTTGACACATTTTCATCCACATTGAGGGGGATGGTCACCTGACCCAGGGTGGTGCCTGTTTCTACCACCTGCTCAGTGATCTCCAACGGCTTAATCTCCAGGGGCACCTGAAACGCATCGCCAGTGCGACCCAGCTGACTGGTAAATTTTACCTGGGCCGTGCCGGGCTGCTCTGCCACGATCGGGAACAAATACCCCTCAGTGCCTGACTTAGCCCTGGCTTCACGACTTTGGGTGGTGGGCTGCTCATAGTCCGGCGCATCGCTGGCAAACTGAAGGCCGTTGCTGAGTTCGCCAGCCAGCTTGAGAGTTCCCTTTTGATTTTTAGTATTCGTCACTGAGAGGCCCGCTTCGATGCGATCGCCCAGGCGAGCAAACTGCGGCAAAATCGGATTAGAGATCAGCGGCTGAGTCGTGATAAACGTGGCATCGGTGTTGCCAAACCGCAAGTTGCCATCCGTCGCCACCACCATCACTCGCCAGGTGGTGAGATCGTCGGGCAGGGTAAAGGTAACCTCAGCCTGCCCCCGGTCGTCTGTAATCACCGAGCCGTTGTAGTAGGCCAGCGCCTGAAAATCGGTGCGCACTCGGGTACTACCTGCCCCAGCAGAGAAGCCCCCACCGTAGCCCCAGCCCTTAGCCAAAGGGGAAGCCAGCGGCACCAGCACCACATCTGGGCGATTGTCGGCAAAACGGGTAGAGATGGGTTGCTCAGCATAAACAAGATCCACCAGATCGGGCGGACGGTAGCCGCTGAGCTGCAACACGGCCTCATTGACCACCATGACGGTGGCCTGCCCCTTAAGGGGGCTGCCTTTGGGATCTTTGATAGACAGTTGCAAAGTTTGTTCTTGGCCTGGTTCAAGAGACGCCTGCTGGGGAGACACCTCCACAGTCAGATATTTATCTTGAAGGCTGGTTTTAAAGGGGGCAAAGCCAATACTGACGAGATCCTCCAGGCTGCCAGGTTCGATTGTCTCGAGAGACTGGCCCTGACGTACGAGAATGGCCTCAACGGCTGCGTTTGGCCCCATCTCAGGGGTGACGGTGAACTGTACCTGAGGAGCCCCTCCCTTGACCTTAGTGACGGTTTTATACAGCGTATCGTGGCGAATCACTGCGAAGTAAAGTTCAGCGTCAGGATACGGCGATTGAATCAGGGCCGTGGCGGTTTCGCCAGGGGCATAGCTCTCTTTGTCGAGCTGAATATCAAGACGGTTGTTGGTGTAGCGCCCCCCCCAGTACACCTGACTGGCTCCCGTTACCCATAGGCGGGTATCGGTCGCAGTTTGCTCAGTTCTGGCCCTGGCAAAGTTAGCGCGCACTCGATAGGAGCCTGCCTCTGGCGGGGTTAGCTCAACCGTCTTAGGCTGTTTCCCTGACCGCACGGTGGTCTCGGCGACGGTTTCATACTCCACCTGGTTTTGGGGCGTACGGCTGCCTTCGACCACTTTGGTCACGGTGCTGTAGGTGATTTTTTGTAGTTCGAGCTTGACTGACTGGTTTGCGATCGCGCCCCCTTCCGGATCACTCACCACCACCGCCACCTCAAACGGCTCACCCGCATTTGCAACAAAGTCGCTTTTAAGCCCAATCAGCTTATCGCTGGGCAATGCTGTAAACGTTTTAGAACTCGCCACCAACAAATTCGACACATCCACCACCTCAGCATCAACCCGATAGGTCATGGGGTAGGGCAAATCAGCTTCGACGGCCACCGAGATCTCGCCGCTGCCTGACTGACTAAGCGTGGCACTTTGTTGCAACACATCGCTGCTGACGGTGGGCTGTTCTTCTGGCCAATACCACTGCCGACCAAAGCGATAGTCATCCCAGCCCTCGGGCTCAAACTCAAGCGGTTCGCGGGTAACATAATACTCTACCTGCCCCCCTTGGACAGGTGGCCCAAATAAATAATTGCTTTGGGCACTGGCGTCTACCGTCTGATTTACCAGCGCAAATGGCTCATCAAGGCTGAGATCAACCTTAAAGTTAGGCGGCTTAAACTCAGCAACACGAAACTCGCCGTTAATCTCTTTGCCGCCATCTGCCTTAGCCCGGATCGAATAGTAGCCCAGCGGCTGGTCAGCTGGGATTTGCCACTTTAACGAAAACGTCCCAAACTCATTGACAGGATAGGTCCCCAGGTCAATCTGATTCCCACTCGGGTCTGATAGCGAGACCTGGTAAGGTTTCTCCTTGTCTTGGAGTAGCTGCCCATTTTGCAAGAAATAAGCCGCCCCGGTAAACCAGGCCAGCTCCCCCGGCTTATAGAGCGACCGATCCGAGAATATGGTTCCCCGAGGCAGAGGAGTGTTGCCCTCCCAGTTAGCGTAGATGCCGTAGCCATAGTCGCCGCTATAAGCCCACGTTCGCACAAAGGCCCAATCTGCCGCCTCTTTAACCACCACCAGCAGCTCCGGCGGTGAACTGGGGTCAGGGTTACACTGTTTTAGTAGAGCCGCGTCTAGCAGCCATGTCCCGGTTGGGTCAGTTTGCCCCTGGGCGCAGGGCTTAGGCACCCCTCGCTGGTTACTGTCTAGCTCAGAGCGATAAATCTCGACGGGCACCGCCGCCGCTGACCCATCTGCCAGATGGTGTACCCTCACCAGACCTGAGTCGGGAAACCACTGGGCAAATACCCCCAGGTTAGTCAGCTGTACTAGACCGTAAAAGTCGGGCTCTCGCCACTGCTGCTGCCCGTCACGCTCATACTGAGTCGTGCGCGTTTTTACCCCGTAGGCCAGCATCCCAGTTTGCCCCCCGAGTCTCTCCTGGAGAGGGATAGCGGTCTCCATCACTTTGTTTTTCTCATTCGTGACCGAGAGTGCCGACCATTGGTCAGGGGGCGGCAACAGATCGGTGCCCTTTTCACGCGGGTAGGCCGTGTCGCTATACACCAGATCGGTTGGCTGCACCACCTTAAAGGCAGCTTTATAGCTTGCCTCGGGCAAGTTCACCGTTGACACATTTAGCTGCAAATCCTGGCTGGCCGGGAAGATATTCAGCCCCGAGGGAGCCCATAGATCAGCAGAGAGATCGCCCGTCTCATATTCATGGGTAATTGGCTCCCCAAGCGTTTGGCCAAATTTGTCTTCGAGGTCGGCCCCGAGCGTGATGGTGTAGCGGGTCTCAGGCTCTAGCGCCCACGGGTTGAGGTTGATAAACGAGTCGCCATCGTAGGCACGCACCAGCTGCGGAGCGGCTTTTGGCGGCGGCTCAATCGTAATGTTTTCAAGGGCAGACTCGGCCACCAGACCGTTGTTAAACTGGAGCTGGGCCAATCCTTTCTGAAAACGGCCATAGGCTCCACCCGAGTCTGCCCCGCCCAACCACTCAACTCCCTCAAAGGCAAGCGGTGCGTAGGTTATGATTTGGCTATCAAAGCTGTTGTCGCTGGCCAAGTTACCCCGAGCCGGACGCAGCCCCGACGAGACGTTCAGGTCGTAGTGGGTGGCCTTTTTGAGCGGGCGCTGGGGGGTTAGGTGGTAGCGCCAGAGCTGAGCGGACGGATCAAACTGGCCTTGGGGGCTGGCATTGTTGTTGTTCAACCCATTTTCTGACTCTGCTAGCACGATTCGCACGGGAATGCGCTGCTCTCCCTCAGCGGGTTGCAAAGTGACATGCTCTTTGAGAGACCTGAGATCTAACTCAACATTTGAATCCAGCTCTAGGGTGGGCTCTAGGTCAAGGGGGTCGTTCTCAGACCCGCGCCGTCCGTCAGTGCCCGGCAGGTTGGTAAGGACAATGGGCTCGGTGTTAAACGTCCAGGCCAGATCTTGATCAAGCTGGTGATCTTGCAAATCTCCCAACCCCGCTTTGAGAGTCACCTGCATCCGCGTCGCCTTGGGCAGCGCCCGATCGGCCTGGAAACCCACCATGCGCGGTGTCAGCAGACGAAACTGGCCAGGCAGCTGGGGCGTTAGCTCAAAGTTTTCTAAGACGTCGCTAGAACTGTCCAGGCTTTCTAGCGGCACAATCGGCGATTGAAATCGAATTCGAATCTGGGCTAAAGACTCGGCCTGGTCGGTGGGGCTAATGCTTTCAACCCAGTCGGGGAGTTCTGGGGTGGGCAGGGCAGCCACTTCAGCCAGGGGCTCAGATGGAGGAGCATCCGCTGTTTGCTCAGTACGCAAGCCGGGGCCAAAAGGTCGGTCACACCCCACCACCAGCAAGACGCAAAATACCGCCAGCAGCAGGTATTTCACAGTATGACGCAGCCCACAGCGACCCACCATCCAAGAATTCCCTTGATGAACATTCCTGTCATAACCAATCGAGATTGGTGCGTCGGTAAATTCCTACAATTCTTAACCCGTCTAAGGTTTGACTCACTGATGGGACGTCAAAGTTCAAGACTACCTACGTCATCAACGCTTAGCCCCGTATATTTGGCAATCTCTTCTAGAGACATTCCAGCTGCTTTCATCTGTCTCGCAACCTGCTGTATGCCTTTCTCTTTACCTTGGGCTAATCCCACTTGCAGACCTTCTTGTCTGCCTTCTTGTATACCTTCTTGTCTGCCCTCTTCTCTGCTTTCTTGGCGCAGGGTATCCACGATATTGTTCATATCACGGTAATGCTTCAGGCTATTTTGGTAGGTATTTTGTTCAGCAGGTGAAAAATTGGCGATTTCAGCGACATCAAAGAGCTGATTAAACACACCTTCTTGCAACGGTGCAGGCGGCTCATCTAGCTGTGCCAGATGTCTCAGCAAAAATAACCACTTGTCAATATGAGACTCTAGTTCATCTAGGGTCTTAGTGAATTTAGGCAGCTCTATGTAAATAAACTTCAGCTTGTCGTAAAAGACTTCACACCGCTGATTTTTGAGCTCTACCGTATGTAGCAGTTCAGCATCATTTTTGTGATCATCAAAGATAAAATCTAGAACACCGACGCTGTAAACGGCTGTTAACTCATAGTCCCAGATCCCCTTTTGTGCCTGCTCCTGAATCGGGAAGGTGGCATAAAACACACTTCTGTCTTTGAAGAAGTTTTGCTTGGCTTTTTGGACTTCGACTATAAATCGCTCGCCTGTCTCTGCCTGACAGTAGATATCAAAAATGGCTTTGCGATCGATCGGCGTGTTGCCCAGGTTCTCGCTATTTTTGAACGTGACCGCTCGGATACGGTGATGCTCTGGCAGCAGCGTATTCAAAAAATCAATCAACAAGTCCTTATTTGGCTCAGTCCCGAAAACGCGCTTAAAACCAAAATCTGTCAGTAGGTCAATATATTTATCTGGCAATGAAAAAACCATGGCGGAAAGCGCAATCAGTCATCAATCACATCTAGTATGAACCTTGAGGCTTTCCCTCAGGGAAACGACAGAGCTGCCCCGTAGCACAAACTGCAGGTCTGGATACAGCAGAGGTTTACTTAGAATTACTTCTAGCTTATCGCAATCCACTGATAAGCCTAGAGCCAAGACGATAGCCAAAATCGTCTTTGTAGGGCCTCTTCTGTCAGGGGCAACCCCAGCGCCAGGGGGAGCCAAAACCAGCCGGCCAGCGCGATCGCACCCACCATTCCACCGGCCATCCATTGCCAGGCTGGGCGCTCAGAGGTAAACCAGCCGCTGATCAGCCAGGCCAGCCCCATAAAGCTAAACAGTGCGGCAGACAGATAGTGATAGAGAAACGTACAGCGACTGACCAGCACCCAAGGCAGCCAGTTAATTGCATAGTTCAACACCAGGTATGTCTCGGGAGAGGTCTCGCTATCCGGTTGCGTCGCCCAAATGCGACGCAGCCCCAAGACCGTCATCGCCCCTAGGGAAAGCCACCACAGGATAGGATTGCCCAGGCCATGAATATCAAAGACCCGGCCATCTTCAGCGACCTGATACCAATAGGCTATGGGGCGAATTAGCAGCGGCCAGGTGTACCAGGCTGAACAATAAGGATGCGCCCCTGTTTCCATCCCCAGGTGAAAACTCAAAATTGACTGGTGTACCAACAGCAGCGTGTCACCGCTGAGCCGTAAATGCGGAATCCAGAGCAGCCCATAGATCGCGATCGGGATGCCCACTATATAGAGAGGCCACCTGCGTCGGAGGGGGGTGGCCACCAGGCCTACCAGCCACGGGAGGCCGTTCCATTTGGTTGAGATGCAAGCGCCTAAGGCTATCCCAGCCAGGTATTTTAGCCCCAAAGTCTGCCCAGCCTTCTGCCTAGCCGCTTGCCCAAAGCTTTGGCCAGGTTTTCGGCCAGATCTCAACCACAGCCAGTGACCCAGGCAGCCCCAAAAGACAAGATGGATATTGATCAGCGCGTAGCGAGATTCGACAATAAATAAGCCGTCTATGGCTACAAAACTGCCCGACAGCAAAGTAAACCACCCGCGCCTGGGGGCTGCCAGTGAGCCACCCAGTTCCCAGGCCATACCCGCCACCAACAGCGGGGTCAGGGTTCCAATCAGCGCATTGACCCAGCGATAGCTCAGGGTCGATAGGGGCACGCCTAGCTCAGTATGGGTTATCTTAGCCAGCATCGGCAGCTGGTGGGCCAAAGCCATCCCCAGAGCAATCAGATATTTGCCTAAAGGCGGGTGTACATCAAAGACGGGTTCGCTCTGCCAATACTGGTAGGCAAAGTGCGCAAAGTAAACCTCATCAAAGACAAAGGTATTAAAGCGACCCAGGTGCCAAAATCTTAGAAAGCCAGCGAGTAGCCCCAAAGCCACCACGCTGACCCCGATCAGTTTGGAATATGGTTTGAAATATGGCTTGAAAACCGCTTTCGTCATAGTGTCCTTTGCAAGATGTCTCAATCAAGCCCCTATGCCCTCTGATAAACGCCAGTACGCCGCCGCCACCGACCGTAACCGCGAGCCGATTTTGACGGTTTTGCAGCGAGTACTCCCCCCTACGGGAACCGTTCTCGAAATTGCCAGCGGCACTGGCCAGCATGCTGTCTTTTTTGCCCCCCGGTTAGCCCCCCGCCACTGGCTACCCAGCGATCCGCAACGGGTGCTCAGGGAAAGCATCGCCGCTTGGTCAGCTGCTGAACCCGCCGCAAATTTAGCCCCCCCGATCGCCCTGGATGCCGCTGAGCCCCGATGGCCCATCGAAGACCAGCAGACCTCCCATGGCGTCCCTAAATACCCCCCGATTAACGCCATCGTCAATATCAATATGATTCACATTTCCCCCTGGGAAGCCTGCCTAGGGCTGCTCGCTGGGGCACAGCGGGTCTTGCCCAGCGGCGGCATTCTCTATCTTTATGGCCCCTATCAGCGCAACGGTCAACAGACGGCCCCAAGCAATGCCAGCTTTGATGAGTGGCTGCGATCGCAAAACCCCGCCTGGGGCGTTCGTCATCTAGAGGAGGTCACTGCCGCCGCTGAAGCCTGTCAGCTCAGACTACAGTCAGTCATCGAAATGCCCGCTAACAACCTGTCAGTTGTGTTTGAATCGATCGCGGCCAAAGATTAATGCGATCGCACCTACTGGGATTCAGACGCCATGAGATGCCATTAGAGAGTTGTCTTGAATGAAACGTCGCTATTACATCAGCCTGGTCTTATTGGTTAGCACGCTCATCTGTTTGAGCCATGCCATCCGGGCCGATGGTCAACCCGTGCTGAGTCCCCAACTGATCGCACAGCACTCTGACACTGCTGCCCTGCAGGAAGCCGATCGCTTAACCGAACAGGCTGATGAACTTTACCAGCAGGGTCAATACGCCGAGGCCGAACCCCTCTATCAGCGCGCCCTGCAAATCCGCGAGCAAAGCTTAGGCAGCGCTCACCTCACTGTGGCCACTAGCCTCAATGCCCTGGCAGAGCTTTATCACGATCGAGGGAACTATACAGAGGCCGAGCCCCTCTATCAACGCGCCCTGCAAATTCGCGAGCAAAGCCTGGGCGCATCCCATCCGAGCGTAGGCGTCAGTCTCAATAACCTGGCAGAGCTGTACCGAGCCCAGGGCAACTATGCCGAAGCCGAGCCCCTTTACCAGCGCGCTCTGCAAATCTATGCGCAAACCCTCGACGAGACTCACCCCAATATAGCCATTAGCCTCAACAACCTGGCGGGGCTGTATCGAGCCCAGGGCAACTATGCCGAAGCCGGGCCCCTCTATCGGCGGTCTCTGCAAATCCGTGAGCAAAGCTTGGGCCCAACTCATCCGTCTGTGGCCACCAACCTCAATAACCTGGCCGGGCTTTATCACGAAGAGGGCAACTATACCGAGGCCGAGCCCCTCTATCAACGCGCCCTGCAAATCTATACCCAAGCCTTTGGCGAAACTCACTCCAACGTGGCCACCAGTCTCAATAACCTAGGCGCGCTTTATCACGATCAGGGCAATTTTATCGACGCCGAGCCCCTTTACCAGAGCGCCCTACGCATCCGTGAGCAAAGCTTCGGCGAAACCCATCCAGCTGTAGCCACCAGCCTCAATAACCTGGGCGCGCTCTATCACGATCAGGGCAACTATACCGAAGCAGCCGCTCTCTATCAGCGCGCCCTGCAAATAGACGAGCACACCTTTGGCACAACCCACCCTAATGTGGCCACCAGTCTCAACAACCTGGCCGGGATCTATCTCGCTCAAGGCAGCTACACCGAGGCCGAGCCTCTTTATCAACGTGCCTTCCAAATCAATCAGCAAAGCTTCGGTGAAGCCCATCCCAATGTGGCCACCAGCCTCAACAATCTGGCCGGGCTTTATCGAGCTCAGGGCAAGTACGTTGAGGCCGAGCCCCTTTATCAGCGCGCCCTCCAAATTAACCAGCAAAGCTTTGATGAAGCCCATCCTAATGTCGCCACCAGCCTCAATAACCTGGGAGTGGTTTATCTAGCCCAGGGCAACTACACCGAGGCCGAGCTCCTATTGCAACGCGCTCTGCAACTTCGTGAGCAGACTTTGAGCGCAACTCACCCCAATGTGGCTATTAGCCTTAGCAACCTGGGAGCGGTTTATCTAGCCCAGGGGCGTTCTGAACGGATGTTGTCTTTACTCAGCGAACAAATCAGGATCGAAGAAGCTAACCTGGCACAGGTGCTCAGCGTTGGCTCTGATTTTCGTAAACAAGCCTATGCGACAATGTTGCAAGGCTCAACTTTTAGAAGCCTGTCGCTGGCCCAGCAGTCTCCTCAGTCTGCTCAGCTGACTCACTTGGCCTTTGAAACCATCCTCCAACGAAAAGGCCGCGTCTTGGATGCCGTCACTGATAGCAATCAGCGCCTCAGGCAGAACCTCAGCGATCAGGATAAACCGCTTTTTGATCAGCTCCAGGCCCAACGAACCCAGCTCGCAAATCTTCTGTTTAACCCGCTGGCGCAGGCAGAGACCGACCGCTATCGGCGCGAAGTCGACAGCCTCAAGCAACAGATCAACCAGCTTGAGAATACCTTGGCCCAGCACAGCGCCGAATTTCGAGTCGAAGTCGAGCCAGTGACAGTTGCAGCCGTTCAAGCCCAGCTTCCCCAAGATGCAGCGCTGGTTGAAATCATTCGATATGCCCCGTTTGACTTTGAGCACAACAGCTGGCAGCCACTGCGATACGCAGCCTATGTGCTGAGGGCTGACGAAGCGGAGCAAACAGTTGACTTGGGCGACGCTGATACGATTGACCAGGCCGTTCGTGAACTGCGTTGGGCAGTTAGGGCACCGGGGCTCCAGATAAGGCCGGTGGCTCGCCAGCTCGATGCTCTGATCATGCAGCCCATTCGTGCTCAGCTAGGCGACGCCAACCATTTACTGCTCTCACCAGACGGTCAGCTCAACCTGCTGCCCTTTGCCGCCCTGATTGATGAACACAATCAGTATCTGATTGAGACCTATCAGATTACCTACCTGACCTCGGGGCGAGACCTGTTGCGATTTCGGACTTCTGAGCCGAGTGACCGCCCTCCCGTGGTGATGGCTGACCCAGCCTATGATCGGGGAGCCGCTGCCCCATTTGGCCCTCAGAGCAATAGCCAGCCAGCGCATCAGCGCTCAATCGACGCTGGCAGCCTCATCTTTGCAGATCTGCCCGGCACCGCTGAAGAAGCCAACGCCATTGCTCAACTTTTGCCTGACCGAACTTTGCTGCTCGACGCCGACGCCACTGAAACCGCCCTCAAGCAGATTCAGCGTCCGAGTCTTTTGCATTTGGCCACCCACGGTTTCTTCTTACAAAACCTGCCTCGGGTCACCCCGCCTGCTTTGGAGGCAACTCAAAGAGGTTGGGGCAATAGCGGTTGGGGGCATGGGCCACCTCAATTTCGAGTTCAAGCCTCTCAAGAAAATCCACTGCTGCGGGCGGGGCTGGTCTTTGCCGGGGCCAATCAGCGCCAAAGTGGCCGTGAAGACGGCATCTTAACAGCCCTCGAGGCTGCCGGACTCGACCTGCGCGGGACTCAACTCGTGGTGCTGTCTGCCTGTGATACCGGCGTTGGGGCGGTCACCAATGGCGAAGGAATCTACGGTTTACGGCGATCGTTTGTGATTGCCGGGGCGCAAAGCCAGCTGATGAGTCTGTGGCGGGTAGATGACATCGGCACCAAAGACCTGATGGTTGAGTACTATGAGCAACTGCTGTCAGGGCAAGGTCGCAGCGACGCCCTGCGGCAAACCCAGCTGGAGATGATCCGTAGCCACACCTATCAGCATCCCTACTTTTGGGCCGCCTTTATTAGCTCAGGCGACTGGTCACCCCTGGAGATGTGATCTCTGCATTAGGGTGACTAAACGGGACGAATTGGGCAGACTCCGTATGAAGTTCTTGCCGGTGAGATCGAACTTTATAGAGATGTAAGGTTTTATGCAGCAAAACGATCATCTCCAGTTTCGTTTCTTAGACTAAAAGACGGTAGCCACCTCATAAGATATCTTCCATGAAACTGAGCCCATGGCTTTTGATCGCAGTGCTATCAGCAGGCTCGGTAGCCAGTTGCGCAGGCCCAAAAAACGCATCATCCCAGGACTCAGCTGTTGTCCAGCCGAGTCCCCAAGCGAGTGCCGAGCCGAGCGCCGAGCCTAATTCTGACCTGAGTGCCGCACCCAGCTCTGAGCCGAGCCCTCAGTTGAGCACCGGGTCAAGCCCTAGTTCAAGCATCGAGCCGCTCAACCCACCCATCGTATCAACCGCTGCTGAGTCTACTTTTGAGACCCCGAAGCCAGCCGTCTCATCGCCCCCTGCACCCGCCGAGATGCTGGCAGAACCAGCGCCTAAACAGAACCAACCCGAGGTCGCCACTAAACCCCCAGCAGCAGTCTCTAACTCGGCGGGCGCTTCCACCGCTGATGTGGCCCTGCTGACAGACACCACCATTATCCCCGGTGAGCGCGTCGGCCCGGTGACGCGCAGCACTTCCCGCGAGGCCTTAACTTCATTGTTTGGCGAAGACCGCTTAAGCGATGAACCGGTCAACATTGGCGAAGGCTTTACCGAGCCTGGTACGGTTGTTGATTTGGGGCCTGAGCAATCTTTCACCATTGTCTGGCAGGACGGCAGCCGGGCTCAGCCAGCCGTTGTCCGTGATTTTGGCTCCGCCTGGCAAACCCCAGAGGGCATCAGTGTTGGCACCTCTTTTGACGAGCTCAAATCGGTCTTGGGGACCTTTCAGCTCTACGGCTTTGCTTGGGACTATGAAGGTTCGCTAGTCCTCGAAAACAGCCAGCTCGCCCCCTACCAGGGCAATCTAACCCTGCGCGTTACGCCCGATCGGGCTGCGATCGCAAATCACGAAGACGCTTATCAGGCCGTCGTGGGCGATATCCTTTTCCCGTCTGATGATCCCAACCTGGCCCCGTTGGATATCAGCGTTTATGAGATGATCGTTTACCTCAACGGCGAATGAGTAGAAAATGTTATTGAATGGCAGCTCTCTGGGCTAAATCTCCTAAACTGTTTTGCAAATCCCAAGCTAAGATTGGGCAGGAATAAACTCTTCATTCCCCGCAGCGAATTTGCAGTGAATTTGCAGTGAATTTACAGCGGATCTACAGTAAATCTAGAGTGACAGCTCGCCTAAGGAGTGATGCCAATCATGAAAGCTAACCTACTGACGCCTTTGATGCTACTGGCTGTGCTTGCCGTACCAGGTAAGGCACTGGCCCATGCTGTACAGACAAACTATTTGCTCAACAGCTCCCAAACCCTTGAGCTAGAAGCCACCTTCGGCAACGGCGAGCCCTTCAAGGGCGCTAAGGTCTCGGTCTATGCCCCCAACAACCCCGTCCAACCGTGGACCCAGGGCGTGACCGACAACCAGGGACGGTTTGAGTTTGAGCCCAACAGCGCCATTGAAGGCGACTGGGAAGTCACGATTCGCCAGCAGGGCCACGGCGATATTTTGAGAGTACCAGTTGGTGACAACGGTATTCAAGCCGACTTGATCAGCCGAGGCGAATCTAGCGACGTTCACTATGCCGCCTCGCCGCTAGCGTTGATTGGGTCAGCGGCGGTTGCGATCGCGGCCATCGGTACCTGGGCCATCCAAACCAAGGCCAAAAAGACAAACGCCTAGGCATAGGCATCACGCCCCATCGTCCCCCACCCGACCTATCTCGAATGGGCAGGGCTTCAACGGCAGCGCTCAGCCGAACCGCACAAGACCAGCTCCTACCCCCTTTCGCCCTTCGCCCTTCGCCCCCCCGTACAGGCGTTGCATGCACCGCCCCTACCGCCCTTCGCCCTTTCCCCTTTCCCCTATGATCTCCCTCCTCGAAAATCCGCTCCGCGCCGGACTTCAGCAAGATCGCATTCCAGAGCCCCAAATCCTGGTGATTTTTGGGGCCTCTGGCGACCTGACTCAGCGCAAGCTGGTGCCATCGCTGTACAAAATGCGCCTGGAGCGCAGGCTGCCGCCAGAGCTGACCATCGTCGGCGTGGCTCGCCGCGACTGGAGCCATGAGTTCTTTCGCGATCACATGCGTGAAGGCATCGAAGAATTTGGCAGCGGCATCAGCAACAAGATGGTGTGGGACAGCTTTTCCCAGGGGCTATTTTACTGCTCTGGTAATCTAGACAACCCTGAGAGTTATCAAAAGCTCAAAGCCTTTTTAGCTGAGCTCGATGAAAAGCGGGGCACCCGAGGCAATCGCGTTTTTTACCTATCCGTAGCTCCCCGATTTTTTGCCGAAGCAGCTCAGCAGTTAGGGGCTGCTGGCATGCTTGACGACCCAGACAAACAGCGGCTGATCATCGAAAAACCGTTCGGTCGCGATCTAGCATCGGCCCAGGTGCTCAACCGAAAAGTTAAAGAAGTGGCCAGAGAACGCCAGATCTATCGCATCGATCACTACTTGGGTAAAGAAACCGTCCAAAACCTGATGGTTTTTCGCTTTGCTAACGCCATCTTTGAGCCCCTGTGGAATCGGCAGTTTGTCGATCACGTTCAAATTACGGTGGCTGAGACCGTCGGGCTAGAAGGGCGGGCGGGCTACTACGAAACCGCTGGGGCCATGCGAGACATGCTGCAAAATCATCTGATGCAGCTATTTTGCCTAACTGCGATGGAGCCCCCCAACTCGCTAGAGGCCAACAGCATTCGCAACGAAAAGGTCAAGGTGCTACAGGCGACCCAGCTGGCGACCCCCACCGATATCGAGCGCTGCGCCATTCGGGGCCAATATTCAGCCGGTTGGATGAAAGGTAAACAGGTGCCCGGCTACCGTCAAGAAGAAGGGGTGAGCGAAGACTCAACTAATAATACCTTTGCTGCAATCGAACTCCAGGTCAACAACTGGCGGTGGCAGGGGGTTCCCTTCTACCTGCGCACTGGCAAGCGAATGCCCAAAAAAATAACTGATATTTCGGTGCACTTTAAGTCAGTGCCCCACCTGATGTTTCAGTCAGCTTCTAAACAAATGAGCCCCAACATCCTGGCGATGAGGATTCAGCCAGATGAAGGCATCTCCATGCGATTTGAGGTCAAAACCCCTGGCACGTCGCTGCGAACCCGCTCTGTTAACATGGATTTTCGCTATGATGCTGCCTTTGGAAAGGCCACGACAGATGCCTACGCCCGCCTGTTAGTTGATGCGATGCTCGGCGATCAGACCCTCTATACTCGCGGCGATGAGGTCGAAGAAAGCTGGCGGATCTTTTCTCCCTTGCTAGAAGCCTGGGATGCCCCCGTAGACCCCAAACGGATTCCTCTTTACGAAGCGGGTACCTGGGAACCCGTCGAAGCAGAATTTCTGCTCAACCGGGTGGGTCGCCGCTGGCGCAGGCTATAACCTTCTACGTAGGGGCGTTGCATGCAACGCCCCGACCCCCGACATGCACAGGCGTTGCATGCGACGCCCCATCGCTTCTCCAGTATAAATATTCGTGCTAAAATACCCTGTCTGAGCGTCATTTAAAATATGATCTGTCGTTGAGTTCTGGAATTCCCTAATAATAGTCTCAGTGAATCTCGGATCACTTGTTTCGATATAATTATTAATGAAGTTTGGAATCATGCGGTTCGTACCC
>JBCBZL010000256.1:0-7346 GCA_039815385.1 Cyanobacteria bacterium P01_A01_bin.114
AGACGGGGTGGTGTCAGACGGGGTGGCATCAGACGAAATTGCACCAGACGGGACAGCATCAGACGAGAATTGACTCATGGTAAAGACTGGCGTGGGGCTGAAGTTATCTTAGCGACGAAATTTTGGCTGACCTGTGCAGGATCGTCGGCCTGCATAATCGCTCGTACCACCGCAATGCGCCCAGCACCAGCAGCCACCACGGAGGAGATATTCTCAAGATTAATACCTCCGATGGCAAACCACGGAACGGTGGACTGCTCGGCGGCGTAACGCACGTAGTCTAACCCAGCGGCAGCCTTCCCCGGCTTCGTGGGGGTTTCATTTACCGGGCCAACCCCAATATAGTCGGCCCCTTCGGCCAAGGCCTGGGACATTTCATCCGGGTTGGTGGTAGAGCGGCCAATAATGCAGCCCGGCCCCAGCAGCGCTCGAGCCGTCTGGATGGGTAAATCTTGCTGGCCAAGGTGAACCCCATCGGCATCCACGGCCAGAGCCAAATCAACCCGATCGTTCACAATAAAAAGCGCATCGTAGCGGTGGCAAAGCGCACACATTTTCTGGGCCAGCGGCAGCCGCTGGCAGTCGTCGGCCTTTTTTTCGCGATATTGCACAATATCGACCCCGCCTTTGAGCGCGGCTTCGACCACCGTAAGCATCGCCTCGGTTGGGGAAGTGACCAGGTAGAGGTGCGATCGCATCAGCCGCTGTAGCCGCTGCTGGCGCTTATGAAGATCTGGCCCTCGGGCCAGCAGCTGACTTTCTAATGCGTAAAACTGATATCGCATCTGTTTGCAAGCTGCTGCCATTTCGGTGGACTGAAGCTTTCCATACTCTTCTAGGGTGCGTAGGGCCTCTTGCACGCGGCAAAAATTGGCCTGCAGAACACTCTCCAGCGTCGAGCGAGATTCTTCTTGGGAGTGGCTCAAGACGGTGCCTGGGTCACCTGGCGTATCTCGTGCTGCTCGGATCTCTGCGGTGTGCCAGACAGCCAAAGTTTGTCGCCAATGCTTGCACTTTTCAGTGAGGGACCCATCGTTGAGCCCAAATCGACACCATTCTTCAATCGTGCGAATCCCCTCACGAGCCCGATCTAGATTGGCATCTAGAATTCGAAAAAGGGTTTGCTGGGGAGTCAGGGAAGGGGTCGATGACATGGGGAAATCGTTGAGTCGCCAAGCAGCTACTCCTGCATATTGTCACAGTTTGTCAAGAAAGGACTTGACAAATTTAGAGTACGAGATCAATATTCCAAGGACTCAGCGGTTTTGATTCAAAGCTTAGCTGTCTGTTTTGATTCAAACCTGCTTTGCTTCAAACTGTTTTGATTCAAACTGTTTTGATTCAAACTGTGGTCGTTTGCACTGCATTCGTTTCTATCCTAGCTATTTAGTTTCATTTTAGTTTCATTCCCGTCATTAGTTTCCTTCTCGTAGCCCCCCCAATCACAGGTTTACCATGTTGGGTAAATGCACTCCTCTCACACCGATCTTGCTAGCCGCTCTACTAGTACTGCCTGGGCAACAAGCATTTGCCCAATCAACCGATCAGCCCTCTTACGAGAGTTCTTTAGACAGACAAGAGACCCATCAGTACACGGTCTTGCATGTCAACCCAGAGGCAGGCGATGACCAAGGGGGCAGCGGTGAACAGCATCGGCCCTTTAGAACGATTACCCATGCCATCCAGGTCGCCCAGTCTAATACGGTCATCGTGTTATCACCGGGTCGATACACCGCAGATACCGGCGAAAGTTTCCCCTTAAGGCTCAAACCGGGTATCACTATTCAAGGCAGCCCTGATGCCGAAAACAGCGCCATTATCGTGGGCGGAGGGCGCTTTGACAGCCCGACTCTATCGCAGCAAAATGTGGCAATTGTGGCGGCCGATCGCTCGGGGATGGCTCATGTTGTGGTTTCTAATCAAAATCCCCAGGGCCAAGGAGTTTGGGTTGAATCAGGTAGCCCAATCATTCGAGAAACGGCCTTTGTCGCGAACGGTCATACGGGTGTTTATGTGGCAGGCGGTGACCCTGTTATCGAAGCGAGCTATTTCTTTCAAAATCAAGTGGCGGGCTTGGTGATTTACGGCAGCTCGCGCGCGGTTGTCTTGGGCAACCATTTCGAAGCCACTGGCACCGCCATCACGGTAGCCTCTGAAGCTATTCCCGAGATTGCCCACAACCGCATTCTTCGCAATGAAGAAGGAATTGTATTGCTAGGCAACGCACGCCCCATTTTTGTAAGCAACGAAATTTCGCAAAATCGTCGCAATGGCGTGGTAGAAGTCGCCACCGCTGCCCCCGTTGGTTTACCGGCCGCAGCTCCACAGGTGGTCACATCAGCGGCCCCGGCTCCCGCTTCAATCGAGCCGATTGTCTCTGAAGAGAAGGTGCCCGCTGAGCGCATCGGCCCAGTTGAGCGTACCGTTAGCCTGGGAACTGAAGACACGATAGTTGAGACACCCGCAGCCGGAAGCCCCACAGCTGAGATACTTGCATTTGAAATACCGGCAGCTTCAGCTGGATTCGCAGCCTCAGCTAGACCCGCAGCTGCGATCTCGCCCGCAGCTCAAGAATCACCTTTACCAGCCCCCTCCCCGGCAACCGCTGAAACCGACACGCCAGCCGAAACCCTTGAAACCGCCCTCCCTGAAACCGCCTTCCCTGAAGCTGCCCCCCCTGAAGCCGACCCCCCTGAAGCCGACCCCATTGAGGGCACCGTCGACATCCAAAATGAGGTCGTGGAAGACATTGGTGAAGTTTCTGAAGAGCCTCTCGAGACAGTCACCGAGGTGATATCAGATGAGACGAGACGAGAAACCCGCGAGCTTCCCTCCGCAGAAGCTGACTTAGCTTCACCGATCGAAACTGCTTCGGTTGATAGCGAATCTTTACTGGCTGAGCATGAGCTAGCTGAGCACGGGCCAATCGAAAACGGGCTAGCTGAAGATGAGCTAGCTGAAAATGAGCTGGCTGAGAATGAGCTAGCTGAGAATGAGCCAACCGAAAATGAGCTGGCTGAGAGCGAGATCGATAGCCAAGAAGACACTCTCTCAATTGCTGATCTGAGAAACCGTCTCACCAGACCCGCAGCGGCACTGTTGAATCCTGAGCCAATAGAAAGATCCGCGAGCAGCGCCCCCCCCTCGATCGAAATTTCAGTGATTGGGCCAGAGAACGCGCCAGAGAACGCGCCAGAAATCGGAGAGCCAGAAACTGATCTCGCCAGACTCGCCAGACCTGAGCCTCAAGCGGAAGCTGTCAATACGGCTGAGACCAGTGGGAGCACCAGACCCTTACCCAGCATCTCTGTCTCGGCAAACCGATCACAGCCCCCCCCTATAGAAGAAGATCTGCCCAGCTTACCGCTCAATACTGACGGTCGGTTGCTTGTACCGGGGGCTCACATTCCTATCGGGAGCGGCGGTGACGCTAATACAGCTGCTTTACTGCCGCCTGTGGGGGCCACTTCAAACTCGCCACCGCCACCGCCGCTATCACGGGCAGCAGCCTTAGGTCTGCGCTATCGCGTTTATGTAGAAGGCCAAGATCAGCTGACTCAGTCGCGGCTGCGGGCGGTCGTCCCTGACGCGTTTCGCGCTCAGTTTGAAGGGCAGCCTGTGATGCAAGCAGGAGCCTACGCTGATGAAGCTGAAGCCGAAGAGCGGCTGGAGCTGCTATTAGACAATGACTTTGAAGCGTGGATAGAGCATACGCCCTGAGCCTATACGCTCTAAATTTGTTGCTTAGAATAGAATATCGAGACCGAGACTCTTGAGATCTAAGCCATAAAGTTCACCTGGGTCTGCCTGAGTTGGGTTCCAAGTGGCAACGAGCAGTTCGTCATCTTTAACGGCCCCTATAGCAGTTGGATTTGGCGGCCCCTGAATCTTGCCGAGGGGCTGATAGTCTCTGTCGATCAGGGTTAACTGCCCTTGGGTATCAAGGAACAAGTAGCCCCAGGTTACAGATGCCATAAAACGGGGCTGGATTTTGATCGTCAGTGGGATGACCCTGATCGGCTTGATGTCTAAAATTACCGCACCGACCTCGTCACTACGACAGAGGAAGCGAAAGGGCTGTGGTGTAGGGGTTAGCGACCGGACAGACAGCCCTACATCAAAGCGGCCTAATAAATGCCCGCGCCGGGTTAGCAGCCGCAGCGGCGTATGGTGGCGGCAGGGTTGACCCACAACTAATAAATGACTGTTGTCGATGGCCAAGAGCTGCTGAACGTCAAAGTCTGGGGGTAGAGAAAGAGGCCGATTTAGCCACGGCAACGCTGCCTTCAGTGGACCGACGGTTAACTGCCAGCCATCGTCGCCAGGGGCTAAAGAAGCCCACCAGCGCCGTGCGATCGCAACCCGACTCGGCTGCCCAAACTGGGCAATCGGGGTCAGGTGACAGGGAGGCTCAACTGACATTCCATAAAGCCCGTCATCAAGCACAACCCACACATGCTCTGGCGAGGTTGTGTGCGGTGTCCCCACCAGTGCCCTAGGCGGCATGGGCAACGGTGCCATCTGATGAAAGTCAAGCTGAGCTGTGCCGAGATGGGCCATAGCGAGGTACTCAGGATGAGCAACGTAGAGTCGATTGCCCCCCCCTGAACTGTCGCCAGGGCCAACCCAAAAGAACTTGACAGGCTGAGTAAACCGGTTGAGCACTTTTCCTGAAAAGGTTGCAGATGATGAGCTAGAAGCGGATAACCAGGGCTGGGATGGAATTTTCTGTAGCGCCATCAGCATCTGCTCCGCTGACGAATAACGGTTGTCGGGGCACTTTTCGAGCGCGGTCAGTACCAGAGATTGCAGCGATTTTGGTAGCGTCGCTGGCACTGGAGGCAGCTGATTGAAATGGGCAGACATCAGTTCAGCGGGCGTTCCCGAAAAAGGTCGTTGACCACTCAAGAGTTCAAATAAGAGGACGCCAACTGCGTAAATGTCTGACGCTGGGGAATACAGATCCTGAAACTGTTCTGGGGCCATGTAGGCAGGCGATCCGATCTGAGCCGCCCCGGCTTGGCTAACCCCGAATTGCTCGCCAGCAGATATTTGCCCAGCGGCAGCCCCTGGCGCACCAACAGACACCTGTGATTCTGGGACAAGCCTGGCTATGCCAAAGTCAGAGATTTTAGCGATTCGCTGGCCATGCTGGTAGCGCAGCAAAATATTCTCAGGTTTGATATCGCAGTGAATCACACCCTGACGATGGACATAGGCCAACCCGGTGAGCACATCGCTCACCAGCTGCACCACGTCCGCTAGTTCAAACTGAGACGTACGTCCCATAACCGATCGGAGGGTGCCAGCTTCGCAATATTCTAAGGCAAGCTGATGCCCCTCATTAGTCTGCTCTAGGGCTTTGCAGATGACAATATTGGGATGATCGAGGGTGAGCCGGTCGCTCAGTTCGTGAAGAAAGGTATGGGTAGGTAATGGCAGCTGGTTAAGCACCTTGAGAGCAACGATCTCGCCCGTCTGACGGTGCATTGCACAATACACTCTGCCAAACTGGCCATAGCCAACTGGCCCTAACCGCCGATAGTTAGATTGCATAACGATCTCAATAGCGGGGCACAGATCGATCGATCGCTACCGCATAGGCATCAATGCCGCCGATTAAGTTTTTGACGTTTTGAAACCCCTGACGTAGCAGCCACTGACACATCTGGGCAGAGCGCATACCGTGGTGGCAAATAACGATAGTTTCAACATCCGGGTCTAACCGGGTGAGCACGGTATCGGCCCATTCGGCGTATTCGCTCAGGGGTAGATGGGTAAAGTTGGGGAGGGCTGCGATCGCAACCTCCTGAGGCTCCCGCACATCAATCAGCTGTAGCGCCTCGCCCTCTGTCAGCACTCGCTGCGCAAAGGTTTCTACATCAATTTGCTCAAACCCCTCTGGGTAACCATTCATAGACCTACGCCTCCCTCAGCCCACAGCATACTTCTATCTAACCTAGCGCTGAATGCGTGTCGCAAAAGCTAGCCATCATCGTGCTTCATAAAAACTCGTTATCAGACATCATCATCGCAGCATTAGATTAGTCATAATAAAAGCAGTGAGCGAACGGTTTTGCTATGAAAACCACTGCTAAGGCCAACATTGAAGATCTATATAAGCTGCCTGACACTGTCAAAGCCGAAATCGTCAACGATGAAATTGTACTGATGCCGCCTACTGGAGATGAACCGGGCTACGCCGGAGATGAAATTTTTGTCTCGCTGCGGAGCCATAGTAAGCAGGCTAAGCAGGGGCGTGCTGTTGGTGACAATAAAGGTTTCCGAGTTGACTTGCCCAACCGTAAATCCTTCAGCCCGGATGCTGCGCTGTATACAGGCCCTCGCACATGCATGCGTTTTTTTGAAGGCTCCCCCGTGTTTGCAGCGGAGGTCAGAAGTGAAGGAGATTATGGTCTAGCTGTCGAGGAACGCATGGCCCTAAAACGGGCCGATTATTTTGCGGCTGGGACGCAGGTGGTTTGGGATGTCGATTTACTCGGCGAAGATGTGGTGAAAGTTTATCGAGCAAGCGAGCTAGAAAATCCGACAATTTATCGACATGGAGATATCGCTGAGGCAGAACCAGCGGTGCCAGGATGAAAGATGGCAGTCAATGATTTGTTCGCAACAGATATCCCTATTGAAGATGCCTAATTAGCCAAATTTGGCCACAAGGGATAAACCATTCCTTTACGAAAGATCGTTAAAATTTCAGCGTAGATCTTGCCTATTTGCCAATTTATCTAGGTTCTGGTACAACACAAAAGCTAAATCCCTATGACATTAACCGAGCTCCAAAATCAAGCACTGAGATTGTCTGCTGAAGATCGCTGGCAGCTAATGAGTGTATTAATACAATCCTTTAAGCCAGGTGCTCAGTCAATCGTAAAACCGAAAGGCTTGGCAGCCAGTCTAATTGGTATCGCAAAGACAGATAGAAAACCGCCCACGGATGCAGAAGTTGAAACCATGCTTGGCGATCGGCTGGTAAAGAAATATCTGAGGTAGTCCTAAATAGGTAAGGATTCATTGTAGTGGTGAATGAAGTACCAGATGGCCCCGATATGATTCTCTAATTTCTTTGAAAATGATAGCGTTCTGCGTACCAATCTTGAGACGCGCTGGCGTAGGGTACAGTTGAACCGTTCAATGCGATTGGTCTGTCCGCTATCTTTGCCGACCGCCCGATGTCGTTTGCTAGAAATAACTTGCTGGTAAGCTTCCCAGAAATCAGTGTAAGCGACAGCACATTGTCGGTAGATGGGTGGCAATGACTGCCATAGGTCTCGCGCGCCGACCCGGCTACGAGCCCCTATGAAGACCCCGACAATCTCTCGGGTTTC
>JBCBZL010000408.1:0-3170 GCA_039815385.1 Cyanobacteria bacterium P01_A01_bin.114
CACCGCCGATAAACAGCCCCGGATAGTCATAGCGCGGGCTCCAAAACGCGTAGACCACGTAGGCCAACCCCTGGCGAGAGCGAATATCGTTAAAGAGTCTGCCGCCAAAACCGTTGAGTACTTCGTTAAGCACCACCAGCGGAGCATGGAACGGGTTGTCTAAGCGGCCGCCGATGTGTCCGATCTGCACATAGCTCTGGGTGAGCTGGGGCTGATCAACCACAAAAATGCCGGTTTCTTGCTGGGTCGGGGTCGGGGGTTGGGCAGCTAGTTTGGGGGCGGCCTGGGGTTGCCAATCGCTAAAAGACTCTTCGATTAGGGCTTTCATTTGATCTGGGTCAAAGTCACCTGAGATGCCCAAGATCGTGCCCTGTGGCTGAATCGTAGATTTGTAAAAATCTACCACGTCATCTCGGCTAATGTTGTCTAGATCGGCGTATTCTACTGTCCGCGCATAGGGGCTTTTGCCCCCGTAGACGAGTTTGCGAAATTCGCGGTCGGTGACATCGTCTGGGCTGTCGTTGCGTCGGGCAATGCCGCCTTTATATTGGCTTTTGAGGAGGTCAATTTTCTCAGGGGCAAAGCCCGGATGGCGAATCACATCGGCAAACAGCGCAAAGATATCGGCGGTATCTTCGCTCAGGGCGCTAAAGCTGGCGCTGCCAGATGTGGTAGAAATGCTGGTTTCTACCGAGGCGGCTCGGGCCTCAAGCTGCTGGTTAAGATCGCTGGGGGGCAAGGTCTCGGTGCCACCCAGACGCATGGCTTCTCCGGTGATGCTACCCAGACCAACCTTGTCATCTGGCTCTAAAAACTGCCCGGCGTGAAAGGTCGCTGAGCCATTGACCAGGGGCAGATCGTGATCTTCCATGAGGTAAACGATCAGGCCGTTAGATAGCTCATAGCGCTCATACTCAGGGATAGTAATCTCCCCGATGGGGGGAAATTCTAAGTCTGTGTAGTGTTGAGCGGAGTTGGCATTGGCAGGCGATGGCCAGCTCAAGGTTAAGGCCAAACCCAAAGACGCCATAGCCAGGAAGGCTGACGTCATAAATCTACGAGAGCGGCGAGACCAGCGCATAGAAGATATCAAAATAGAGTGGGCGGTAAGTAGTAGGCGGTTAGTAGGCGGTAAATAAGCAGTCAGTGGGCGGGATAAAGGGCAGCTAGGAGGCTTGCGATCGCAAAATCCCCACGGTGCGATTACTCGGCACAAAGGTGGTTTGCGCAACTCGCTGCACATCGGCGGCGGTCACCTGCTCAATCGCCTGAAGCTCTTTAAAGACGTTTTGCCAGCTACCCGTTTTAGCTTCATACTCAGTGAATAAGCTGGCCATGCCTGAGTCAGAGTCTAGCGCCCGCAGCAGACCAGCCCGTGACTGAGTCTTGACCCGGTCTAGCTCCTCAGCCGTGACCGGCTCATTTTTCAGACGGGTTAGCTCCCTATCTAGCCGCTCAGCAATTTCCTCAACGGTATGATTGGGGGCACTGAGCGCATACAGCAGCAAAATGTTCGCGTAGCGATCCCCCGGAAAGCCATTGGCGCTGCCAATATCCAGGGCAACTTGACTGTCTTCTACCAAAGCCTTGTAAAGACGAGCCGTACGCCCGCCGTTCAAAATGCTGTCGATCATCGAATAGACAACGTGGTCTGGGTCGTTGATGCCGGGGCGATGATAGCCCTCCAGGTACCACGGCTGAGACGTCAGGGTCAGCTCAAAAGACTTAGGTGCCGTTTGGGGAGGCTCAACTATTTTGACCTCAGGCGGGGCGCTGCGCCCCTGGTATCGACCAAAGTAAGTCTGAGCCAGCTGCTCAACCTGAGCTGGGTCAACATCCCCGACAACCGCTGCAATCAGATTGCCAGGGCCATAATAGGTTTCAAAAAATTGGGTCACCTCTTCGCGAGTCGCGGTCTGTAAGTCAGCCTGATAGCCAATCACCGGGCGACGGTAGGGGTGTTCATCAAAGGCAGTTTCTAAAAAGGCCTCGACCATGCGACCAATCGGGGAGTTATCGACCCGCATGCGGCGCTCTTCAAGGATGACCTCTTTCTCTTCGTAAAATTCGCGAAAGACCGGATCGAGAAATCGCTCTGACTCCAGCGACATCCAAAGCTCTAGCTTGTTGGAGGGTAGGCTGTAGAAATATCGAGTCGCCTCGGCTGAGGTGGTTGCATTCAGCCCCCGCCCCCCAGATTGCTCGATGATTTGACCAAATTTATTTTGCTCTACATAAGAGGCCGCTTCGGCACGCAGGGTGTCAAATTGCGATCGCAGCTCAGCCACCTGGGCCTCATCGCCCGCCTTTTCGGCAGCCATTATCTGCTCAAATAGCCCGTCTAGCTGGTCAAGCACCCGCTGCTCCGCAGCATAATCGCGAGTACCAATTTTAGTCGTTCCTTTGAAGGCCAGGTGCTCCAGATAGTGGGCAACTCCCGTTTGACCATCTGCCTCATTCGCTGCCCCAACATTGGCATAGAGCATAAATGAAACCACAGGGGCTTCATGCCGCTCCAGCACGATGAACTTCATTCCATTGTCTAGGGTAAACTCCGTCACCTCGCTGGCAACGCGATCTAAATAAGGTTGAATAGACGCCTGCGCGACAACCTCGTGTGAGCCAATTGTTCTTGCAAAAGCAGCCCCCGGACATAAAATCCAGGTACTCATAAAGACACTGCTTAAGACAACCGCCCACAATTTTGACCCGCACAAAGGCCAATGCCGTTTCAAACCAAACCGAGTCCTTAGCTGTAACCGGGTCTTTAGCTGGGAGCTTCCCATACAATCTCAGCGCACAACCTCAGCGCGTAACAAACACCGTCTAATAGCATAAAGGAAGTTTTTTAAGAATTGTGTAATTTGTTCGCCCAGGTTTCAAAAACAAGCAGACAAACTAGGCGCGATCGCAGCTCAATTCAACGCCTAAAGTACTTGAGAGACAAAGCATTCGCGCATACAGCTCCAGCTCCCAAGCATCAGATTTTTAATTTTTTAATCAACTGATATTTACAAATAGCATTCAAACTGTCAGCGATTAGGCGCTTGCAACTCAACAAACCACCGCCCTTCACCCTTCCCCCCGTACAGGCGTTGCATGCAACGCCCCTACCCTTGCCTTTCACCTTTCGCCTTTCGCCTTTCGCCCGTCACAGCCGGGGTCCTATA
>JBCBZL010000155.1:0-11005 GCA_039815385.1 Cyanobacteria bacterium P01_A01_bin.114
ACTGGCGATAATGGCAATCATCAGCACCAGATAGACCTTATCAGCCATCTGGGAAAAGACCTGACCGCTCCACAGCGTTAAAAAATTTCGATTTTGAAAGACTGGCCAAAATCCACGGCGGGCAGTTTCTTGATTTGCGCCAGTCTGGACACCGTCAGTCTGAGTGACCGATGTTTGGGCCAGCGCTTGTTTATCGTCTGGGTCGTTTTCTGGGTCGTTTTCTGGGCCGTTTTCTGGGTCGTTTTCTGGGATATCTACTTGAGTAGCGGTTAGAGCAGATGGCTCCAACTCAGTTTGTAGGCCATTTTGTAGGCCGTTTTGTAGGCCATTTTCTTCTAGGCCATTCGTCCTTGCCCCAGTTCCTGCACCATTAGCGCCTGCACCGTTAGCGCCTGCACCCTCAAGGACGGCAGGGGGCAACGGCCCATCAGTCGCTTCATTTTCTAAATTCTCAGGAACGTTCTGAAGCATAGGTGGGTGAGGCAAAACAAGTATCGATCAACGCCGCAGAGCGAATGGGTCGCTCAAAATGATACTGAGCATAGTGACGTAAAATACGCTCAATTCGTCGCCAGAGCTGGTGGGGAAATGAATTTTCTCCCTTTATTGATGGTAAGGAATGAGCCTGGTTTAACACAAGCTCTGGACGACCTAATTGTTGTAGCAAAGACAGCTCAAAGGCAGTCAGCTCGGCTTTCATTTCTAACTTGCCGCCACCTTCACCCGCGCGAAAACTCCTCGGGGTGACGATTCGAGACAGCTCTGCTAGCTCAACAGTGCCGCCTGCGCTCAGGCTAAACCCCACCCGCCAGTTAGGGTTGCCCAAGTCAGGTTGAATCGGCTGCTGGGTAATGCAGCACTGGTAAAGCTCTGGGGCCACCCCCCCCAGCGCCAGAATATGAAACGTGGCCTGGGCCAAACAAGCCAGCACCGTAGAGGATGGGGCCGTTTCTAACCGCTCAAGATGCTCTACCAGCAGATAAAACAAAGCTTCTTGGGGCTGCTCGCTTACCGCCTCACACAAAATTAGCTCTGCCAGATACTGGCTGGCCGTCAGCCGAGCCAGGTCGCGGCTCAGCCCCGGAAACGACCGCTGCGTCTCAGCCTGTATCATCTTGTCAAGGGATTTACCCCGAGTCAGCATCAGCTCATTGATCACAAATAAGCCGCTGCGCCCTCCTAGTCGGGATTTATGTTTGCGGGCACCGGGTGCGATCGCACGAATCAGCCCCAATTCTTTGGTTAACACGGTCACCAGTCGATCTGCCTCGCCCATTGGCATGGCTTTGAGGTTGATACCAGTGGCTTTGTAGGTGCGGCCCGTCATTCCTGATCCGTCTCCGCTGAGGATACTTTCGAAGATTTATAAACCACGTTGATCTGGCTTTTGTGTTCGTAGAGCCGATTTAGATGCTTAGGGTCAAGGTTGGCATGATACATCACCTTAAGCAGCTGGTTTAGTAAAGCATGTTTGTACACGCCCCGTTCACGAAAGCGGCGGGCGGAGGTGGTTACCTTACCGGGCGCGATCGCAGGCTTGCCAAACTGGCGTAACGCCTCGCTCAACACCGTATCTTCAAAAATATCCAGGTCAGGCACCCCGCCAATTGTCTCTAAAGCCAAGCGGCGGGCAAAGATACAGTGATCTAGATAGAGAATCCGGCTCCAGCGGGGGCGCTGGGTGGTGGAATACCACGATGTAAATCGCAGGAGCCAATGATCCATATCAAAGCTGTGGCGAAACCCTCCCCAGATTACCTTGGGGTCAGCCATCAGGGTGAGCGCCTGCTCAAGCCCTGTGTAGGCCGGTAACAGGGTAGCAGGGTGATGCAAAAGCACCTGCTCATGGCGACTCGCAGCAATGCCTAAGTTGAGTCGCTGGGCTCGATTTTGGGCCGGGGCATCAATGATCTCAATATCTTTACATTGGGCAATGGCCTCCCGAGTGCCATCTATGCTGGGGCTGACCACGGCGATTAGCTGCTTGGGGCCGCGCTGCTGGGTTAGATTGGTCAAAATCTGGGGCAGGTAGCCGTGCCGCATCTCGTTGAGGCAGGGTAAAACAACCGAAATCATAGACGCTTTTGCGTAAAGTGACGTTTGCAGTAAGTAGAGTTATGTGGCAAGGGTTTAGAGCAAGGTCTAGGTTAAGCTGGGCTAAATCTAACCCTTAAGTCAAAACCTTAAGTCGAACCCCTAAGTCGAACCCTTAAATTGCCCTTAGGTAAAAAATCAAGGAAACAGATGTAGGGTAGGCTAACGTTCAATGTTAGACGGGCTCATTTCAATTCTGAGCCAATATTTCGAATCCGTGTGGGTTCACCTTGGGTTCACCTATAGAGAGATTAAGCACTATGCAACCTGTCGTGGCTGCCCTCCCCGATAAGACTGCGCTGATCGAATACACACAGACAGTCATCCTTGAGAAAATTAAGGCTGCGATCGCACAGCGCGGTCGCTGTACAATCGCCTTGTCTGGCGGGAGCACCCCAAAACCTCTTTATGCTGCCCTGGCTAAGGCAGACCTGCCGTGGGATAAGCTCTATATTTTTTGGGGCGATGAACGCTACGTCCCTCACGAGCACGCCGATAGCAACTTGAAGATGGCCCGCGAGAGCTGGCTAGACCAGGTCAGCATCCCAGCTGAGCAAGTGCTGGCAGTGGCCACCGATCTAGAAAATCCTGAAGCATCCGCCCGTCAATATCAGGAGACGCTACAGCAGTTTTTTCCTAACGAGTTGCCTCCCCGCTTTGACGTTATTCTGCTGGGTATGGGAGACGACGGCCATACAGCATCCCTGTTTCCCCATACCCCAGTTTTACAAGAAACCGAGCGCTGGGTTGCCGTGGGTGAAAAAGCGGGTCAGCCGCGCATTACGTTTACAGCTCCTCTGATCAACCAGGCCCGCACTGTTATTTTTCTCGTAGCGGGGGCCAATAAGCAAGCGGCGCTAAGTCAAGTTTTCTCCGAGACGGCCAGCCCGACGGACTATCCCTCAAAGCTGGTACAGCCCCAGGGTGAACTGTACTGGCTGATGGACGAAGCCGCTGCTAAAGGTTTACCCGAACAGGTTGATCTGATACAGACTGGGGAATAGTAAAGCTTGAGGTTTAGCCCATAAAATGAAACCTCAAAGGCAACGGGTGCGCTTTGATCGTAATGGCTAAATTTGGGAACTTGATTTAGGAAACAGTTGATGATCATTTGCCCTAACTGCAATCATCAAAATCCGGACGGTGCGGTCCAGTGCGAGGCCTGCTATACCCCGTTGCCCCAAAAGGCAGCTTGTCCAGCCTGCGGCGCTACGGTGCAATCAGATGCCAGCTTTTGTGGCCAGTGTGGGGCTGACATGCGCGCTAGGGCAGCAAAGCCAGCCAGCAACCCTACAAATAGCGAGCTGAATAGCAGCGTTGCTATTCCAGATTTACTGCCCCCTGATCCGCTGGTGATGCCTGAACCCATTACCTCACAGCCGCTGGCTCAAGCTTCAGAGCCGCTGGCTGCTGAGGGTGAGTTTCCCCTAGAGATTTCTCCTTCGCACCAGGCACCCGTAGCCGAAATTTCGATAGCAAATTTATCTAAAGTAAGCAGTCCTGAAGAGAATGGAGTTGATGTGAGTGGAGTTGACGCGAGTGGAGTTGGCGTGAGTGGCACTGACGTGGGTGAGGTTCAAAGTCAGGCGACAGTAGACCCCATGCTCAAAACGGTGATAGAACCAGAGAGCGAAGTCCTAACGGCGTCAATCACTACGCCCCAAACCCAGCTACAGCGAAATACCGCGCGATTATTGCATATACAGACAGATGCAGTCATTGAGCTGGCATCGACCTTATCGGTTATTCGCTTGGGCAAACCTAACGATCGGGTTCCCCCCGATATTGATATCTCGGGTTTTCCCGATTCTGAGATTGTGTCTCGTGTGCATGCCAGCATTCGGGCTGAGGGCGACGTTTATTATATTGAAGACGTGGGTAGCTCTAACGGTACCTATGTCAATAATTTGCCGCTGCCGCAAGGCAATCGCCATCGACTGCGTCCGGGAGATCGCATTGCCCTAGGCAAAGGTGATAAGGTTAGCTTTATTTTTCAACTGGCTTAACGCTGTGCTGTAAAGGGGCTTAGCTGCCTCACGTTTAAAACCCCCTCTTGTTCTCTCTCAAAGTAATGTGATCACGCTATCTCTACTCCATCCGCTCAATAAAACGCCCCTGCAGCACTGGACTTTTGAAAGTGAAGCGGTGATCAGAGTTGGGCGCTCAACCGATAACCACGTTGTGCTTTACAGCGCGGTGGTTTCCCGCCATCACGTTGAAATTCGAAAGACAGATCGCGGCTGGGAAATAAAAAACCTGGGCACCAACGGGATCTATATTGACGGCAAGCGCACCGATGAAGCCCTGGCTATTGACGGCATTGTGATCCGGCTGGCTCGGTCGGGGCCAAATATTCAGATCAATATGGCTCAGCAAGAGCAGACGATTTCGTCTATCCAAGATATTTTGGCCAGGCGACAGAGCCAGGAGCTATCGGGCAAAGCAACAGATGTTGCCCAGCATTCCTTTGCGGGAGGCCCCGCCGAGGAAGATTAGCCAGCCAGCTGCCCCAGCCAGTCCATCGCCCCCAGCTGCTGCATCCAGGTCAGCGGATTTGACTCAGTCCATTCTTCGGCCACTTTGCCATCGGCAATCCGCAGAATCATGTTGGCGCTGACGGCAATGCACCGCTGGGTGGGCGGGATTCCTAAAAAGTAGCCTTGATGGGTGCCGCGATAGGTAATCCTCAGCGCGACCTTGTCGGCTTGGACAAACGCATCTTCCACAACCTGCTGAATATCTGGAAAGCCGGTGTGTAGGGTACCATCAACAAATTGATTGACCACCTCTCGCCCCTGCATCGGCTGGCTCGCACCGCAGAAATGCTGAATGTAGTCGGGGGTCATCAGCTCGCGGCGCAAAGCCCGATCTTTAAAGCCTTCGGTTGCCCAGCGCAGCGCAATTTGTTGACTGGTTTCAGTGGGTGTCGTACCAGTGAGCGTGACATCAGTAGCTGTCATAACGGGTTACCTCAGTTCATCTAACCCACTCTATAAAGCCAGGCCCATGGCGGTCTTGGATAAACTTCTGACCTTTTTGGAGGTTTTTACGATTGCTGCCGTAGCTGGCTGGGCGTGACCTTGAGCAGCCGTCGCAGATGCCGACAAAGATGACTCTGGTCAGCAAACCCAACGGCGGCTGCAACTTGGGCAATGGTGAGGGTGCGATCGCAAATTAACAACCGCTTTGCCGTTTGCACCCGCCGCTGAATCACATACTGATGGGGCGTAGTGCCCGTCGCATTCTTAAACGAAGTCACAAAATAATGAGCGCTTAGCCCTACCACTCGGCTCAGTTCTGGCAGGGTCAGGTCGGCGGCAAGGTTCGCCTCAATATAATCAACCAGCTGCTGGAGCATCACACGGGAGAGTTTGCCAGTGGGCTGCCAGCAGGTACCTGGCGTTGAACGATAGCGCTGTAAAAGGCAGATCGCTAACGCCTGCATCAGGGAATCACTGTAGAGCTGTGTGCCCACCCCTAGACCCTTTGTCTCTGAGCGTAGCAGCATCACCAAATGGGTCAGATGCTCGTCAGAGGCTTCGAAAGTTGAGCAAAATTCAATCGGGCGGGCAGAGTACTGACCCAGCTCCGTGGCCACCTCTCCTAAAAAGGCTGAGTCTAACTGCAATGTGAGCACATGGGCAGCCTGATCCCACTGCCAGTAGCTGGGTATCCCAGCGGGCACCAGCGAAAACAGGCCTGAACGAGAAAGGTTTTGGTGACTATGACCATCAAACTTTTGAAAAAGCGGGTAGGGCTGCCCTAGGGTAAAGCAAACGACGGGATCAGGGCAGGCAGGCAGCGACAGCTCACCCGGCGGTAGCTCATGCTCATTAAGTATGCCGCTGCCCGATCCGATCCCTGGTTTCATCAAATCACCGTCCAGAAACTAAATCACATCCTACTTCCTACTGCCCCGGCCCCATACCCATAGTGCCCGCGTAGACGGCCTGTTCAGCCAGTTCATCCTCAATGCGCAGCAGGCGATTGTATTTGGCAACCCGCTCGCTGCGGCAAAGGGATCCGGTTTTGATTTGGCCTGCCCGAGTTGCCACGGCTAAATCTGCGATGGTGGTGTCTTCAGTTTCACCCGAGCGGTGGCTGATCACTGAGGTAAATTTGCTGCGGGTGGCCAGGGCGATGGCTTCGAGGGTTTCGGTTAGCGAGCCAATTTGGTTGAGCTTGATCAAAATGGAATTCGCCGAACCCTGGTCGATACCCTTTTGCAAGCGGGTAGGGTTCGTGACAAACAGGTCGTCCCCCACCAGCTGAACCCGGTTACCCAGGCGGTCGGTCAGCAGCTTCCAGCTTGCCCAATCTTCCTCATGCAGGCCGTCTTCGATAGACACAATGGGATACTGACCTGCCAGCTTTTCTAAATAAGTCACCGTGTCAGCTGGGGAATGGGCCGCGCCGTCAAAGGTATACTGCCCGTCTTGATAAAATTCGCTAGCGGCCACATCCAGCGCCAATGACACCTGCTCGCCCGGCTTGTAGCCAGCTTTTTCGATGGCCGCAATCAGCAAATCTAGCGCCTCCTGGTTAGAGCCCAGGTTGGGGGCATAGCCACCTTCATCTCCAACGCCCGACAGCAGTCCTTTATCTCCCAAAACTTTGCTGAGGCTGGCAAAGACCTCTGCCCCCCATCGCAGGGCTTCACGAAAGCTGGAGGCTCCGCTGGGGACGATCATGAATTCTTGGATATCGACGTTATTGTTGGCGTGGGCACCGCCGTTGATCACATTCATCAAGGGCACCGGCAGCACATTCGCTAAAGGGCCACCCAGGTAGCGATAGAGCGGCAAACCAACGGCCTGAGCTGCCGCTTTTGCATTGGCGAGAGAAACCGCCAAAATCGCGTTTGCCCCCAGGTTAGATTTATTGGATGACCCATCTGCGCTGATCATGGCTTGATCAATCACAAGCTGCTCTAAGGCGTTGAGCCCCATGAGCTCACGGGCGATGGTTTCTTCTACATTGGTGACGGCCTGGAGAACGCCTTTGCCGCCATATCGCTCAGCATCCCCATCCCTGAGCTCGTGGGCTTCGAACGTGCCAGTCGAGGCACCGCTAGGGACCTGGGCTAATCCTGCTGCGCCGCCGGAGAGGTAAACTTCAGCTTCAATGGTGGGGCGTCCACGAGAGTCTAGGATCTCCCTTGCACGGATATCTTCAATCGCAGTATCAAGTACGTCAATCATCAATCTTGCTTCCTTTTGGGTTTCTGGCTGTGGGTGACGGGCCGTGCCTCCAGCAGCACGATTATCAAGGATAAGGCGAAGCTGGGGTAGAGGGGGGATCTTTAATAGTTAAAAAGGGATCGGAGGGGGTAGGGCGAAGGGCGAAGGGCGAAGGGCGAAAGGTAGGGGCTGGCCTTGTGCCTGCCCAATGCAGGAAGTAAATGGGTTAAGGGCGAAAGGGCGAAGGGAGTAACCACTAATCATCTGCTGCTTCGGGCGGGATCTGCCAAAATATAGAAAAATCCGTTCTGTCAGAATCTGTAAGCAAAGGAAACCGCAATGCGTTTACTACACACCATGCTCAGAGTGGGCAATTTGGAAGAATCGCTGAAGTTCTACTGCGATGTACTGGGGATGACGCTGATCCGCCAAAAAGATTATCCAGGGGGCGAGTTTACCCTGGCGTTTGTGGGCTACGGCGACGAGGCCAATCATTCGGTGCTAGAGCTGACCTATAACTGGGGCACCGACCACTACGATATCGGGGATGGCTACGGTCACATTGCCCTTGGGGTCGATGATATTTATAAAACCTGTGACGATATTCGCAATCTGGGTGGCAAGGTGGTTCGCGAGCGCGGCACCATGAAGCATGGCTCTTCGGTGATTGCGTTTGTAGAGGACCCTAACGGGTACAAAATTGAGCTGATTCAGCTGGGGACTCAAGGCTCGGCCAAAACTCAATCGACAGCGGCGACAGTATCGGCGTAGACTGTCTCAGAGCAGTTCGCAGGTTGATATACTGGAGTATTGGTAATGGGTAACAGGTAATGGGTAACGGGTGTCAGGAAAGAAAGTTTTGATTTCTCAGTTTTAAGTGCTTAGTTTAGAAGTCGGCAATACAGCGTAAACCTTTGCTACATCCAGAATCGTAGTTTGCCCTGAGGTAAAAACTTAAGGCGCTAATCTGGATGTGGTTTAAGCCCAGGTTGCCAATTCAAAACTCAAAACTCAAAACTGACCCACTACGTTAAAGCCCAGTACTTAGCCCCTAATACCTAACCCCTAAAACCTAGTCCCCCAACCCGACCTAATGCAGCCAACCAATCCTGATAAATTTACCGCCAAAGCATGGGATGCCATTGTGGAGGCCCAGGATGTGGCGCGACGATTTCGACAGCAGTATCTCGAAGTTGAGCATGTGATCGTTGCCCTGCTAGAGCAGCAAGGGTTGGCTGACGATATTTTGACCAAGGCTCAGCTAGATCCTGAGCTGCTGCTACAGGAGCTAGAGGCGTTTTCGCAGCGTCAGGCGCGGGTGCGGGCAGCGATGGACAGCAATTTGTATCTGGGGCAAAGCCTAGATCGGATGCTGGACAAGGCTGAGGCGGCGCGAACGAGCTTGCAAGATGAGTTTATCTCGGTGGAGCACCTGCTGCTGGGGTTTGTCGAAGATGAGCGAATTGGTCGGCGGCTGCTGCAGGGCTTTGAGGTCGACTCTGCCGAGCTGATGACGGCGATTCGCCTGGTGCGGGGCAAACAAAAGGTCACCGATCAAAATCCGGAGAGCAGCTACCAGGCGCTTGAGAAATATGGTCGCGACCTAACAGAGGCGGCTAAGCAAGGCAAGCTTGACCCGGTAATTGGTCGTGATGAAGAAATTCGTCGGGTGATCCAGGTGCTGTCGCGGCGCACTAAGAATAACCCAGTACTGATTGGGGAGCCTGGGGTGGGCAAGACTGCGATCGCAGAAGGTCTCGCCCAGCGCATTATCAACGGCGACGTCCCCGAGTCTTTAAAAAATCGGCTACTGATTTCGCTGGATATCGGCAGCCTGATCGCCGGAGCCAAGTATCGCGGCGAGTTTGAAGACCGGCTGCGGTCGGTGCTCAAAGAGGTGACTGAGTCAGACGGCACGGTGGTGCTGTTTATTGACGAGCTGCATACGGTGGTTGGGGCGGGCGGTCAGAGCAACGTCGATGCCAGCAATTTGCTCAAACCCATGCTGGCCCGAGGCGAGCTGCGCTGCATTGGAGCCACGACCCTCGACGAATACCGCAAGCATATTGAAAAAGATGCGGCTTTAGAGCGACGCTTTCAGCAGGTTTATATCGATCAGCCCAGCGTTGACAATGCGATTTCAATCTTGCGCGGCCTTAAAGAGCGCTACGAAGTCCACCACGGGGTCAAGATCGTTGACTCGGCGCTGGTGGCGGCAGCCACCCTCTCCGACCGCTACATTAGCGACCGGTTTTTGCCCGATAAGGCCATTGACCTGATTGATGAAGCGGCGGCCAAGCTCAAGATGGAGATCACCTCTAAGCCCGTGGAGCTAGAGACCATCGACCGTCGGCTCATGCAGCTTGAGATGGAAAAACTCTCTCTAGAAGGGGAAGAAGAGACCAGCGGCAACGCCTACCGCACGTCGCGACAGCGGCTGGGTCGGATCAAAAAAGAAATTGACAAGCTCTCGATCAAGCAGAAAAAACTCACCGATCAGTGGCAGACCGAGAAGCAAACCCTAGACTCGATCAACGCCCTCAAGGAAGAAGAAGACCAGCTCAGGGTGCAGGTGGAGCAGGCAGAACGGGCCTATGACCTGAACCGAGCTGCCCAGATTAAGTACGGTCGTCTGGAGGCGGTTCAGCGGGAGCAAGAAATTTTAGAAGCCAAGCTGCAGGAGGTACAGGCCAAGGGCTCAACCCTGCTGCGCGAACAGGTCACCGAATCGGATATCGCCGAAATCGTCGCCAAATGGACCGGCATTCCAGTGAATCGGCTGCTGGAGTCAGAGCGCCAGAAACTGCTCCAGCTCGAAGGTCATTTGCACAAGCGGGTGATTGGCCAAGATGAAGCGGTGGCGGCGGTGGCGGCGGCCATTCGCCGGGCTCGAGCCGGGATGAAAGATCCCGGTCGCCCGATCGGTTCCTTCTTATTTATGGGGCCAACTGGCGTGGGTAAAACCGAGCTGGCCCGAGCCCTGGCGGCGTTTTTGTTTGACACCGAAGACGCCCTGGTGCGAATCGACATGTCCGAATATATGGAGAAGCACTCGGTGGCTCGACTGGTGGGGGCACCGCCGGGCTATGTGGGCTATGAAGAAGGGGGGCAGCTGTCTGAGTCGGTGCGGCGACATCCCTACTCAGTGGTGCTGCTGGATGAGGTCGAAAAAGCCCATCCTGACGTGTTCAATATCTTGCTGCAGGTGCTCGACGATGGTCGTATTACTGACTCTCAGGGGCACCAGGTTGACTTTCGCAATACGGTGATTGTGATGACCAGCAATATCGGCAGCGAGCACATTCTCGATGTCTCAGGGGACGACTCTCAGTACGATGAGATGCGCACTCGGGTGATGACGGCTCTGAGATCGCACTTCCGCCCTGAATTTCTCAATCGGGTTGATGATTTAATCCTGTTCCACGCCCTGAGTCAGACAGAGCTGCGCTCGATTGTGGCCATCCAGCTACAGCGCATTTACAAGCTGCTGGCCGAGCAAAAAATCACCCTCCAAATCTCAGACGCCACCATGGACTATCTGGCCGAGGCCGGTTTTGACCCCGTTTACGGGGCCAGACCGCTCAAGCGAGCCATTCAGCGAGAGTTAGAAAACCCCATTGCCACAAAGATTTTAGAGAACGTCTTTACTGAAGGTAGTACGGTTCTGATCGACCTGATTGAAGACAAGCTGAAGTTCCAAGTTCAGGAACAATCTGGCACAGAAGATAAAA
>JBCBZL010000015.1:0-30231 GCA_039815385.1 Cyanobacteria bacterium P01_A01_bin.114
CGACGACGAGCAACGCATGAAGTTGTTGCGACTTGGTGCGCTTCGCATATGGCGACTCAAAGAAAAGATTATTCAGGCGGCATAACTATGACTAACCCAACAGCAACCGAAGTGTGCGAGATTCTTGTCGAGGCGGGTGTGTGATGTCTTTATTCGATGACTGGTTAAAGGCGCACCCGCAGAACGAAATAGATTTTTACCGCGCCAAATCTAACGAGCAGAAAAGACTGCTTGATAGGCTCGAAGCAGAAAACAGGCGCATGCGTGAAGCGCTTGAAAGTGTCCGTAGCATGGCAGGTAGTCACACTATCTCTGTACCAGAGACGCATCCTGCCGGATATGGGTCGATTTATAGTGCGGCGGACAAGGCCCTGGATGATGAATCACGCCCGAGCAATGACAACGGTATGTGCGATGGCTTTGAAGGGGCTGATGGATGAGTCGAACTAGCGCAGCCGTCATTGCGGCGTTCTCATTCCTGCTCGGCGGGGTTGTTTCGGGTGGGTGGCATTGGTGGGTTGTGGCGGCGCCAGCGCTGGTAGTGTGCGTTGCCATCGCGGTCGGCGTCGGCCTGATCTGGCTGCACGGACGATGGATGAGTGGGTAGCGCTATAAACCGCCATAAACAGCGATATCTGCGCAAATTGGTACAAATCCCGACAAAAACGGTCTAGACCCTTTAAGTTCTCTCGCTACAGGACGATAACGATTAACATTATTTAAATCAGTCGCTTATCAGTAGCGTCAGACCCAAAGTCCGAGTATGTACATCTATACAGAGTGTGAACTGGTCTTTGGGGCAGATATGCCACGGGTGGCATACTGTCAACAAGCGGCGAAAGTCGTACCCGTAGAAATTACGGTGGTATTCCTATGAAAGACGAGCACTCCTACATCAAGACCCGGCAAACCGTCGACGGCGTCGACGTCGAGGGTAAGTTGCGCGTGATGATTAAGAAAGACGGCGACATGTACACCGCGATGTGCGTCGATCTGTATTACAACGCGTGCGGATCGACATTTGAAGAAGCGCAAAAGAACTTTGCCATTGGTTTGATGGAAACCGCGGCGTTTCAGATGGATTACTTTGGTGATCTAACGCGACTGATGCGTCCACCATCAGACGAGGTCCTCGCTGAGTTCGAAAAGGCTAGGAAATCGAATACAGTGCAACCGGTTGCGGCGGATACAAGTGATGCAGCGAATGAAGACCCATTCGATTTGCTACCTGGCTTCTTGAGCAAAGTCGAATACCTGCACGCAACGGCTTAATCTTTGAAACTCCCGGCTGGCCCAATGGATGGGGCGCTCGCTCTACCGAGCATGATCAAAGCGCTTCGGCAATGCGCGGTTGACGTTAAGTCTCATCCAACTGACGCGTCGAAATATGCCATCTACAACAAGAAAGACGCGATCATCGTCAAACTTCCGATACGGGTTACACTGCCTGTGTTTCAGATGATTTGCGATCGCATGGGGTTGGATCGATTCGAAACCTGGTGCTTGTACCAAGACATCGAACAAGAAAGAACCAAGACGAAAAAACCGAATTAGTTTGTTATAGCCGACGCAGGCGAACTCTAACCGCAGTCGTCTGGAATCTCACCGACGTATTCAATTGCCAATCGAACCTGGTCGGCACACTGTTCGTATGCTTCGATCGTGATTCGGTCCCAGAGCAAGATGGCTTCCGTCACCGCCTGGCCATCGATCTCGTCACGGACTTCGGCTAAGCATCTGCCCCAGAGTGCGCATTGGCTTGCGATCGCAGCCAATCTGATCGCCCTTTTTCAAACCTGCGTGGGTGAAACTCAGGGGTATCTCAATCAGCAGCTTCAGATGATCGAAGGGGAAGCCACCGACTATCGCATCAAGCGGGGCTTGGCTCACATCTTGAGAGGTTTGAGCACCTTTGAAGTGGTCAGCCCGCTAGAGCCCCCCCTGCTCAGGCAGCGCGTTTTTGAGCTAGCCTCTACCGGTGCCCATAGCCCAGCTGCCGCCCAGACTCACCTCAGTACGCTGGCCCAGCAGCTGACCCAGGAGCTCGATCGCCCCGTAGAGCCACACCACATCCAACAAGGGCTCTACGCCGACCTCAAAGAAAATCAAATCTTGACCGCCTTTGATGCCGTCAGCCCAGAGGCCCTGCTCCATCGCTACAACCTGTCTCAGGTGCAGGGGATCTTTTACCGGGCCAGCCACGTCGTCCTGAACGTGCATCGCAACGATCCTGGCGAATACAAGCTCATGTTTCGCTATCTCAAACTGTTTCGGCTGATGACCTACATTGAAGGCGAAGCCGACCAGGGTTTTACCGTCACTATTGATGGCCCGGCCAGCTTGTTTAAACCCAGCACCCGCTACGGGCTAGATATTGCCAAGCTCGTGCCCGCCATTTTGCACGTCACCCGCTGGCACCTGACGGCCACCCTCCAGTGGAAAGACACCTACCGCGAGCAGACCTTAGAAAAGCAGTTTACCCTGGCCAACACCTGCGATCTGGTCAGCCACTATCCCCCCGGAAAGCCGTATGACAGTATGCTCGAAGCGGCCTTTGCTGAGCGCTGGGCCAAACTCAAAACAGACTGGCAGCTAGAGCGCGAAGTCGACCTGATTCCGATTCCAGGCAGCGTCATGATTCCTGATTTTCGCTTGGTGCATCCTGACGGGCGCACCTACTTATTAGAAATCGTGGGCTACTGGCGACCTGACTATCTGCGCAAAAAGTTTTCTCAAGTTCGCCAGTCAGGCTGCGATCGCCTGATTTTGGCTATTTCCGAGCGGCTCAATTTAGAAAAGGCCGGGGTAAAAGTCGATCAGGTGCCTGCCCAAGTCGTCTGGTTTAAGGATAAGCTCCAACCCAAAACTGTGTTGGCTGTTTTAGAAGAGTCATGCTAGAACTCACGCTAGATGCGTACCCCATTCAGTTTTGAAACTGAGGTTTTTCTGGTAGAACCAACGCTGGCCTGGACGTAGCCAAAGTTTAGCGGCAAGTCGGGTATCCTCAGGTAATATCAGAACTATATTGCATCTATCGTTCCTGTTTTTCTTTCGCCCTATGACCACCGTTTTGATTGTCGATGACAGCCCGATTCTACGGGAAATGGTCTCCGATCTCCTGCACAAAGCCGGCATGACCGTGCTAGAGGCCAAAGATGGTGCAGAAGCTCAAGAAAAAGTGCTTGCCACCCCCCCAGACTTGGTTGTTTTGGACATTGTGATGCCGCAGATGAACGGCTATGAACTCTGTCGTTGGATCAAAACTAACCCTGGCACCCAGTCGGTACCCGTCGTGATTTGCTCGTCTAAAAATGAAGAATTTGATCGCTATTGGGGCATGAAGCAAGGGGCCGATGCCTACATTGCCAAACCGTTTCGCCCAACCGAGATGGTCGAGACCGTCAAGCATTTGCTCCGCCGTCGCGATTGAGAAGCAAACCCCGTAACCCGTTCTACCCGCGGCTACAGCACGCTAGTCAATTACCCAAAATCCATGCTTACGCCAGGCTTGCTCCATCAGCCCTTTTTGAAGATCGAGCGGACTGATGAGATTTTGTGCCATTAAAATTTCACCCAGCTTAGACTTTGTGCCATTTAGACGCTGAATATCAAGGGCATTTTGTAGCTGCTCAGACGTGACGACATTTCGCAGTTGTAAAATCTCGCCCAGCTTCAGAGTTTTACAGGCCTCTCGCTGGCAAAACCCGGAGTAGGCAACGTCAAAGGTTGAAGCGGCAGGTAAAGCGGCAACTGACATACTGGCAACTGACATACTGGCAACTGACATAGTGAATACACCAACGATTGTTTTAAGTAACTCATCCCTTCTACAGACACCCGTTCATAGATAAGGAACAAGGGGCAGTAAAGTCTCTGGACGCCCACAAGGGTGACCCTAGAGAACTCTCTCAGAAGAAACACGCAGGTCTTGTCACTATTCCAAATCAACCTCTCTGTAAATTTGCGTAAACCTATCTAAAACTGGCCCAATATCAGCTCCATTGAGAAGAAGAATGGGTTCTTCACCCTGTGGAATTTACAGAATTTATTCAATAAGCTTTCGTTTCATGTCCTTGAGTTTTCACAGAGTAAATTTCCCTAAATTTTTTTTCGAGAAAACTGCCCTGAGCTGAAACGCTGCAACTTGTAAAAATCAAAGTACCTATCAAACTCACAAGACCAGATTGCTGACCTTTAACGCTGACCAGGTCGTATTTAGACCCCCTCTCTGTCAAAGATTTCAGCTATTCAGGGCAGCCTTGTAAAGTAAAGGTTTGTGCATCAGCCAACGTAGTGATCATCCATGCCCAAAATTTTACTGGTCGAAGATAACGCCCTCAATCAAGACATGCTCAGCCGACGGCTGCGACGGCACGGCTATGCGGTCTTGATTGCAAAGGATGGTCAGCAGGGGCTGTCGCTCGCCACTACAGATGAGCCCGACTTAATTTTGATGGACATGAACCTGCCAGTGTTAGACGGCTGGCAAGCTACGCAGCAGCTTAAGGCAGATCAGCAGACCCAGACGGTCCCCATTATTGCGCTGACGGCAAAGGGCACTGGCTACCGAGAAAAGGCCTTGGCCATTGGCTGTGATGAACATGAGACCAAGCCCATTGACTTCCCCCGTCTACAGCAAAAAATAGCGTCGTTTGTGGGGGCCGCGGCCACAGCGTCTCAGCCCAAGCCAGCGCTATCTGAATCAACGCCTCACTTTTCCTTACCCGCGCCACCTGTTCCAACCCCGGCGGCCCAGCGGCTTTTAGTCGTCGACGACAATGCCGTCAGTCGAGAGCTCTTCAAAGATCAGTTAGAGCGTCTAGGATATGAGGTCTGGACCGCCGCTGACGGGCAAACTGCTCTAGCTTTCATCCATGAAAAACAGGCTGCAATTGATTTGGTCCTGCTGGATGTGGTCATGCCCAAACTAGATGGCTGGGACATGCTCAGTCAGATCCGACAGCAATATTCGCGCACTCAGCTACCCGTGATCATGGTGACGGCTAAAGATCATCGCGATGATATGGTGCGAGCTTTTGATCTTGGGGCCAACGATTACATTACTAAAGACAGTGATTTTGCCGTTGCGATCGCACGCATCCGTACCCAGTTTGATCTCTTAGCGTCTCGCTTGCCGTCAAAGCCCCCCCCGCTGCCAGCTAATCCTAAGCTTCAGCCTGAGCCGGCCAATTCTAAACTTCAGCCTGAGCCAAAAGCGCAGGCCGCGCCCACCGGCTCTAGCCTGGTGCTGGCCAAGCGCTACCAGGTCTGTCGATGCTTGATCGAAACCCCTCTAGATCAACTTTTCTTAGCCCGACAGATCGAAACCGTGGTTCCCGACCTGTACTTTCTTAAAAAAATCGACCTGGGGATTACCAACCCTAAGCTGTGGTCTCTGGCCCGCAAATTTTTTAAGCGCGAGCTGCGATCGCTCAACTTCACCGCGCAGCATGGCCAAATTTCTAACCCTGTCGATGTGTTTCTCGATAACGGCGCGTTCTATATTGTGCATCCGTTTATTGAAGGGCAGCTGCTATCAGAGACGTTTGCAACCCCTGGACATACCCCAGTAGATCCCGTCGCCCTGGCCTATGAGCTGCTAACCCTGCTTGAGCCGTTTCACCGACGACAGTGCATCCACGGCGATCTCCAAATCAGCCACCTGCTGCGCCGCCAGCACGATCAGCAGCTGCTCTTAGTAGATCTGGGTATGACTCAGCGGCTGCTGATCAATCTAAGCCAATATTCTGCCTTTCATCGCAAAGAGCTGCTGCGCCAGCGGGGCCACATTCCGATGGAGCAGCGCATTGGCGACCCGACGCTTAGCAGTGACATTTACGCGGTCGGCGTTGCCCTGCTTTGGGCCTTAGTTGGCCCCAAAGCCAAAACCCTGACCCAGAGCGCCACGGGCAGCAAGCTCAACTGGCGCGACTTTGCTGACGTCAGCGATCCTATGGCAGATTTTATCGACCAGCTGCTGTGCTTAAACTATCGAGAGCGATTTGCCGATGCGAGTACGGCGTTGAGGGCGTTGGTTGCGGTTAAGGGGTGAAGGGTGAAGGGCGAAAGGCGAAAGGCGAAAGGGGAAGGGCGAAGGGCGAAAGGGGAAGGGCGAAGGGTGCGGGTATGGACATCTGTGCAGAGAAGCTTAGCCGTTTAATCCTGTGCCCAAATCTGCTGCGACTCGATGGGCGCAGGCAAACCCTGAGAAGGCGACTGCGTTTAACCCTTGCCCTGGGAACGTACTATCGCCAACGCAATAAAGGCCTTTGATAGCCGTCCGGTTAAACGGCATATTTAAGAGGCCCGGTAAAGGTCTACGCGGAATCGGGCCATAGGTGCCTGCTGTGCGTCCTAAAAAGCGGCGATGGGTTCGGGGGGTTCCCACCGATTGATAGCGCACCCCGTTTGCCAAACTCGGAAAAATCTTATCCAAACGCAGAATCAGCGCCTGGGCAGCCTTTGCTTTTTTGGCTGCGTACTCTCTAGGAGATAGCTTCTGCCAGTCAGTCAGCCAGCTTGGCGTAAAGGCGTGGACAATGTGATGCCCCGCTGGAGCCAGGTCGGGATCTAACAGAGTCGGAATCGACACAAATAGCGTTCCTCCGGGGGCCTCGAGCTGAGACCAGTCTTCGAGAATGACGTGATGACACTCTGTTGAATCTGGGAACACCGCCGCATCAACGCCTAGGTGTAAACTCAGAAAACTGGGGGCGGGTTCGTAGTGCTTTCGCCAGCGCTTTTCTTGTGCAGGCAGGGCGTCGTCAATCAGCTGATCAAACGTATCCCAGCGAGTCGCGTTTGAGACAATCCGCCTGGCCCAATACTGCTGCCCCGTCGCTAGCTCGACCCCAACTGCGCGGCTCTGCTCAGTCAAAATCTTGACCACCCGCGCCCGATATTGCAAAGTTCCCCCGGCCTTTTCAAACCCGTCGGCCAGTGTCTGGGCAATCTGCCCAACGCCGCCTTTAGGGTAGTTGACCCCGCCGTAGTGGCGGTCGCTAAATACCATGCCCGCATTGATCAGCGGCGTTCGCTCAGCCGTCACCGTAGACCAGCAGTAGCACTCCATGTCGATAAATTTGAGCAAAGTCGGATCTTTGAGATAGCGGTTTGCGATCGCGCCCACATTCATCGGCAATCGCCGCGCCAGCCCCAAGCAGGCCAACGGCTGCTGCAAAAAGACCCGAGCCACATAGCGCGGCTCTTCTAAGGACAGCAGCTCGATCCGGTTGAGGCAGTTAAACACCCCCCAGCACTCATCATAAAACCGACGAATACCCGCCGCCTCGTGGGGAAATTGCTGGATTAGCTCCGCCAAAAACCGGTCGTAGTCACGATGAACTTTGAGCGCGAGCCCCGCCGGTAAGTGATAGTGAATCTGGACCGGATCGGGGATCGTTTCTAACGACATGCCAGCTGCGCCGAGGGCACGGGTCAGCAGATTGGTCGTCCCCTGCTGACCGAACCCAAAAATCATGGACGCGCCCACATCAAACCGATAGCCGTCTCGCTCAAAATAACCTGCACTGCCGCCGGGGATCAGATACTTCTCCAGCAGCAGCACCTCCAGCCCTTTGACCGCCAGCTGAGACGCCGTCACCAGCCCCCCAACTCCCGCCCCAATCACGATCGCATCAAAAGCGCCATTCCTCATCAGCTCAGCCTCTCTGTGCAGGCGCGATGAATCGCGCCTCTTCCCCCATATTGCCGCTAGACCCGTTCATGCCTGAAGGCTTATGATGATTCAAATTCATTTCATACAGCTGATATTGGCGGCTGACCTTAATACCTATGGCCCTGCAAATGCGGCCTTAGCTTACCACAGCGTCACGACCCCAAGCCCTGCTGTGCGGCGATCGTTGGCCCGGCGACCCTCGGCACAAAGCCCGGTTTATGCCAGCTTTATGCCATGACGCCCGGCTCGAAGCCGCGTTAGACCCCGGCGCTAGTGCGATCGCACCCGGCACAAAGCTAGCTCGACCCTCGCTCTGTGCTGCTATGCGCCCTATCACACCCCGAGACAACAACGGCTCAATACTGCTGCGGTTCAGCGTAGCAGGCCAGCGATACAGCTTCTGCCCAGTGCCGGGCGGCAGCTACACCGATGAGCTAGACCTGGCCAAGGCCCAAGCGGTAGCAAGTCAGATCCGGCTCGATATCCTCGCGGGGCATTTTGACCCGACCCTGGCCTGCTACCGCCCCAGCTCTGCGCCAAAGCCCAGCCCGCCTAAAACGCTGCTCGAAATATGGGACGCCTGGGTTAGGACGCTCGGGCTGTCTGCTGCGACCCAAGCCGATCATTACGCCCGAGTCCGCCGAATGCTGGTCAAAGCCAGCCCTAAGCCAGGGCAGACAACCTGGCTAACCGCGCCGGGTATTTCAGCCTCGACCTTTAATAAGCGGCTACGGATGGCCCGGCGCTGCATGAGCTGGGCGCTGGGCCAGGGTTATGTCGCCATAAACCCTTACGGAGACATCAAACCGCGCAAGATGCACAAGCGCCCTATTCAGCCATTCACCCAGGCCGAGGCCCAGGCGATCATCGCCAGCTTTGCCCGGCTTTATCCGCACTACGCGGCGTTTGTAGCGTTCTTGTTCCTCACCGGCTGTCGGCTGTCTGAGGCCATCGGGCTGCAATGGAAGCACGTTGACCTCGCTCAGGGCACGCTCGATGTCTCTGAGTCCCTGCCGCACGATCGCACCGGCAACGGTTACAAGCGCGTGCGCAAAAGCACCAAAACCGGCTCGACCCGGCTGCTGGCTCTAAGCCCCGAGCTGCGATCTCTGCTGGCCTCGGCCCAGCCTGAGCAGCCTCAGGCCGAGGCGCTGGTGTTTCAGAGCCCGCGAGGGTGCGCGATCGCGTCGTGCAACTTCTGGGTCATGTGGCAAAAAGCGCTCCAGGCCGCAGATGTGCCTTATCGCAAGATCCACACCATTCGCCACACGCTGCTTAGCATGGCCATCGAGCAGGGTCTGCCGGTGACAGCCGTGGCGTACATCGCTGGGCACAAAGACAGCCGCATGGTGCTCGAAACCTACGGCCATATAATAAACCGCCCCGAGCTGCCTGACGTAGGTCTAGGCGAGATCGGGGCGGGCGAGGATGAGCAGGCTGAGCAAGGTTAAGCGGCTTGAGCGACACTGCCCTGGGCTAACGCAAGGGTCTGTAGATGTAGATGTGGAGGAAACCCCCTACGAGAAACCGGGCAGCTACAGCATCTACAACCTCTACATCTACAACCTCTACAACACCAACATCCTTATATAGCAGGCGTTGGGGCTGTAGATGCCAGTTTAGCTTGTAGATGCCTCATCTACACCGGCATCTACAGCCTCTACAGCTTTAAGTCTTGTCGTCTGGCTTGCTGCGTGGTGGGAACTGCGCCGGATATTTCTGCCTGACTGCCTGCTCAACCAAGAACGAAACCAAGTTGCCCCGGTTACGCCCCTCTTCCTCAGCCCACTGCTCTAACGCCTCTGCGATCGCATCTGGCAGCGATATTGAAAACCTAGTCGCCATAACCCGCCTACATCCTGCGTTTATAGCCTAAGCCATAGCTAGGGTCACACCGATATTTACACGTATTTACACCTTTTTTACACCGATAAAGGTTCATTCCTGTTAGGATGGCAGCGTCGGGCAGCGTTTGGCACCCCCTTGCCAGAACCGGGCAGCTTGTGCCAGCTCGGCCTGTATTTAGCCCATTAAGCCTGCCATTGTGCCAACTTCTGCCAGTTTGGAACACCGTAGTGGCAGGAAATGGCAGAAGCTACCAGCCCCTTTATTCTTATCGAGCCTTGAACATGAACTCACCCATCCCCACCGGTCTAGACGTAGGAAACGCCAGCACTAAGCTCGTTTTAGGCGATCTAACCCTGCGTACACCCAGCTATTTACTGGAAGTCACTGACCAACCCCGCCTTGATCGCCCTTCTGAAGGCTATTTCCGCTATGTAGAAGGGGACAGGCCTTCGCTAACAGGCCGGGCTTTTCTGGTCGGTGAAGTGGCCCATGAGCAAGCCCCCGTTGGCTTAACCCGCGTGTCGGACGACGATACAGCCAAAGTCAACACAGGTCTAGAGATGCTGCTAGGTGCCTTGAGCCATCTGCCCCACCAAGCCGAGTGGCCCCTTGATCTGGTGGCTTCTATCCATCACAGCCACGAAGACGCTGAAGGCCTGACCCAGGCATTGCAGGGGGCTCACCGCGTACAGTTCAACCGCCATGACGCGCCCGTCGTTGTAAACATCCGCGTGCTGAAGGTCGTTAACGAGGGTGCCGGGGCCATCGTCGCGGGGGGTCTAACCAGCGCTAAGACCCTGCTGTACGACCTGGGCAACGGCACGACCATCACGACCATTTTCGGTTCTAAAGGGCGACTGATCGACCGGGCCGTAAGGTCTGGTGGCGTTGAAGACTTGATCGACAGCATCGCCCGCGACCCGCAGGTTATCAGCCAGCTACACCGTGAAGGCGATCGCGCCGTTGTCCGTAAAGCTCTTGAGGACGGCAGCTTAGTTTATGGCTCGACCGGTTTCAGTCTCGAAGCTGTCTACAAAGCAGCGCTTAAAACCTGGGCAGGCTCGGTGGTTAAAGACGCCCTGGCAAGCGGGCGTCGTCATGAGGCTGACGCGGCCAGCCGGTTTGCTATCGGCGGCGGTTGCCTTTTACCTGGTTTGGGTCAAGCCCTGGCTGCTAAGGGCGTGACCATTGCGTCTGATCCGGTTTTTATCAATGCCCGTGGCCTTTGCAAACTGGCAAGCTTGTTAGCGGCCCAAGTCGCTGCCTGAGTCCACCAGAGTCAGTCTCAGGGGGACTGACTCTGCCCTTGCATCAAACACATCATTAGGACTTTGAAACCATGCGTATCAGCCTTTCACCTGCCACCATAGCCCGTCTAGAAACGCTAGGCGAAAGCTACGGCACCGACGACATCAACGCCATCATCCAACGGGCTGCAACTGAGCGGGATGTTTACGCCCAAGTCGTTGACATCATTGGCGCTCGGCCTCAACAGCCAGCAGGTTTAGCCCCGGCCTCGCCCAACCAACCAGCGAGCGTCGAGCTAGACGACCTAGCAGGGCTTCTCTAGCCCCAGACATGCCAAAGGCCCAGCAGTCCGGCAAGACAGCACTGAGCCTTTGAATGAGCCCAACCAGCCCGTTACCGGACCTAACCACCACTAAGCAGTTATTAAGGACTCGTCACTAATATGTCATATTTGAAACCCTTCACCGCCTACGCTGACAGCCCAGCTGTCCGGGCCATCTCCACCGCTTACGGCCCAGCGTGGGAAGGCATTTCTATTGTAACTCGTGCTGCCATCATGACGGCACTCAGCGAGTGTCTGTATTCCCAGCTCGACCTGGGCGAGTGTGAATATCTCAGCGTCGCCTTAGAAGCTAATGGCCTAGAGCTGGACTGTCAACAGGCTAGCCTGCTCGATAGCCTATCAGACGAACTCAACTTCCCGCTGACCCTCGGGCTTATCACCGCGATCGCAGCCAACTTAGCGGGGGATCTGAGCCATGCAGGTCAAGCCCCTGAACTACAAGACTCACGGCGCTTGGATCGCTGTGGTGCTCATCAACACCGCCTGGTCAGCGACTAACATCAACAACGCGATAAAACGCTGGGACTCTAGCCGAGCCAGGATAGCCCAGCATCAAGCGGCCCTAGCTGAGATAAAGCGTGACGCAGAGAAGACTCAAGCTGCCATTGACAACCACACCAACTTATACGACTCGGTGACCCTGACCGACTACGTGTGTGACCCAGAGCAGCCCCCCAGCTTTGATACCGCGCCTTTTGCCAAGTCCGAGCCGGTCAACGTAGCCGACAAAAACCAGCGGGTTATCGGCTATATCGAGCCCGATGGTTATTTCACTTGGTTGCCTAAAAACTGTCAGGACTAAAACGCCAGAGCTAGCCCTAGGGCTAGCTCTACTCTGCTTAAACCTTATCTGGACAAGACTATGACGCAGACCTGGAAACGCTCAAAAAAGAAGCCCCAGACCACGCAGACTACGCAACCTACGCAGACCGAGCCCGATCTGATCCGCGATGAGCACGCGCTTGTCGGCCTAGCCATGGCCCCGCTACGTGCCTCGCAGCGGGCTTACAGGCACCTGAGTAGTGTCAAAGGCTTCGGCATCGTCGCCACGATCATGACCTGCTACTGTGCAGCCCTGAGCATTGAGACAGTCTTTATCGCTGTGCCCGGTGCCCTTCAGCCAGGGGAATACACCGAGCAGGTCAAACGCTCTAAACGTTTTGTGCCAAAGCCGTACGTTAATGACGGAGCTGAACTAGGCCGCTTAAACCCATTGCCTAACCTTCAACGGGCTGTGTTGCAGCGCTATTTCACCTGGTTGCCCTATTGGGTCAGAGGCAGGGTTGAAAGCTCGTATTGGACGGTTTGGAGCGAGCCTGCCGTCCTAGCATTGGCCGTCATTATTGCCGCAACTATCCAGCGCTTTGAGGGGCTCATTTTCCGCACCAAGCCAGTGGGTCAAACCTTAGCCGAGTTCAACCAGGCCAACAGCATCAAGGCAGTCAAGGCTGACCCTAAAGCGCTAGCTGTGGCTCAGGTCAAGGCCAAACAGCACAACATGCAAGGCACTGGCAGCGTGGTCGGCACGTTCTTTGCTGTGCTGGTGCTCTACGGGCTGGAAATAGGCGCTTTCGTCGGCAGCTTTGCGGGCTCGGGTGCATGGGCCATCAACCTAGTGTATGGGTTCCTAACCATCGCTGGTTTCGAGATCTTTGAGAAGCTTTCAGACGATATCCGCTCAGACCGCAAATAAAGCTAATGCTCAGGGCTATCAAAGCTCTGACCATTGGCCTTAGGCCAGACCAGACACCACCAGCAGGCAGCATCATGACTTACAAGAATGCATTCATCCGCCCCGCCCGTCAGCTACGCAGCAAGGGCAAGCAGCTTGGGCAGTTTCACCAGCTGGCCAAGGGCTCGGGGCTTATCCTGAGCGCGCTAGCGGGCGTTGGCTGTGTAGCCAGCTCAGGGCCGGTTATCCCGCTCGTGGTCGGCTTAGTGACCTATGCCGGGGCAGTCCTTAGCGAGAACCAACGCACCGGCAAGCTTAAGCCGCTGCCAGGTCTCGACGATGACTTGGGTGCGATCGCAGCCCGTAGCCTGGGCCAGGACAGGGGGAGTGGCCTAGCTACACAGCCGCACCACTATCTAGAACCCGAAGACAAGGCACTGTTTTATCTGACCAACTTCCAAGGCCATAAGCTCACTGAGCTGGCCGAGGGCATGGAACCCGAACTATTCGAGCATGTGTTGACCAACCTCGTTGATCACCTGATCGCAGCACATCAAGACGTGCTCAACTTCCCCGAGCTGGTGGGGGAAGCGCTTGAGATGAGCTTTTTCGACGACGCGATCGCAGCCTTGCCCAGGGCCGTCAGTGCTAAGCTACCGGCCCTAGAGCCCGAGCCTGCCCGGCCAATGGTCGGCGCTCGGGCTAGGTTAGATATTGTGAATGTTGAGGCCGTGGCACCTAGCGGTCACACCGCCGCCATTTCGCAGGCCCAGGCTGTAAAGCATGCTACGACTGCATTACAGCAACCTAAGCCCGGCCCAGATCGCCACCGGCGGGCTGTCAACGCGCTTGAAACCCTGCTCAGCAGCCCGTTTGAGTCTAAGGCGATCTTCGGGGCACAGCGCACAGGCAAAAGCTATTTAGCCGCTGTAGCCAGTGCTGAGCTGGCCGCGCAAGGCACGAACGTATTTCATATCAACCTGGCGAGCTATGGTGGCGAAGATGGTCGTTACTGGCAGCACGCCACAGACTCGGTAACGGCTGATATTAGCTCACTTGATAGCTACGAGGCCGGAGTGTGCATAACCGACGCTATTGAGCTGGTGCATCGCTTCTATGTCACTGAGAACAGCATCCTGGTGGTTGATGAGCTGGCCTATTTGGGCAGCAAAAGCAATGCCCATGCTCAGGCACTAGGCCCGTTGATGAGTGTCATTGCAGACAAAATAAGCACCTTGAGCAGCACCGGCATTAAGCGGCGTAAGGCGATATGGACTATCGCCCCCGAGTTTGTGGCTAGCGGTCTGGTTAAAGACGCCCTGGCCGTCAAAAAGCTGGCTCTGGTGCTCGTTGCGATCGCACCGGGTCACAGTGTTGAGTGGCAAAGCTCGGCCCTGAGCTTTAATGCTGAGCTTTACGCGCAGATCAGCAACAACTTTCCCGTAACCGAGCCAACCAGCGGCTTTAGTGCGGAGCGGATCGCTTATGTCGGCGGGCGATGGATGCCAGTGGGTGTCGATGGCTCGGAGCTTGAAAGCAGAGGGTCTGTGCCCGCTGTGGCGGCTACCCAGCAAGCTCGAAGTGTCAGGGCCGAGTCTGTGCCCGCGACGACCCAGCAGCAGAGCCCGCGTGCTAAGACAGCGATGCCTGATGACTTAGCCGCGATCGTGGACTACAGCCGAGCTAAGGGCTGGGTCACTGCACGGGGGGTAGTGCAGGGCGTGTGGGCGCTAAAGGGTGTTCCTGCCGCTGAGATCCGGGCTATGTTCGTAGACTTAGTGATAGAACACGGACTAGGCGCGATACGGGGCGACGGCCCCAGTCTTGAATGGAACTTGAACCCGCAAGCAGACAGCTAGCTCGCCATGCAGCCGGGTTGGTCTATGTTGTTTCTGACGCTGCTCAGAATGTGGCGGTTGGTTTTGAACCTGATCCGAGCGTGGGCACACGCTAAAGTTGTTTTCGATCGCACGGTGCCCAACGCGGGCATGGGGCCTGTTATCCGGCTTGAGTGCATCAACCGCAAACCCGGCCTTGGCGGATAACATCGAGCCTGGTTGATGTTGTGTTAATAGCGGGTAGTAGGCAAGAGAGAACGTGTATTGCATCGTGACTCGACAAGTTTCAAAGGTTATATCAACACAACAGAAGCAAGGCCGATGTGTTGATAAGTTGTTAACACAAATATCGGGTTGAAATGCCTATCAGAAATGAGCTTCAGCGATCGCAAAAGACTGTCTCGGTGATACACTTTAATGGTGTATGACGCAACGTAAGACGGGAGAGAGGGCTAATGAAACCTATCAGTGTCCGTGTGAAAACAACAACTCTTGAGCAGCTAGATAGGCTGGCAAGCGAGCGCTATCGGGGCAACCGCTCAGCCGCCGTCCAAGCGTGCTTAGAGGCTCAACTATTTAGCAGCACTCAAGACGTAGAAGCTGCGATCGCGCGGCTAGAGGCCAGGCTAAAGGCCACTGCCGCCCCGGTGTAGCAGACCAACAGACTAAGACCATAACAAACCTGTAGACGACCCAAAGCTAGAGCGGAGAACCGACATGCCAACACGCATCAAACCAAAACTGCTGAGATACGACCCCGAGCTTGACGCAAAGTGTAGAGAGCGTTACACCATGCCTACGGTTTGGACGTGGAGCTACTGTAAGCGCGAGGCCGACGGCCAGATCCGAGTCTGTTACGAGTGCGGCGATCTTATTGCTCTTGTGTGGCTCTATCCTGGCACCGACCTGTGGCGCATTGAGCTGCACTGACCAAATAAAAAGCCCCGCTAGCGACAACTGGCGGGGCATCTCAGAAAACTTTATTAAGACGCCCCTGAGTGGGCGCAACTCTAAAAATATGTTAGCACAAACAACCAGACAAGAACAGAGCGCATCGACCAAAGTGGTCGGTGACAACATTACAGTGTCACAGCCAGCCGACGAGCTAAGCCCTAGGAGGGCTAAAGCTCTCAAGGGCACAGACTTAGATGATCCTGGCCCGAATAATGCCCTAGAGTTGGTCAGGCTTTACGCAGGTCAGATCCTTGGCACCGAGCGCTACAGTGAATGTAACCGAGATCAGCGCGAGACAAGAGCGGCGCTGAGAGCCGCTAAGAGCTTCATCTTACAGGAAAGGCAAGACCGTAACTGGCTATGGGCAAAGGTTTTCCGCAATATTTATGCCAGCCACGCCAAGCTAAACATTCGCTCAGGCTTATACGAGCTAGGGGGTGAGGCTTACACCCTGAATGGGCTCATTTACAAGCTTGAGTGTCTGCTAGATATTCCGTTCAAGGGTGGGCCTAAGGAGGTGCAGCGCTGGGTAGGCAATGTCGGTGAGACTTTTGATCCAGTGTCTGACTATCTAAAAGACTTGGTGGAGCAACAGCGCTATGATCCTAAGACCCGTCAGCAGCAGATGGTCAAATGGGAGCCTAAGCCGGATGACTGGGCTTGGTGGAACTCTCTGGCTGAGTGCTATCTAGGGGCGGGTGATGAACTTAGTCAAAAGATGTTATCTCGCTGGCTCATAGCGGCTGTGGCGCGGGTCGTGCAGCCAGGTTGTAAGGTCGATAATGCCTTGGTGCTGGTAGGGCGGCAGGGTGCCCGTAAGACCACGTTTTTCTCAGTGCTGGGTGGGGCTTGGTTTACAACGCTACACGGCCACCAGAGCACCAATGACACCGTGCGTCTTATGCAGTCCGCATGGGTTGCGGAAATGGGTGAGATAGGTGGCATCATTAAAAAGCGCGATGCGGATCACTTGAAGGCGTTCATAACTGAAACCCGAGACCGGCTGATCAAGAAATATCAAGAGGATGAAACTGTTCTTCCACGACGCACTGTTTTTGCGGGCACGACTAACGATGATGCCTTTTTGAAGGATGCCACGGGGTCTAGGCGGTTCTGGCTCATAGAGTTAGGTCATAGAACTATCCCCACTGAGCTTGTCCAGCAGGAACGCGATCGCATTTGGCAAATGGCTATGTTTCTGTACAACCAAGGCTATAAGTGGTATTCAGACGAGCTTATGCAAGCTGCCAGTGAGCTACGTAACCGCGAGTTTGCCGTATCCAGCCCTGTGCAAGACTGTCTAGAAGATGCACTGAGCCTGCTGGAAACCACGAAAGAACCTGGCACATCCCTGCTTATTAAGCCGACTGTGGCGCTAAAAGCTGTCGGCCTCAGTGTTGACTCGGATGTTTCCACCAAAAAGATAGCCGAAGCTATGAAGGCACTCGGTTACAGTAGGGCTCGCGTCAGGCTCAGGGGTCAGCGTGTGAGTGGTTATGTTCCTGATGAAGTAGACAGGGGTTCGGCTCAGTGGGCTGTGGTTACAGAACGCGACCTGACCAGAGCCATTTCACCGATCTAGCCGCTCTTGCTGATAAGAGGAATGCAAGAACGAACCCGGCCTCGCGCGAGGCCGGGTTTTATTGTTAGGTGCCTGTCCACCCCCTGTCCATAGCAAAATAGGCGGCGGGGTGGACAGGGGTGGCTGCCCTGGAACTCAATAACTGCAAGGTTTCCAGGAGAGGTTTGGGCTTAGCTGTCCACCCATGGCATTTTCTGCTGTGACCGGGTTAAAGCCATATACATCAGAGGTTTCAAGCGCACTGTCCACCCTTTTCCGTCTTTTTTCTGTAAAAGTTTAGAAAAACAGCATTTCAAAAGTCTTTGCATTTTTGCTGTGACCGGGGTGGACAGCAGCTGAAACCCTTTCACAGCAAAGGCTAAACCTGTCCACAGGTGGGGCCATTTTGCTATGGACAGGGGGTGGACAGGGGTGGACAGGCTGGCACCGCGTTAGGGATCTTCTTCTTCTTCCACCACCACCACACCCCCGCTGACACGCCGTAAATGTAGTCGCATATAGCTACATCTATGGCCGTCCCGACCAGCATTAGACTCTCACGCACCCAGCACGCCGACATCAAAGCCCTTGCAGCCTTGGAAGGCACCAGCTTCAGCTGTGCCCTGTCTACCACCCTGACCTATGGCCTATGTGCCCTGCAAGCCCGCCTAGAAGCCGCTAACACCCAGCCTGAGCCCCGCTTAACCCGCGTCCCCGGTGGCTGGCTGCTCAGCATCGGAAGCAAGCAATACGCCATCCGACACGGCTTACCCGGTCTTGACCCTGACACCGAGCCGCCCAGCACTGCTCAAGCCCACCCCGAGCCCGTCAGTGACGCCGACTTCAATGCCGCTACTGACCGCCGTATACGCGCCATGCTCGGCGAAATGGTCTGCTCTGAGGCTGAGCCTGTCAGCACTGCCCTAGCCCGCCCTCATCTGCTCAGCGCCGCTCAAGTCCGTCCTGAGGCTGAGCCCGATGCTGCTTAACACCTCACTCATCGGCCAGACTGCCCAAGGCTATGACCTTGCCCACGGCCAAGCTTGGGAAGCTGCTTTAGCAGCCGCCCTGACCGCCCAGGGGCTCAGAGCTTATCAGCCCAAGCAGATATTCGCCGCGCCCCGTACACCCGCCGACGAGCTAGCCTTTTGGGCCAAATATCCCGACAAAGCCTATCTCCGACCGTATCAGCTCGACTTGGTTGTCCGGAGCGGTTTAGGCCGGTTCAACCTTGAAGTCAAGGCACTGACTGGCGCTGCATTTCGCTACGACCCGGTGCATATCGGCTGCGTCGAGAAATGGGACGCTAAGCGCTGGCTCTGCGACCAAGCGCTGAAGCTCAGTCAAGGGTCTATGCCAGCTGTGCCCGTTCATGCGATCGCACTTATCAACCGAGACAGTGGTGAGGCACGGCTCTGCCACGCTGATAAGCGGCTATGGGTGCAAAGGCCCGCTCTATGTAGCCAGGGCACAGACTACGCAGTTGAACAGCGCTATCTAACTCCGCTATCGGACTGGGTTGAAAACATCAGAGCCGAGACCTAGCCCTAGCATCACAGCAAACTTAGAGACACTAAGCCATGTATATCGAAGCTCGCCTAGAGGGCTATCCCGAGAAATGGGCCAGCGGTCGCCAAGTGCTCGACTGCAAGCTGGTCTTGGGCCAGAACGATAAAAGCACCACAGTCCGCCTGACCCTGGCCGACCCCCAGGGCGCGATCTCGTCTCGCATGGTCGAGCACAGTCTTGCTCAGGGTGGTATCGTGGGCACGCCCGTTCAAACCCAGCCAACTCCACCTGTTACGCCCGGTGCGATCGCCGCGGCACCGCCGAGTTCGGGGCCAGTGCCGGGGCCGAGCGACATTATCCGAGCCTGTGCGACCTATGGCGTTAGTGACCCAGCTCAGATCGCTTATATTCTGGCTACAGCGCGGCATGAGTCGGATAACTTCGCCACGCTAGAAGAATACGCCGACGGCTCGGCATACGAAGGCCGTGTGGACGACCTAGGCAACACCCAGCCCGGTGACGGGCCAAGGTTCAAAGGGCGGGGCTTGGTGCAGATCACGGGGCGCAGAAACTACACCGACTGGTCTCGGCGCTTAGGCGTTGATCTAGTCAGCAACCCCGAGCGAGCCACCGAGCCTGAGCTAGCCTTGCAGATCTTGGTCGTCGGGATGCGAGACGGCACGTTTACAGGCCGCGAGCTGGGCCGGTACATCGGCGGCACCCGACGCAACTTCTACGACGCACGGGCGATCGTCAACGGTGACAAAACCTATGGCAGCTCTGTGCCAGGCGTCGATATTGGCACGCTGATCACAGGCTACGCTAACGACTATCTAACCGAGCTGCCCACGGCCAGCGCTGAGCCTAACGCGGGCTCGGGGGCTACGACCGCCGCAAGCAGCGCTGTACCAAGCACCGGCACCGGGCAAGTCATTAAGGGCAACCGGCTGCACGTCAGCATTGGTGAAACGCTCTTTAGCTTCTACCATACAGGCACCGAGGCCAACAACCAGGGACAGACCGTGCTTATAGGCCAAGGCGTGCGCTGGGTCATGGCTAAGCGGCGCAAGACTCGCAGCTTTTCAGGCACAACTCTCAGCGCCGTGGCCGAGCAGTTAGCTGCTAATGCTGGTGTAGCACTTGACTACCGGGCGAGCATTGACCCGGCTTATGAGCATTTAGAGCAAGGCGCTGAGTCTGACTACGCTTTGCTACAGCGCGAGGCGAAAGAGGCGGGCTTGTGGCTGGGCGAGCTTAACGGCGTGCTGGTCGTAGACTCGCTCGATCATGTGCAAGACTCTAGGCTGGTTTTGAAGCCAGGGGTTAACCTGCTGGGGTGGTCGGTGACAGATCGGGCCGTTACCGCGCTCGATGACTATCAAGCACCAGACAACGACTCAAGCCTGCTACAGGCCGAGGCAAAGGCCAGCATTGACCCACTGACTGGCAAGATCGCTCAAGATGTGCCTAACCTGGCACCAGACGAGGCGATAACAGGCGCAGTAGCCCCGACAGCGACAGGCTCACAGACGCCTAAAAGCAAAGTGTTGAGCCAGCGATCGCGGGCTAGAACCAAGCGAGTCAAAGGTCTGCCATCGAGCTTCACCATGCCGCTCAGTGCCGAGAGCTTGGCCTTAAGACCGCTTAGCGCCATCCGAACCGAGGGCATCCCTAAAGCCTTTAGCCGTATCTGGTTGGTCGATCGCATAGAGCATGACGCTCGCACTAACACCACTATTCTGGGGGTCTTTAGTCCGGTGGAAGCGCTAGACCTGAGCCCCGTGCTAGACCAGCCTAGCGACACCGAGACGCCCGGCATCCAAGGCACGCCCAGCGAGCAGGGCTGGCAGTGGCCCATCGACGGCGTTGTGACCAGCGTTCCGAGCCCTAACCGCAACGGGCGGGCACACCGGGGCATTGATATCGACGGTGGTGACGGGCCGGGCGTAACCATCTACGCGGCCAAGGCGGGCACTGTTACCAGCACCGTTACCACCTGTAGCCCGTTTACCCCTGACGCAAGCTGTGGTGGTGGCCATGGCAATAGGGTTTACTTGCAGCATCCAGACGGGGCTGAGTCGCGTTATGCCCACCTTTCAAGTGTTTTTGTCAATGCTGGCCATCAGGTCACAGCTGGTCAGCCCTTGGGTGAGCAAGGTAACAGCGGCTCGTCGCGGGGGGCTCACCTGCACTGGGAAGTGATCCTGCCGGGTGGGTCGTACGTCATGGACTTTGCAGATATCGGTCTGCCGGTCAAAGAATGGGATCAGGTCCGTCCGTAGCTAAGCGCATTAGGGCCGAGTGCGCTGATAGGCATAGCTAAGAGCTTCTTCTAGCAAGCCTTCGTGTTGCGACAGCAGAAAGCCATTTGCCCGAACATTAAAATGACCCTGATCGTTAGCACGACTTATAATACGGGGCTTTTGGCCGTATTTAGCTTTGTACAGGTCGCTGGCTTTGCGAGTGAACAGCGCCTTTTGCTTCTCGGTCAGGGTGGTGCCTTTCATGTCAAGCCACTCGCTCGTTGTGGTCATCTCCGATGCGGCTACACTTTCGAGCGGGTTTTCCAAGGCTTCGAGTTCGAGGCTGTAGTCCCCCGAAGCAGCACAGGACTCTAACACGCGCAAATACGGTCTTTACGCAGAGTGTTTAATACGTAGCGTTTGCCGCCTACGTTGGCAATAACTTGCATCAATACGAACTCTTACAGGGATGTTCCGACATTAGCACGCACATAGGCACTGCACAGGTCTACGCCGATATAATAGATAGGTCACCCGCTACACACCAAATGCCACTATCGGCTAATGATGCTCAAGGACAACTCGACCCTGACCACTAACTAACACCCCGCCTGATAATACGCTTGCACTATCTCACTGACTAGGGTCACCAACTGGCACACTAAACCGGCATAGCTCAGCAACCTGCATTTAGTCCACTCTTAGTCCAACGAACCTGAGCCAAAGCCAGGGCAACTGCTCTAAAAGCCTTTTGACGCTTCGAGTAGTTGCGGGTGCGGCAACTTGTCAAACATCCTAAAAGCTCGAAACGCCCTAGCCTTAAGCGGTTGAGGCGTTTTACTGTATTAGGCCACAGTCTCAGGGCTAGGCCAGCATCGGGCGCGATCGTCACACCACGCCGTCTTAGGCTGAGTGCGCTGGGTCTAACCTTGTTAACACAGCATGTCAACACGTTATGGCAGATAAGTGTCACACTGAACTGGCACACTAGACCAGGCTAGCAGCCGAGCGCGAGCGCGCTCAGGCTCTAACCCGTTTCAGCTTTAGTTAACGGCGCTATATCAACACAACACAAAGCATAGGCTTGACCGCTGTGTCGGGCGGGGTCGGCGGCTTGTGTTAACAGCAGGTCGCCCGCTATGCTTATGCCAGCTTTATGCCAGGTTTATGCCAGTTTAGGCGTTGAACCGGGCGCTAGATCCTCGTCATACAGCTGATATTGGCGGCTGACCTTAATACCTATGGCCCTGCAAATGCGGATTTATGTCCCGCCCCACCCTTTGATTAAACACTGGTTAGGGGTTGTCCGTGACGCTGGCACTCCGTCTGGAGTGTTTCGCAGCGCCATGACAGAGTTGGGGCGCTGGCTCACCTACGAAGCTGTACGAGACTGGCTACCCACCCTCGATACTACGATTGAAACGCCCCTTGCCCCTTGCCCTGCCACCTTTGTCAACCCAGCGGTGCCGATCATCGCGCTGCCAATCTTGCGGGCCGGGCTAGCCCTAATGGAGGGCGTTCAAGCAGCGCTCCCCAACGCTTCGGTATATCACCTCGGCTTTGTACGCAATGAAGAAACCCTGGAAGCCACCTGCTATCTCAATAAGCTGCCCGCGCAGCTTGATCCTCAAACTCGTGTGCTAATCAGTGAGCCGATGCTGGCGACCGGCGGCACGATCATGGCTACCATGGCAGAGCTAACCCAGCGAGGCATCGACCCGGCCCTGGTTAGAATTGTCTGCATCTTGGCGGCAGCGCCTGCGCTGCAAAAACTGGCAGAGGCTTATCCTAAGCTCACCATCTACACCGCTGCAATTGACGAAACCTTGGACGAAAACGGCTATATCGTTCCAGGTTTGGGAGATGCTGGCGATCGCACCTTTGACACTTGAGCCTTCAGACCGATAATTTGCCCTACGGGAAAAAATCGAGTAGCCGGATGTGGCAAAGCAGAGAGGACACACAGTGAGAAGGACGCTGACAGACCCCTAGCGCAGTCATCGAGTCCCGCTGTACTCTATGTAGATAGGATCCAGGTAGATAGAATCCAGGGATAAGATCCAAACTATAGAATTTCGGAAAATTTCAGAAAATTTCAAAAGTAGTAAAACGGCAGTCCAAAAACCGGCAATTGTCGGTGTAGATCTATGAGTCAACCAGACAACTTTGGCAGTGGTTTTTTGTTAGGCACCCTGGTTGGGGGTGTCTTAGGAGGTGTGATTGGGGCCTTGGCAGCCGCTCGACTCCAGCAGCCCTCTACAGACGAAGAAGACGATTTTGGCAGGCTCTCAGTGTCAGATAACCTCAAGCGCAACCTAGCGGAAGCCACAACCGAAGAGCAAATGGAAATTGCACGCCGAGGGTTAGAAGACAAAATTGCCCAGCTCAACACCGCTATTGAGGATGTTCGTCAGCAGCTCGGCACGGTTAATGGTCACCCTGAGGTGATTTCAACCTATGACCCGTCTAACCTGACAGATTCGTAAGCGAGCCCCGACGCTTTAAGATTAATCCTTTAGAATTAATCCTTTAGAAAGGATGGGGGATTGACAAAGAAAGGGAATTCATCCGTTACACTTTATCTAAACCTTGGCCATATCCAGACCTGTGGTTTGCGACCTGCGGTTTGCCCCATGGGATAGACCGATCGTTTACTTCAGAGAAAGCCTCAAGTTTTCAAACTGGACGTGGTGCGGGTAACCCATCTAGCTTGCAACCTTTGCTCATATAGACCATCATGCTTCAACTATTGGCCCAAACACTTGCCCAGTTTATTAGCATTTATCTCGTCTTGCTCATCATTAGGATTTTGCTCAGCTGGTTTCCTAACCTTGACTGGAGCAACCCCCTCCTGTCTGCATTAAGCCAGGTGACAGACCCCTATCTAAATCTTTTTCGGTCTATCATACCCGCCATCGGCGGCATTGATTTGTCACCGATTTTAGCGTTCATCGTGCTGCAGTTTCTCTCGCGGGCGCTGGCCCAGGTTGCTTATGTTGCCTACAATAGCGGTGGCAGCTTTATGAGCTACTCTTCGTTCTAAACACTTTGGCGGTAAGAACATAAAAGAGTCTAGCCAGTTCTATTTTGATAGCAAAAACGCGTAGGGTGCTTTGGGGCCGCCACGCGTTTTTGTTTTGCCTGCAAAATATTTTGCCTGCATAAGGTTTTGTATCAGGTCTTTGTATCAGGTTGGTGACAATATCTAGCGTCTTACTTTCCCTGCAAACCCGGACGCTTTGAAATTTTTGAGCTTGAGCGGCGGCGGTTGATTTGATGCCACTGAAATTCTCAACTCAAAGTCGCTTTCACCCGGAGGCACATAGTCGATCGAGCCAAGTCGAGTACGATTGCGCATCACTGAGTCGTTATTGGCATCGTAGATAAAACCAAAGATATCTGCATTGAGAACCGGTCTACCCGATTGATTGATCGCTTTACCCGTAACCAGGTAGCAAGTCGCCTCGACCATACTGCCCGCCCCCACAATTCCATCTGAGTACTCAGCAGGGCAAGTTTTATAGTCAAGATCTTGCAGATCAATTTGAGTTAGAGCGTAGGTCGGGGCAGCGGTTATACAGCTCAGCAAGCCGATTAGACCCACTAAAAAGGCCACAATGGCAGCTCGAATCCTCATTGGACTAACCTTCTCTTGATTTAGGTGAATGATTGATTACCTAATCAGTGTAACCGTCAGGCGTACACCCAACACATCCTGAAAGGGCAGGCACAAGGCCAGCCCCTACACCCTTTCCCTGTACAGGCGTTTCATGCGACGCTTCTCCATTAACCCTTTCGCCCTATAGCCCAAGGGGCATGGCTACGCTAGCGCCCTTCGCCCTTCGCCTTTCGCCTTTCGCCTTTCGCCTTTCGCCCTATAGCCCTTCGGGCATGGCTACGCTAGCGCCTTTCCCACTATTCCCCCACTTCCCCCATCAACGCCTCCCGCATCACCTCAACCGGGGCGGGTTGATCAATCCAAATCTCCAGCGCTGCCGCCCCCTGCTGCACCAGCATTTCTAGCCCATCGAAGGTCGTCAACCCCAATGCCTCTGCTTGCTTAAGAAACTGAGTGGGGCGCGGTGTGTAGATCAAATCGTAGACAATGGCCTCTTTGGGCAGCTTTACCATCTGCTCTACACTCAGCGGTGATGCCTGAATTTGAGGACTCATCCCGACTGGGGTTGAGTTCACCACGAGTTTGGCCTGGGGCAAAATCTGATCGAGGGCTGACCACGGGATAGCCTGCAAATTAGGCTGAAGCCCAGAAGTCTGCCAGCTTTGTAGAAACGCATTGAGCTTGTCGGCGCTGCGCCCTACCACCCAAATCTCGGGGCAGCCTAGCTGATGGCAGGCCGCCACCACTGCCCGCGCGGCCCCCCCGTTTCCTAAAATCACGGCAGGGGAGTGCTCCCAGTTAAGCGGGCAGGTTTTGAGCGGGGCTAAAAAGCCCACGGCGTCTGTATTGGTGCCACACCAACCCTGCTCGCTGCGCCAGACCGTATTCACCGCACCGATGGCCTGGGCCACATCGCTGACCTCGTTCAACAGCGGCATAATCGTTTGCTTATGGGGGATGGTGATATTGAATCCTCTCAGGCCAATCGCTTCAAACCCTTTTATTGCCGTAGCCAAAGCCTCTGGTGCAATCGGGAAGGGCAGATAGACATAGTCGAGATTCAGGGTTGCGATCGCAGCGTTGTGCATCACTGGCGACATCGAATGTTTGACCGGATGGCCAATCACCCCCAGCAGTTGCGTCGTTCCTCGAATCAGCACTGGCTTGTCCCCCTTTCAGCAAGCCACATTATAGGGTGCTTAGCTCTTCTCGGAAACTTCTCAGCACTGACTCAGGTAGGGTTCAAAGCAGACTCAGACAGATGCGGCATCTTAAGAGTATTCACCTAGAAAAGTTCGAGAGGTTAATTTCAAGGAGGTCATGATGAAACGCTTCACATTTTCCGTTTCGACCGTGGTCACTCTAGCAGCAGCAGGGCTGGCGATCGCATCACTCTCAATTGCCCCAGCTGCAGACGCTAACGACTTCTTAGACAACGTTACCCGTCCAGAGCCGGTTCAACCCATCACGCTATAACCGACTTTGGCAGCTGAACCTACAGCTTGTTTGTCACGATCCTTAGGTTTATCCCTGCCAATACTGGCAGGGATTTTTTTTGCCCTTTAGTTCAGTTTTCCTCAGCATTAGGAAAAGGAGACCTTGGCATCCGAAGAGTGATTTGGATCACATACTTAGACAGCATCATTTCCGGATTTTGCCCCTCTCCAACTGCAATATTCAAAAAGGTCGTTTAAATATTTCCGTACGGCTTGTTCGCAAATAACATGACGGCTAACGCGGCCATAGCCCTTGCCGTCGTGCCTGGCAGTCACGCTATGAGGAACAGACAGTCTATGCAGCTTTCAAAGTTAGCCCTGGCCGGAGCCCTCAGCCTTGGCTACCTTGTCGCGCTGAGTACGATCAGTGCCGCCCAAAGTACCACCCTTTTGAGTGAACAAGGCCAGCTAGAGGTCAACGACAACCGACTCGATGATGATAGTTTGTACGATCTTTATCGTTTCACCGGGGATCCGGATCAGCAAGTTACGATTACGCTGGCCAGCTCAGAGTTTGATACCTATCTATTTTTAGTTGACCCCAACGGCGACAAGCTAGCCGAGAACGACGATATTGAAGGCTCTACTAACTCTAGCCTGACGGTTAATCTGCCTACCGCAGGTGAGTACATGATTGTGGCTAATTCCTATAATCCGTTTGGTCGAGGGGCATACACGCTGACGGTCACCGCCATGCCCGTCGAAAGAGAGCCGGCCCCTGACGCTTCCCCTGAAACAACCGTCGAAACAGCCTCTGAAACGATCTCCGAGACACCTCCTGAAACCAATCCAGAGCCAACCCAAACAGCTTCGGCAGAGAGTGATACAGTTGACCCCGCCTTGCTACTGGGAGAGTGGTCAGCCTCAGGGGAGTGCGATCGCACTCGCTACGCGTTTACCCCAGACGGCGACTATCTCTGGCTACAAAACCTCGACGGCAGCTGGGAAACCGCTTACAAGGGCGTTTACGGCACGCTCAGCCCCGCCAAAATCGACGAGCTTGGCATCACCAGCTCCGGTGCGATCTATGTGGCAGATCAGCCCAATGCAGGCGGCTACACGATTGAGATCCTCGCCCTAGACGACCGCCGGTATGAAGGATTTTGGAACGTCCAGCTCAGCGAAGGCCTCTCGTTTGAGAACCCAGATGACGCTTACTTTAGCTATGAGCGCTGTCCAGCTCGTTATTAGAGGGATTAGGTGATTGGTGATTGGTAACTGGTAATTGGTGATTGGCGCTCCTGTCCGTTACCCACTACCCATTACCCATTACCCCTTCACCCTTTCACCCCCTCACCCCCTCTGTCCGTACCCTCCAACCAGTCGCCTCTCTCGAGCTCAGCGGGTAGAATGACTTCTAAGCGGCAGTTTTGGAGACTATGCTAGGTCAGGTACTCGCGGGGCGTTACAAATTAATTCGGGTGCTGGGGGCAGGGGGGTTTGGCCAAACTTACATTGCGACGGATACCCAGCGACCTGGAGACCCCCAGTGTGTGGTCAAACAGCTCAAGCCAGCCAGCCAGGATGCCACGTTTCTGAAGGTGGCACGGCGGTTATTTGATACTGAAGTTCATACCCTAAAGCGACTGGGGGAGCATTCCTGCATTCCTAGGCTGCTCGACTCGTTTGAAGACAATCAGGAGTTTTATTTAGTCCAAGAGTTTATCGACGGCGAGCCCCTGCGGGATGAAATTAAGCGCGGCGGGCGCTTTGATGAAGCCAAAACCATTCAGCTGCTGCGGGAGGGGCTGGCCATTCTCAGGTTTGTCCATGAGCACCATGTACTCCACCGTGACATTAAACCTGACAACTTTATCCGGCGACGCAGCGATAACAAGCTGGTCATGATCGACTTTGGTGCGGTCAAAGAAATCCGCACCCAGATTGTCTCTGGGGAGATGACCAATCTGACCGTCGGCATCGGCACCCAGGGCTACACCCCCAGCGAGCAGCTGGCAGGCAAGCCGCGCCATAGCAGCGATGTCTTTGCCCTGGGGATGACGGCTATCCACGCGTTGACCGGTCGCGTCCCCACCGATATTCCCGAAGAAGACGGCTCTCTAGAGCTGCGGTGGCAAGATTTTGCCGAGGTCAGCCCTGGCCTGGCTATCTTGATCAAGAAGATGGTGCGCCATTATTTTTATCAGCGCTACCAGAGCGTAGACGAGGTGCTCAGAGATCTAGATCGGTTGGATGAGCTGCCCAGTGAGGTCTCTCTCAACGACTTTCCTGAAACCTTTTTGCCTCTACAGACGGTGTGGCAACCAACCTGGAAAGAGAGTTTGAGGGCGGTGGCGATCGCAACCCTAACTGCCGCTGGGCTAACCCTGGGTCTACGCCAGGCCGGAGCCTTTGTCCCCGCTGAGCTGTTTACCCATGACTGGCTAATGAGCCACCGCAGCGATCCTGGCCCCGATCCTCGCCTGCTGGTCGTCGGCATTACTGAACAAGACTTGAATAGTTTACAGACTGAGATTCCGTCTGATCAGGTGATCGCCGACGCCATTGAAACGATACAAAACCATAATCCATCGGTCATCGGCCTCGACCTTCACCGCAATATCCCCCAAGAGCCGGGGCGTGAAGCCCTGGCCCAAAGCCTGCAGGCCAGCAATATTATTGGCATTACTAAGCTGGGCGACGGCGGTGGCAACGCCATCCCACCTCCGCCTGAACTTCATCCCGATCAGGTTGGCTTTAACGATTTCCCCACAGATTTTGACAACAAGGCTCGCCGTAATCTTTTCTATGCCAACACAGACAGCTATGCCGAGGGGGCGGTGATTCCCTCCTTTGGCCTTCAGGTTGCGCTGGACTACCTTTACGAGCAGCACGATCTTGAAATCGGCCCTGGCCAGAGTGAAGATGCGATCGCGATTGGCGATACGGTTTTTAGCCCCATAGGCTCTACCTTTGGGGGCTATCAATCAGTCGATGAGCTGGGGTATCAAATCTTTTTAGACTATCGATCTCCGAGCAGCGTGGCTCGACAAGTATCCCTGACAGATGTTCTTAACAATACGTTTGAGCCTGACTGGATCACTGACAAAATTGTCCTGATTGGCACCACCGCCTATACCAGCCCAGATCGGCATCTAACCCCTTACAGTTTGCTGGGCGGCAATAACTATCGAATGCCTGGCGTTGAAGTTCACGCTCACATAGTGAGCCAATTTTTGACAGCGGTGCTCGATGACCAGACGATTCCCTGGGCCTGGCCAGACTGGCTTGAAATCACCTGGATTGCCCTTTGCGCAGGGGCTGGTGGTGCTTTGACCTGGCTGATTCGTCGCCCGTCACATTTTGGCCTAGCCGGGCTGGCGGGCGGGACTCTCATTACGGGCGTAAGTCTGGGTTTCTTTTTAGTGAATGCTTGGGTTCCGGTTGCAGCCCCCCTAGCTGCCTTTGTGCTTTCTGGGGGTAGCCTGCTCGCCTATCGCCGCTATCGGCTACGACAGCTCAGTCGAATAACAAAGGTCTTCTAAGGCAACCTCACCCCCAGAACCCTAACCTTACGCTACGATCAAAATAAATTTATCGATCGAGTAATGGTTCAAAAACTTCAAAAATCTGACGCCGACTGGCAGGCCCAGCTCACCCCTGAGCAGTATCAGGTGACCCGTCAAAAAGGCACCGAACGGGCCTTTTCGGGTGCTTACCACGATAATAAGAAACCCGGCACTTATACCTGTATCTGCTGTGGCGCAGAGCTGTTTAGCTCAGACACCAAATTTGACTCAGGTACGGGCTGGCCCAGTTTCTGGGAGCCTAGTCAGGCAGAGAATGTGGCTACTAAGCGAGATTTTAGCCATTTTATGATCCGTACTGAGGTGCTGTGTGCCGTCTGTGATGCTCACCTGGGGCACGTTTTTCCTGATGGGCCAAAGCCAACCGGGCAGCGCTACTGCATGAACTCTGCGTCGTTAGACTTCAAGCCGGCGGATGGGGCGGATAGCTAGGCGTTTGTAATTAGATAAGCCATCCGATAGCCCTATGGGCAAATCCTGCGGGTACGGCTAAAGCCTTGGGCATAGCTTCGCGAACGCGGGGGCTGATGCTAGCGTTTTGCGACTCTTTAATTCATGAGGGGAGCGGCCTTGTATAAAACATGCTGCGCGGGACTTTACCGACCCCCCCCACCCCCATTGAGCGAAAGTGTATGGGGGTAGGGGGGGGGGGGGAAACCACCCACCCCCCCCCAGCGAAAGAGAGAAAGGAGAAA
>JBCBZL010000019.1:0-28752 GCA_039815385.1 Cyanobacteria bacterium P01_A01_bin.114
TCCTCTCAGATGGCACTGAATTTAGCGCCACTAATCCAACAACCCTGCCGCTTTTGAGCCTCAGCGTTGCGCCAGGATTGCAGTACGGTGCTGGGGATATCAACAATGCGGGTGATTTAGCGGTGGATACCGGCCAGTCTGTAAGGCTGTTTGGCAACACGGTGACCCACGCGGGCAGTCTGGTTGCACCGGGTGGGCAAGTTGAGGTAGAGGGCGCACAGGTGGCCGTCACTGAGTCGGCTCAAATTGAGGTGTCTAGCCCCTTCGGCGATGGCGGGCAGGTCATGCTTCGAGCAGATGAAGTGCTCCGTTTTGAGGGCGAGATTGAGGCTCAAGGCAGCCCTCAAGGCGGGGATGGCGGAGCCGTCACAATTTCAGGATCGTCTCTTATTTTTAGAGGGGCCGTTGATGCGACGGGCTTAAATGGCGACCCAGGTAGCTTACTGCTGGCGGCTGAGAGCATAACTATTGTGCCTGGAGTCGGCAGTGGAGATGACCTGTCTACACAGACGTCTAGCATTGATGAGTCTGCCCTAGAACAGCTGCCAGGGGATATGGATCTTAGCTTGCAGGCTGTTGATAATATTTGGGTCGAAGCGTCTAGAAACAACCCACTCAGCTTTGCGGCAGGCGTGGGTGAGATCGCGCTGATTGCAGATGCAGATGGAGAAGGGACGGGTGAGCTGCGGATGGAAAGGCTCGAAGCTGGGCTGAATCTGAATGCCAATGCCGGGTTGAATACAGCGGGTCGAGATCTCTCCCTATCGGGCGCTAGCTTAAATTTAGGCCGGATTCAAACCAATGGAGGAGACCTTGATCTCACCGCCAGCAGGGGCAGTATCAGCGCAGAGCGGCTGATCTCTCGCAACGCGAACAGTGGAGGCAATGTCACGCTATTGGCAGCAGGTGACATTGAGATTGGCAGGGTTCGAACAGAAGCAGCTGCCCGCACCGGAGATGTTGGCAACAGCGGCAACGTTTTCCTAACAGCGGCGGGGCAGATCGCAATAGAGGAGAGTATCAGAGCCTCTAGCAACAGTGAGGATGGCGGAAACGCTGGGAATGGCGGCAATGTGATGCTAATGGCCGGCGATCAAATTATCACAAGCGGGATCAGCGCGTCCAGTAACAGCAACAGGGGGGGGACTGTTGGCGCGGGGGGCAACATTTTTCTAGCAGCAGAGGGCCCCATTCGCACGGGTAATATAGGGGCTACGAGCAGCGGCGGTACATCGAGCAATGGCGGCAATGTCACCCTCAGAACGGGTGCAACCATTGATACAGATAATATTAATGCTTATTCTTACTCCACTCGGGGGAGAGACGCGGATGCAGGTGGGAATGTCACCCTAGAGGCGAATAGCCAGATTAATACAGGTGATATCAGAACCTATGGCACATCCGGAGGCGCAATTGCGATCGCAAGCGAGACCGCCCCTTTAGAACTCACCGATCGCCAATTTGACAGCAGTACCTACTATGATGCGCAGGGGACTGGCGGGAATATTGATTTATCAGCCCCTGCGGTGCGCTTAGTCAACACCAACTTAATCACAACGGCCAATGGGGTAAATGGGCTTGCCAATAGGCGAAATGCTGGCAATATTCGCATTGAGGCCTCCGGGCAGGTTTCCCTGACGCGCAGCCGACTGTTTACCTCTTTAGAAGTCGGGGAGAGCGGCACCGGAGGAGAGATTGAGATTTCTGCGCAGTCCCTTGATCTCAGAGATTTTTCCTTGATCGACACGGCAACTTTTGGCCCAGGGCCCGCTGGCAGCGTTGCCATTAATGTAGATAGCCTGTCTTTAGATAGCAGCAACATTTTTAGCATTACCGGTGCAGAGGGAAACGCCGGTAACATCACGATCATCGCTAATCAGATCGGGCTCTCTAGTCGCAGTAGTATCAGCACCTCAGTCAATCAAAGGGCTGAGGGCAACGGCGGTGATGTGGCCGTTCAAGCCCAGAGGCTTTCTCTGGATGACGGCTCTCAGCTACAGGTGTTGACCAACGGGCAGGGCGAAGCCGGTAACATACAGCTTGCCATCGGTGACTTTATCGACATTTCTGGCAGCAGCGATCGGGTCTCACCGCCCGAAACCATTCCGTTTGACTCCGCCGCTAGCCTGGCAGAACAGGAACCGAATAACTCCCTGGCCCTGGCCCAAGCCCTCGACGGTTTTTTTACCCTAGATAGCCCTGAGGCCATTAATCCGAATGTTGATTTTTCGACTCGAGTTCCCTATGTCTCTTTGACCGGCAATCCTGATGGCGATACGGCAGATTATTACTCTTTTGAGGTGACAGCAGGCACCCGAGCTGCGTTTGATATTGATACTGGGGTGCTCGAGGGAAACAACCAGCCCATTGTCTTATTTGATAGTCAGGGCAATCGATTAGCCTCCAATGCAAGGGCCAATATTCAGCTCGGGGCAGGTGGAAGCATTAGCGCACGGGATCCTTACTTGTCTTATACCTTTAGCGAACCTGGGCAATATTTCCTGGCGGTGAATACGATCAGCCCCTACGAGCTGCAAGTTTCTTTAGAAGCGCCCACGGTGCTGAGTCGAGATGGCCGCAGCGGCTTGTTTGCCACCAGTCGAGGCACCGGGGTGGGCGGAGACATTAACGTTCGAGCCGGGTCTATTTATTTGAGGGAGGGGGCTGCCATCTCGGCTGAAACCTTTAGCAGCACAGGGGGCAATATCGGCTTAGAGATTCAAGATGTACTTTTATTGCGCCAGGGCAGCGAGCTGTCTGCAACGGCTGGGATAGCCCAGGGCCAGGGCGATGGTGGCAACATCAGCATTGATATAGAAGAAGGTTTTATCGTTGCCGTCCCTGACGAGAACAGCGACATCAGCGCCAACGCCTTTACCGGCAACGGTGGCCGGGTCAATATTCTGGCTCGGGGTATTTTGGGCATTCGGCCCCGGCCTGCCCCCACGCCGCAAAGTGATATTACCGCTAGCTCAGCCTTTGGTCTGGCGGGTGAGATCAACATTGAGACCCTTAACCTCAGCCCTAACCAAGGGTTAACCAGTTTGCCAGAGACGCCGCAATCTACTGAGATACAACAAGCCTGCCAGGCGTTGGGCAGTCAGCGGGCAAGCCGATTTGCCCATATCGGCAGAGGCGGACTCCCGCTAAATCCGACCAATGTCCTCAGCAGCCAGGGTATTTGGGAAGATATCTATGATCTCTCACAACCAGGGGATCTGTCTGAAACCGAGCAATCGGTTCAGTCAACACTCAGTCAGTCAGAACAGAGGCCCACTCAGACATCTCATCAGATTTTAGAGGCTCAAGGTTGGACGGTAAATAGTCAAGGAAAACTGGTTTTAGTCACTGAAGACCCCTTCTATCTGACTCAGCTAGCTTGCGAAAACGAATCTTCATAATCGAACCCAGATTCGAGGGCGGCCAGCCGTATCGATATGTCCGCTCAGGTTTTATTCGCCTCAGGCAAACAATACTTTGCCTTTTTCTATTCTGTAATTGGGTATATCTAGTGAAAAGATATCTTTTAGCAGATCACTAGGATTTTCAATGCCACGGCTTCGAGATCGCGCTTTTGGGTTACTTACCCAGGAACTGAAACGGCTTACCCCACCCCTCGAACAGGTACGATACGATATCGTCCTCAAACGGTTGGAAAAATTTCGACAGCAAGAGGGGCCGCCTCTAAGCTATGACGACCTCAAAGCTACCGTCATTGACATTTTTCCAGAAATTGACGACCAGGTTCTTAGAAAAGCCGCTCAGCTCAATCAACCGAACCCCCTGGCAAAACCCTTGGGGTGGCTGATCAGACTAGCTGCGGGAGCCGGCGTGATCGCAGGCGGGCTCTGGGTAGTCAATCTGCCCTACCCGATGATCCGTTGGCCCGTCGCCAAAACGGCACCGATGCTGCTACTGCCCAGCTTTATTCGCATGGATCACAATTATCGGCAAGCCATTATCTACACCGAACAAGCCGACCAGCTAATCAACAATGCCACCAGTGCCCAGGACTTTGAACTCGGGGCCGACAAAGCTGCTCAGGCCCAGCATCACCTCGATCAATTGCCGGTCTGGTTCCTTGGCTACTATCCCCAGCGCTACTGCTCCTGGTTTGCCTGTAGCTGGCAATTTACCCTCGATGAATTCGAAGCGGCGCGTGCCCTCATTGGGCGCATGGATGCCCAAATCTTTCAAGAAGAAAACGCCCTGACTCTTTTAGATGAAGGCACCCTCGCCGTTGAAACTGCCAAACGTCGTTACGAAGCCCTCCAATCTTCCGAAGAAAAGCTCGCCATTCTCGCTATGTGGCAAACCGGCATGGATAAGCTCAATGAGATTCCGGCCGGGACGCTCGCAGGCGAGACCGCTCAAACTCGGCTGGCCGCTTTTCAGCGCGATTACCAAACCGTCGCCGGAACCAGCGCCAGCGCCAGTCAATCTAATACCTATGTCCAAGTGGCCAAGCGGTATGCCGCCCAGGCCGCTCAAGTTGCTCAAAACCCACCCCATTCTGCTGCCACCTGGGGACGGGCTGCTACTCTCTGGGGGGAAGCCCTTGACCAACTCAACCAAGTGACCGCCAACAGCCCCGGTTATGCTGAAGCCCAAACACTCAGGGTCAGCTATCTCAATAATCTCGAACAAATTAAAGAACGTCAGGCCACCGAGCAAACCGCCCTCCAAACGCTTAAGCAGGTTGAAGATCGCGTCGTGCGCCTGATTCAAACCAACTCGGCTCAGCCAACCCCTAATTTACTGGCGGACCTGCAAAGCGTGATTAACCAACTCGCCTCCATCCCCCCCGGAACCACCTCTTATAACCAGGCTCAACAGCTGCTGATACAGGCTGAAAATCGACTAGACGTCTTACGGGCCCAGTAACTGTGTGGGATCTGCCCCCGTCAAGCATCTGTCCAAAAAGGCAGCAATTCTCAGGATGAGATTTCAGCTAGTATGATCGGGGACTTCAAGCTCTAAGCCTTGAATCATGAGGACATTAGTAAACTTGCCATTGAACAGATGTCATCACCTAAAAATCAGATCTTGGTTAGCCCATTGGCTGATCAAGATTCCGGGGTTTAGCAAAGCACTGTGTCGGATTGTTTCAATAATCTTGATGATGGTCTTAGGGCTCGGGTTTAGCCTGGGCCTACCCGCCCCGTCCGCTGATTTACCCGTGACGACATCGCCCCTCCAGGAGGCTCCACCCGATCTCCTTGCTCAAACAGCCTCTAGCCAGGGTTCTCTTCTACAGCAGGGGATTCGTCAGTATGAAGCAGCGCAGTATTCAGCCGCTATAGAGACCTGGACTCAGGCCCTAAGCACCTTAACTCATTCGCCAAACGATCGGCTCAACCGAGCTCTGATTCTCAGCAACCTATCCCTTGCCTATCAACATCTGGGCCAGTGGCAAGCTGCAGAAGAGGCCCTTGCTGAGAGTTTTGGTCAACTACAGTCTATTCAAGACCAGCTTTCCCCGCAGGCTTACCTGGGCGTTCTTGCCAAGGCTCTGAATACCCAGGGACGTTTTTACTGGGCCAGGGGTGAGTCTGAGCGAGCGCTCGAGCTTTGGCAACAGGCAACCGTTGCTTATCAGCAAACAGACAATATTGTCGGTGCAACAGGCGGGTTGATGAATCAGGCAAAAGCGCTACAGGCCTTAGGTCTAACGCTACAGGCTCAAGCCCGCTTAGAACAGGTAGAGCAGCTCCTGGCACAGCAGCCTGATGGCCCCCTTAAAGCAACAGGGTTACGCAATCTTGGCAATATTCTTCGCCAGATAGGAGACTTTGCCCAGTCTCAGCAAAAATTAGGGCAAAGTTTAGAGATTATCCATCAAAGTCCGTCGGTGCGAGCTTCGACTCAGATGGATCTCGGCAATACTCAACGGGCCTTGGGCGATCAGGCGACCGCTGTTGGCCAACAGGCCGTCGCCCAGCGCCATTTTGAAACCGCGCTGGGCCTATATCGACAAGCGGCTTTGGCACAGCCAGAGAGTCTGCTAACCCTTCAAGCCCAGCTCAATCAGCTGAGCCTGCTGGTCGCAACCCGCCAAGGGGCTTTAGCAGAGGCCCTCGGGCTGCGTTTAGCGACTGCCGCCTATGAGTTGCCTGCTAGTCGAGCTGCGGTAGAGGCCCAGCTCAACCTGACCCAGAGTTTGATCAAACTCAACGCGATCAGCCCCAAAGACAGCACTGGCTCTTCCTCTAGTGGACAAAACGCGGCTCGGTCTGGTACCCGGAGGTCGGCCCCCAACGCTCTAGACTGGCGAGATATCGCTGATTTGATTGTCAGCACGCTTCGCAACGCTCAAACGCTGCAAGATGCTCGAGCTGAATCGTATGCTCTGGGTCAGCTAGGCCACGTCTATGAAATGACTCACCAGTGGTCATCGGCTCAAGCGGTGACGCAGCAGGCGCTATCGAAGGCTGAACAAAGCGCCGCCCTCGATATTCGCTATCAGTGGGAATGGCAGCTAGGGCGGTTACTCAAACAGCAGGGGGATCGGGCGGCTGCGATCGCAAGCTACAAAACAGCGGTGAGCACCCTCGATCAGGTGCGCCGAGATCTGCTAGTGATTAACTCAGACGTGCAGTTTTCGTTTCGAGACAACGTTGAGCCAATTTATCGCGAATTAATTGCCTTGCTGGTCGAGTCTGAACAAAACGGCGTCCTCAGTCAAGATCACCTCAAAGGAGCCATCGAAGCCGTTGATGATTTGCAACTTGCCGAACTGCAAAATTTTCTCCACTGCGGCCTGCCTGAAGTCGTTGAAATTAGCACCCGAGAAGTTGACCCCACTGCGGCCGTTTTTTATCCGATCATTTTGCCAAACCAGCTAATTGTCATCGTCAAACTGCCCAACTCTGATCGATTAAATTACCACACCCGTTTTATCCCTCAGGGGCAGGTTAATCAAACCCTAGGAACTTTAAGAAAAGAACTCGAACGACGCTATGTTTTACCACAGGGGTTAAGCCTATCTCAACAGGTTTACGATTGGCTGATTCTCCCGGCCAAAGCCTTATTAGCTGAGAGTCAGGTTCAGACACTGGTGTTTGTGCTAGATGGATCTTTGCGCAATATTCCCGTGGCTGCGCTGCACGATGGTGAACACTACCTGGTTGAAAACTATGCCGTTGCCCTCACCCCGAGCCGACGGTTACTGCAACCCCAAAGATTAGCCCAAAGCAAGCCCCGGGCTTTACTATTTGGGCTCGCTCAAATCCGAGATAATTTCCCCGCCCATCAAGGATTTTCGCCCTTGCCCGCCGTCGAAGATGAGTTGGCCCAAATTCAATCTCACATCTCCGGACAGTTCTTTCTAAACCAAAGCTTTACCAGCGAAACTTTGAAAACGAAGGTCAGCGGTGTGCCATTTAGCATCGTCCATTTAGCCACCCACGGCCAGTTTAGCTCTAACCTAGACAAGACCTTTCTGCTGGCCTGGGATAAACGCATTCAGGTCCATGAGCTGAATGCGTTGTTGCAAAGTCGAGTCAATGCTACACCCATCGAGCTTTTAGTGCTCAGTGCCTGTGAAACAGCCGCCGGGGATAACCGGGCTACGCTGGGTTTGGCCGGGGTTGCCGTTCGCTCAGGGGCGCGTAGCACCCTGGCGTCACTGTGGGCGGTGAACGATCAATCTACCGCTATATTGATGGCGCAATTTTATGAGACCCTAGCCCAGTCTGCTCAGGAGGTGACCAAGGCAGCTGCGCTGCGCCAGGCCCAGCTGGCGCTGATGAACACTGAGGGATATGAGTCGCCTCGATTTTGGAGTCCCTATACCCTGGTGGGTAACTGGCTGTAGCCGAAGGCATTCAGTCAGATTTGTCAGATTTAGTCGGGGGCAATCTCACCGGCCTGGCAACAGTCTACGAGGGGAATGGGTGCGATCGCACCTAGCCCCACCTGATTGAGTAAACTCGACCAATCTGCGTTTATGCTCGGGGTATCTGGCTCGCGCTGGCGACGTTCCGCCAAAGCCGTTAGGGCGTCATGCCAATAGCCTTCAGCGGCGTAAATCGCTGCCCGCGCTTGGGGTGGCGCAGCCGCCAGCTGGCGACTCAGCTCAGAGCCCGCCTCAGGAGAAACCCACCGCACCCAGCCTTCTACTTCAGAGTTACGAGTGGCTTGCTCGTGGGTTTGCACAGAGAAAATCCATCGATAGGGGCGATTGGGCTCGAGGTTATAGTCTAGCTGTACGCTGATCACCCCCGGCGTCGACGAGAGCGGCACCTGCTGCATGGTCACAAACTGGTTTTCGTCATCTAGCAAAACCAGCTCTGCCATCAGCTCAGGGGGGGTGGCGCTGGCCACATAAAACCACAGCCTGGGAGAGTCAACAGCGGTACGGGCTAAGAAGGCTTCTGATTCTGTCGGCGGCACAGTACAGTTTTCTGCTAAGTCATTGACGTCTCCTAGCCCCGGCACCAGGGCAATCACCTGATGCAAACACGGATCTTCGTCGGCAGTCCCAGAACGCAGTCCGCCCGAGCGACGATTCGTGGGGCGACCTTCACCGCTAAAATCATCGGCAGGGTGATTATAAATAGTGGCATGACTACCACCAGAATCCAGCTGATCAGGTGTTCCACCATTAAAATGGCCAGGTGTATGGCTGGCCAGTGGGCCTAATTGAGCAGATGCGGCTGCGGGTAAAAAGACCAGGATTGAGAGCGCATAGGCAACTGCCGAATGAGCATACAAACAAGATTGATAGAAAATTCTTTTCATGATTTTTTCGTTAAATTTAAAAGATTGAGAATTCAAAAGATTAAAAATTTCAGGGCTTGAGCGTTTTACAGGGCCTTGACGGCGGTTCGGCCAGAGGCGACAAGAGTCCCACATATTGACAACACTAATGCGGCAGCTGAGGGCACAAGTGGCACCCATCCACCCTGCAGAAAAAGCACATAGCAGCTACCGTAGAGCACCCCCAGTAGAATGCCGCCACTCAACCCTATCTGCCAGGATGATTGCGTTCTAAAAATACAAACAATAAAGCCTCCCACCCATGACCATCCCGCAATCCAGACACATTCTCCCCACTGAGGTAGCCACCATAGGAGTGGGCGGCCCTCCATCACAGCGCTGATCAGCTGACTCGCCATCTGCGCATGGATATACACGCCTGATACCTCATCTGGCCATGCCCTCTGTCGGTAAGGCGTTAAATGGACATCTTTAAGCGCTTCTACCCCAATTAAGATAATTCGATCTTCTACGAGTTCCTTAAGGCGAGTATCTAAGCTACCGTTGAGCACCTCCGTTAAGCTGACGCTGGGTGGGTTAGCGGTTCGATAGTTGAGTAATATCTGATACCCTCGGGTCTCACTGGGCGGCAACTCGTATCCCCCCGCATTCAACGTCAGCCTCTTTAAAACAACGTTGCCGATTTGACGGTCACCATCATCATTGAGTTCTAGCTGGGGCATCCCCATCCGGTCTAAATAATCGAGCGCCACCCTCAGACTGAGCGATTGACTTGTCTGACACTCAGAGGAGGGGCTCATGCCCAAAAGCTGCCGACGGACGACATCATCTGGGTCACGGGGCCAATCAGTGAACCCTAAACGATCTGGGGGGAAACCGGGCGGGCCAGGCACTGAGTCAGGCTTTGTCGGCGTCTGGGCCACTTCGCAGGGGGCAATAAAATGCGCTGTTTCTTGAAGCTTGGAGGCTAGGGTTTCTTCATACTCAAACGGATGATAAATATCAAGCACAATTACGGTGGGGGTATGGGGTTCGAGCTTTTGCAAGAGCGTCGCCAGGGCTTCATCAGCCAAAGACCCTCTGCGTTCCATACCTGCTGCATCTTGCGCCTGGATATCTGCATTGCTGACCGTCACAATCAGAAACCGATCGTCTGCTTTCTCCGCTGGGCGAAGCCGCATAAAATGATCAAACGCAAGTAACTCAAACGGCTGTAGCAGGCTCAGCGATCGCCCCCAAATAACGCAGCTGGCAATCACCGTGCTGAGCAGCAGCGTCTTACGCCAGGGCGGCTTTGGGATACCGATGGACGGCTCTGATTCTGTAGGGCCGCTGAGTAAGCTCGGGGGAGATGAGGAGGCTGGGGGAGTTGAAGCAGCTGGAGCAGGACCAATCAGTGTTTCCCAGGTGAGTGAGCTGACAAGAGGATTTTGACACAGGAGCACCGGTAACCAGGACGCACAGGGAAATCGATCTTCAATACCTTGTAATTGTTCTCGGGCGTGTCTAATCGCCAAATGAAGCGCTTGACCGGTTGAGAAAGCCCTGAGAAAGCAGCGCAGAAACTCATGGGCCACGCAGTCTACAACCGGCTCTCGCATCCCGATAATGTGAGGAATATTCAGCGTTTCTAGCGCGTGGATGAGCCCCAGCCCGTCACAAGAATTTAGAATCGCAAGCTGTAGACCCCGCGTAGCTAAATGGCTAAGCCCGTGATTAAGCTCTGATAGAGATAAACTCTCTTGAGGATTTAAATAGATTCGCCCCGACTCACCTTCTGTTTTACTATGGCCAGCAAATAAAAGGAGATCCCAGCCTTCGCGATCCCACAGCAGGTCATTAAACTGTTGACGATTAGGCTGAACCAGCCAAACCAGTTCAGTATGGGGTAGCCCCTGCTCTAAGGTGGTTCGATCTTTCCCCAAATCAATGCCAGTGTCGTCGCCCAAGATCGCTAGAATTCTGACTTTGCCATAGCGACTCTGAACAGGGTTTAAAGTGCTGTAAGTTCGAGGGCTTAACGCAATATCGGCTCGGGGATATTGTCTAAAGAACTGCCATCGCTGCCAGGGAAGGCGGCGAACCAAAAGCTCGTCTGTTTCCAGGAAGAAGCGGATCTCACTATCTCGGCTAAATACCTGGAATAACTCATCTTTCACCTTTGAAAAGGAATCCGAGCTGAGCCATTGATTAAGGCATGTTTCAAACTTTTCGCAGAGATTATTAAAGTCTTGTTCAGAGAATTGTAGGATTTCTTCATTCTCAAGCTGAATGCGCCACGATCTCGGCGAGTCTGTCCAATTGAAAATTTGATGGAGATGCTCATAGAGCAAATGCCAGCGCAGATAAAGGGCCTGAAGCTCTGGGCTGGCGGGCAGAGCGCCCACGACCTTGCTGACAGGAGCCGTCTGATTCTCAAGCCAGATCTGAGCCGTCACGTCAGGAAATCCGGCCTGCAGAGTGCCTCGTCCTAAATTCAAGATGACGAGATTACTCATAGGGTTGGCTAAATAGAGGGGCTAAATCAACGTAGGGCGAATGATGGATCGGGATGCGGCTAAAGCTATTACGAAGGGTTAAATAGTCCACCATAGTCGGGTATCTTCGAGCCTGAGGCTGCTTTAAGAATACTGGTCATCCATAAAATTTTCAGGATAAGTGCACAAAAACAGGTGCTGCTATCTAATCAATAAACCCGTCGGGATCGCACTGAGATAGATCACAAGCGGGTGGTTCACAAGGGGTCGCTTGCAAAATAAATTGAGATTTAAAGGAATTTTTGTGAAAAAGTTCGGCGTGATTCCGATAGTTATATAGAACTTCAAAAGTCTAGTGAACTAGAACCCATGATAAACAAGCTGCACAGACTGATAGCCCTAGAAACAGGGCACCAACCTTTCCCTAGGCCGCTGTGGCGGAAACGTTCCCTGCCTGGGTTAGGGGAGGACACATAAATGTGCGATGCCCATCCTGAACCTCAGGAGGATGACGAACTTCAAAGACTTATCACGGAAGCCTGTTCATATCCGCCCAAAAGTTTTGGACGGCGACGGGCACTCAGTGAGTTGGTTAGCCGGGTTAGCCAGTCTGGTAGGCTCTGGCAAGAAAACACTCCCTACTATGAGGATATCTTACAAAAGATCTGGCTATACGTTTGTCAAAACCCTGAAGCCTATGATGCTGAGCGTGGCAAGGTTGTTACCTGGATTAATTACTATCTCAAAAAACGCTTGTTAGATGAGTGCATCAAACCTCCCCCCCCTCCTCAGGTAGCAAGCGATCTGATTGGTAATTTACCCGCTCCTCAAGATATTCCACCCATGCTTGAAGACGTTCTGCAATGGATTGAGACTGATCCTGATGAAAAATTACGCAGTGCCGTGATGAAATCTCGACCAGACATCAACTGCCAGATGATTTTATTAGATCGATTTCCAAGACCATCTTGCATTTCTTGGCAAGAAATTACGGATAAATATAAGTTGCCAGGCGTGTCTAAAGCTGCCATGTTTTGCAAACGCAATTGCTGGCCCATACTGCGAGATTTCGGACAGGCGCAGGGTTACTTAGATAATTAATAACTAAAAAAGCACAGCGCCAGGTTAGGGGACAACAGTTTAGGGGACAAGACTATGGTTAAACGCATTGGCTATAAAGTTACTCAGAAGATGGATAATCTAAATACCCAAACACTTATTTTGCCGATTACACAAACCATGCGGCAAACAGCAGAGCAGTTTGCGAGGCAGCATGATCAGGCGACCCCTGAGAAGCAAGACCGTATTCGCCAAAACACGCTAGCAGTCTCGGTGGTTAACAACTATCTGGCCATGATGGCGTTTGAGACAGACTTAGCCTCCAGCGATAGCTGGGATCCGCTCCTGCGTCAGTATGCCGATGTGGCTGACTTAAAGCTACCTGCCATCGGTCGCTTAGACTGTCGCCCGATAGATCCTGATGCCCAAAGCTGTTCGATTCCGCTAGACATTGCCGATGACACGGTTGGGGTTGTCGGCGTAACCCTTAATGACAAGACAAATCGTGCCACCCTCTTAGGCTTTACCGAGAAGGCCAAGCCCGGATCCGTCATCAGGGTTGGGCAGCTGCGATCGCTCGATCATTTGCTGCAATATCTAGGGCAGTTAGAAGCTCAGCCAGATACCCTTGTGAATCTAAAGCACTGGATTGAAGGGCTCTTTGAGGAGGGGTGGCAAACAGCCGCTGCTTTGATCGGTCGCGAACGCTGGAATTTGGCCTTGGGGTTTATGGGACATCCTAATACTCGCTCAGGCACTCGCCCAGAGACCCCCATACAAGCAGCAAAGCTGATTGACCTGGGGGTCCAACTCGGAGATCAGGATGTTGTTTTACTTATGGCGGTCGGGCCCCCACAAAATGAAACAACAGGCGTTCGGGTTCAGCTTCATCCTTCGATGACGGAAACTCATTTACCGCCCGATCTGCGATTAACCTTGCTATCTGAATCTGGAGAACGGTTGAGAGAAGTCCCGTCTCGCGATGCAGATAATTTTATCCAGCTGCCGCTTTTTAGATGCCAGACCGGTGAAAAGTTTGCCATTCAAATATCCCTGGGCGATCGCAATGTCATAGAGCGGTTTGCTACATAGAGAGCGCCTATGACGCCAGTTTTTCTGTCGAAGACGCGGTTATACATCTGCATCTGAGTTAACGAAGGAGACAATATATGAATATATGGCGCGTGTGGTTGTTCAAACGTCAAAAAAACACGCCTAAACGACTCTTGCAGGACTGTCTAAAAGCTTATCGAAAAGAGGGCTTTGCCAACCAGCAATTTTCCCTCAGGCTGCTAGAGCAAATGGCATCGGTTTCTCCAGTTTCTCCGGGATCTGCTTCTCTCAAACATACTTATTTCATTCATCCTGAGGGTTTAAGCTGCCCGGATGCCTTTCGTCAGTCTGCGCTCTATATTTTGGAATATCAAAATTTACTCTCAAACCACTCTAGTGGGCTACTCGTATTATCACGCCCAGGCCAGCTTCGCCGAGGGTGCCAAATTTCAAGTGTCGAAGATGCCCTAGAGGCCCTTAAAAGGCTGTTAGGCGATTAAGACGCTTGGTGGCGACTGCTATACCTGCAAACGCTCAGTTATTCCTACTGATTAGAAATATTGACTAAAAGAAAGTCTCTAATGCAAAGTATATCGCTCTCAAGTTGGCAAGCTCATCTCAAACAGGCTAGATATCGTTGGGAAACCCAGTATAATCTTGACCCAGGCGCTCTGCTGCGCGGTCAACCCCTCACCGATGCTTTAGAGAAACTAGCGCAGCATGGTGACCAGATAGATGGACGCGATCGCAACTTCATCGAAGCTAGCCTAAGCGTCGCCAAGCAAACTGCGGCTGAAAGAGAGGCCCAGTGGCAATACCTGATCAAGACCCTCTGTACCTGTGCTCAGCAAAAATTTGCCAGCGGACAAGAATTAGACGCCCTGCTAGAAATCATGCAGGTAGCTCGGCTGATCAACGCTAAGCAGCAGGTGACCCATGTAGATACCTATACTCAAATGCGTGTGGTCACAACCCTAGGCAAAATCCTGGATGAAATTCGCGAATACAATCAGCTAAGTCAGGATCAGCAGCTATCTATTCTAGCAATGAGCCCAGACGGCAATACCTTAGCTGCTGTTGGCAAAGACGGCGTCATTCAACCGTGGACTTCAGCCGGTATAAAGCTGACCCCGCTCGTTGGGCATCGCAAGAAAATCAACGCGCTGGCTTTCTCCCCAGATGGGCAAACCCTGGCATCGGTCAGCGAAGACTGCACCGTCAAACTTTGGCCAATAGATGGCAATAATGTGACAACCTTTAAGGTAGCGCGCCCTGATATCAATAGACTAGAGTTCACGCTGAATGGTCAAACCCTGGCTGCCTTCAGCGGCTATGACAAGCGAATTTATCTGTGGCACATTGAGGCATGCACCGAGGGGTCTATCGAAGCAACAACCTCAACTATTATTGAAAACGACACAGCAATCCGACAGGTTTGCTTTAGCCCTAACAGCCAGACCATAGCTGCCATAACCTACAACAATCTGATCAAACTTTGGCAGCTAGATGGCACCCCTCTGCTCACCTTAAAAGGCGACAAGGCAGCCTACTGTTTGACCTTTAGTCCAGATGGACAGATCCTAGCGGCAGCGGGGGTTGATCACACCATTACCCTTTGGCAGATTGGGGTATCCTCACTCTCCATGAAACCGATTGAGCTGGCGACGCTAACAGGCCACTGTGCCGCTGTGCAGGCGCTGCAATTTAGCCCAGATAGCCAGACCCTGGCCTCGGGTAGCGAAGACTGTACCCTTAAGCTCTGGGCTTTAGATGGCAGCCTAAAAGCTACCCTGACCGGGCGGCAAAACCCCCACGTCTCGAAAATTCTCTTTAGTCCCAATAGTCAGTACCTACTTGCAACAGGCTGCCAAGAAGCCTTACACCTCTGGAAGCTAGATCAAACGGGCTACGCTCAAAATACCCAGCTGTGTTTTAGCCCGTATCGCACGCTCCAAAAAAAACCAGGTCGGTGGCATGCCCAGTTTGATAGCGAGAGTGAGATCCAACGCTTAATTTATCAAGACACCAGACACATTGAACTATGGCATCTACAGGCAACCCAAACACTGACTATTGGAGAAAACAATACTCACACTATCGCAGTTAGCCCTGATGGGCAGTATATCGCTACAGCAGATCGACACAAGACTATTAAAATTTGGGATCGCGCTGGGGCTAAAGTGGCTACCTTAAAGGGACATACCCAAAACGTTCAACACATGAGCTTCAGCCCGAATGGTCAAGCCCTAGTTTCTGTGAGCCAAGATAACGCCATCAAACTTTGGAAAATTGATGGCACTGAGCTGAGCACCTTAGCGCTGCCAAACGGCCCAATCAATCGAGTGCTCTTTAGTGCAGATGGGCAGCAGGTGATTGCGGCTAGCGATGATGGCACAGTCAAACGCTACTCTATTGATTTAAAACAATTAGCATTAGGCGGTATTGAGCTGGCGACGCTTGAGGTTTGTCCTCACGGTGTGGCCTGTGTGGCCTGTTCTCCCAATCAAGACATTTTGGTCACAGGAGATTATGAAGGCTATCTCAAGTTTTGGCAATCGGATGGCACTTTACAGCAGACGGTTCGAGCCCACCACGATGCCATTACCCACGTAGCCTTCACGATGGATGGCAAGCGTCTTGCTTCGTCTAGCTATGACCATACGATTAAAATCTGGCAGCCAGATGGCCGTGAATTGAGTATAATTCGAGCCCATCAAGATGCGGTCAATACTGTAGCATGGCATCCGAATGGCAATATGCTCGCCTCTGCCAGCCAAGATGGCACAACCAGGCTGTGGGTCGTAGAAGGTCAAGAGATTACGACCCTGCATACCTGCGACTGTAGTTGTTGCCCAACGGTTTTTTTGATCAATGCGGATGGGACTTCATCACCTATCACAACAAGCGGCAAGTCGACCCAGCGCATTGCCCAGCCGACCACTTTGAGCTTTACCGCCGATGGCAGCATCCTTGTTGACGCGTTTAGCTGCGGCAAAACCCGCCTTTGGAGTTTGGACCTCAAGCAACTCTTCAAACAGGGAGAAAGCTGGCTTCAAAATTATTTAGAACACAGCTCAACCGCAGTGGAGAAAGACAAAACTCTCTTAGATGCCCTGTATCCCGTTTTGTCACAATGACTCCTTGTTGACTCAACGAGTATCTCCAACAGTGGCTTCAGAACGAGCGACTCATCAGCTCATCATGGCCAACAGCTCTAACACCACGCCATTGGTCCAGCCAAAGCCGATTTCATTAGAGCTGTAGCCAAAGTGAATCTCATCAGAGACGTTAGCAGAGCAGCGCTCGACGTCGTATTTTTCGACCAGGGTGCCGCTAGTTTCAAACTCTTTGACCACCATCCTCAAGAAATTTTGAGAGATCCGATCGGCGTCGGCCTGATAGCCGTAGCGGTATAAGCCCTCGACGGCAAATAGCTGTAGCGGGGCCCAGCCGAAGGGAGCATCCCACTGATTGCCTGAGGTGTGGGTGCTGGTGAGCAACCCGCCGGGGGCTTCAAACTTAGCCAGGTTGGCCACAACAGCCTGGGCTTGGGCCTCAGAGGCCAGCCCGGCCCACAGGGGCATAAACGTGGTCGCAAACTCGTAGACGCGGCGCTCACCCGTACGAAAGTTGTAGTCAAAATATAGGCCAGCGTTTTCATCCCAAAGGTAGTGATCAATGCGGGCACGGCGCTGTTCGGCCTGCCGTAGCCAGTGGGCAATGCCGTGGTAGTGGCCGATCAGCTCGCTAATTTGGGCGATGTCTTGCTCCATCTGATAAAGCAGCACATTCAAACAAACCGGAGCATAGTTGACGATGTCGGCGCTAAAGGGGCCAAATCGATTGGTAATGTCAAACCCTGACTCTCGCATAGAGCGATCGCCCTGGTAAAACTGCTCGGTCAGGCAGTCTTGGTCTCGGTCGTAGTAAAGCGCGGTGTCGTAGTCGAGGACCTCGTTGTGGCGATAGTATTCCTGCACGCGATCGTAGTGGGTATGCCCCACCTCGTCTCGTTCTGAGCAGACCACTTCGGGGGCAGGGCCGGTGCCCAGCGCTTTGTAATGGGAGAGGCCGGTGGCCTGGTTGAGGTGAGGGGGGACGGTCCAGTAAAAGTAATAGTTTTGCAGGGTGGGCAGCAGCGATCGCAACCAGGCCCGATCTTGCAAATGCTCATAGAGCTTGAGCACCATGCGAGTGAGAATAGGCGGCTGTGACCGATTGAGCATATAGGTGCGGTTGGCGTTGAGCACCGTGCCGTAGTGGTCAACCTCATACAGCAGCTGATCGACCATACTCTTGGCTAAGGCAATCTCACCATCTTGCAGCAGCCCCAGCAAGATAAAGTAGCTGTCCCAGCCGTACATTTCGTTAAAGCGTCCTCCGGGCACGACGTAGTCGTGGGGCAGGTACAGCAGCCCGTGCTCTTGAATTTGCTCGACATCTGCAGGGAGCACCCGCAGCTCAATCTGGGCCAGAGCCTCAGGCGACAAGGCTGCGGATAGCTTTGCCTGGGCCTGGGTCAGATCTTCGAGATGAGAAACATAGACAGGCCAGGGCGTGTCGGGAGCATGCTCAACTTTTTCGTCTTTGGCAGCCTCGACAATGTGTTCTAGCGATCGCGACAGGGTGCGCCAGGTTTGTCTAATATAGGTGCGAACGGCGCTGATCTGAGCATTGGACAGGGTCGTTTTTGGCTTTAAGGGAGTAACGGTCACAGGCTGCAATCCTTTTGGCTGAGTGCAAATTGGCTGAGTGCAAATTGGCTGAAAGTTTCGCTTAGAAAAGCACAGCGTTAATGTCTTGGCGCTCTGACTGAGCGTCCTCGTCGTCAGGGTCTGTTGTCAGGGCACACAATTAGGGCGCATCATCAGGGCACGGGCAAACCCTGACTCCGTCGCTCAGGCCCCAAAACTGGTTAGCCACTAGGCGACGGTAGCCCCACAATGCTCAAGTGGGTCAAGCTGTTGACCCAGGTATTGGCTATGCAAACTGGCTATACAAACTAGCTATAAATCTGTTTTTGATAATGCTCAGGCCTATTATGGTTAACACAGCTATCTGTGCCCTAGGACGATGCATTAACTTTGAGATTTAAACTTAATTTGATTAAAACTCGACAAACTTGGGGATGCGATCGCAAACAAAGCTGTCACGCCCACCCTTGACAGACGGGCAAAACCTGAGCTAGAGCACGCAAGATAGATCTCTTATCTAGCTCAGCCACTGCCTTGAATACCCAAGGGATACTAAAGCAGCAGGCCACGTAGCCCCTAAAGAGGCTGAACAGGCTAACGCCCAGAGCGATCATAAGCGATGAAAGCTGACTGCACAATGCGTGCCGCTATTTTGGCAAGGTAATAACAATTACAGGTTCATACGCACTTTGTTCAATATTCGGGCTTGAGCGCGCTGCGCTAGTGAGTACGCTGCGCTGGTGAGTCGTGAAGCCCACCTCACGACTCACCAGCTCACCTCGTCTGACCGAAATTTTAAGCTTGACACGGTACTATGCTGTTTCCTCTCCCACAATCAGCGCCACAGGAAAATAATTCAAGATTTGTCCCACTGAGAGCACGCTTCCCATGCCCAGGCTTTGCTCAGTAATGCTCTCTTGCCACTGCACTTCGCCGCTGTTGGGAATCTCGATGACGGTATCTGCCCAGACGGCTTCTCCAAGGGGATACTTGCCAGGTTTGACCACCTCAGTCAAAAACCGGGGAACCACTGTCACAATAGTTTGCTGCTCGTAGCGCCGAGCAAAGGCAATCACCTGCTCTTCGTAAGGCCCCATCACCGTGACCGGCAGATAGTTGCCTTGCTCAAACACGTCTCGATACTGACTGCGCACTGCCAGCGCCCGCATGGTTAGAAACTGCTTGATCCGTCCATCTTGACGATGATCTAGCAGCTGAGTACAGAGCCCGAGCAAATCTTTTTTAATACTGTCTTGTAACGCTTTGAGGGACGATATTCGGGCTTTGTAATCTACCGGACGGCGGTTGTCGGGGTCAACCAAACTAAAGTCCCAAAACTCGGTGCCCTGGTAAAAATCGGGCAGGCCCGGAGACGCTATCTTCAAGAGTGTTTGGGAAAGCGAATTGTAAAGGCCGTAGTCGGCAACGATTTCCCAAAAGGGGCGAAACTCACTCAAAAACTTGTTTTTTGAGCCCGGTTTTAGAATCTGCTCCACAAATTCAGCAAACCCTTCTTCATAGACATTGTCAGGCTGTAGCCAGGCAGTGTGGACTTTGGCTTCGCGGACTGCCTTAACCACGTACGCTTTAATGCGCTCTGTAAACTCGGGCAGATCGGCCTTGTCAAACGGGTAGGCCCCTATCAGGGTTTGATAGAGAAAATATTCGTCGTTGGCATCGGGGAGCTGACGGTCACCGTCGGTTTGCTTGAGTTTATGGTTGAGCTGGCTCCAGGCTTTAACCTCAGTAGCCCACCGCTCGGGCAGCTCAGACAGCACGTTGAGGCGAGCCCGCACGTCTTCGCTGCGCTTGGTGTCGTGGGTAGAGGTGGTGTTCATCGTCTGGGGCCAGTGCTCTACCTGGCTCTGGTGATATTGATGAAACGCCTTGACCGACACGCCAAACTGGTCAGGAGAGCCGCCCACTTCGTTAAGAGCAATGAAGCGATTGTAGACATAAAAGAGCGTATCTTCGATGCCTTTGGCCATCAGCGGGCCGGTAAACTGCTGCAGCCGCATAACAAAGTGCAGCCACTGGGCGCGCTCTTCTTCGGGCAGCGAGTATTCGTGCTCAAGCAGTAAAAATTTCTCAATCAGTTTGAGCTCGTTGACCAGCTGCGGAATTTGTCGCTTAGCGGTCTGGATGGCCTGTTGGATATATTTGAGATCTGTTTTGGTAATACCACCCTGATTGATGTAGGTGCAGTAGACCGGGAAACACACAAGCACTTCCGAAATGGCTTTTTTGAGTCCATTCTGGGTGAGATCTCGACCATAGCGGTACTGGCTCGAAATCCGTTTCAGAAAGTGGGCTAGATTATCCACATCCCCGGCCAGATTTTTATCGGCAATCAGGCGTTTTTTTTCTAAAAACAGCTCTGAATAAGGGGTATCCACATCGGTAAACTGCTCGTAGAGATCGTCAAACTGAGGCTGGTTGTCGCGTTGGCAAAACAACCCGTTGACCAAATTGAGAAAGTCGTACCCGGTGGTACCCTGGATCGGCCATCGCCTGGGCAGTCTTTCGTGGTGTTCTAAAATTTTCTCGACAATCGTGTAGGTGTTACCAACTTTTTGCCGCAGAGACTCTAAATACTGGGTGGGATCATAGAGACCGTCAACGTGATCGATCCGTAGACCGGTAACTTTACCCTGGGCAATCAGCTGGGTGATAAAGTCGTGGACGTGGTGAAAGACTTTGTTGTCGTCAACTTTGACGCAGATCAGCTCATTGACGGTAAAAAAGCGGCGATAGTTGAGTTCTTCAGCCCCGACTTTCCAAAACGACAGGCGATAGTATTGCTCTCGCAGCAGCTCGTCGAGCAGGTCGTAGGTTTCGGGCTGACCGGGCCGACCGTTAAAGGTTTCAAGGTTGTGGTCGATAAAGACGCTGATCTCGGGGTTGGTTTTATAGAGCTCCCACAGCAGGTATTTTACGAAGGCGACCTGATCTTTGCGCTGCTGCCCTGAGATCTCAGGGCGAATGTCTTTGACCAGATACAAAATCCCCAGCAGCTTAATGTAGTCGGGGTGCTGTCGCCCCAGGGAGCGCGCCAGTCGTCCCAGGTCGTGGGTAATCAGCTGGGCGTAGGACTCTATCCTGACGGGGAACTGTAGGCCATAGTAGCGGACATATAGACCGCTCTCGTCATAGCCCAGCTGGATTTCGCCACGCTCTAGGCAGCGATCGTAAAAGTCGCCCAGCATGGGGGCCAAAACCCGACCGTGCAAATCTCCGTAAGACTGCTCCCACTCGATGTCAAAGTAGTTGCCATATTCTGAGGCGGGGCCGTGCTCTAGCACGTCCATGAGATAGATGTTTTGGCTGTCATAGGCCATGTGATTGGGCACAATGTCTTGGAGCCAGCCCATGTTGCGATCGCAAATCGCCTTGCTCAGGGTATCAAAATCTTGCTCGCTGCCTAGTTCCGGATTGAGCTGGGTCGGATCTACCACGTCATAGCCGTGGGTACTGCCCTCTCTTGCTTTGAAGATAGGAGAGGCATAAAGGTCGGTGATGCCCAGCGCTTCGAGGTAAGGGACGATATCTTTGGCAGCTTTAAATCCAAAATCGGGATTGAACTGCAACCGATAGGTAGCAACGGGAATACGCATGGGGAACTGCTAAGCAGGTTGATACAACACAAAGTTATAGGGTGCTAAGACGATTTCAGGGTCGGGCAAGTTGTCGGGCAGAACGTCGGGCGCGGTTGCACCCAGGCCAGCCCAGGTAAGCTCCGCTGAGTCGATCTGTCGCTGCCAGGCGAGCTGCTGATGTTTGAAAATCGACTCAAGCTTAACGGTAGCGCTATCCTCCGAAAAATTCATCACGCTCAGACGCTGCTGATCGGTGTTCCAACAGTGAATTTGTACCACATTTGCTGTCTGTAATACCGTCATGTCTGAACGAGACCACTGGGTCGGGATCTGCAGCTGTTTGCGCAGCGCAATGAGCCGTTGGTAAAACTTAAGCAGCGCTTTGTGCTGGGTCTGGCCCAACAGCGACCAGTTCAGCTTGGCCCGCTCAAACGTCTCGAGACTGGCAGCATCGGGGGGCTCTCCGACCCCGTGAAAGGCTTCAAATTCTCGTTTGCGTCCGGCCCGTACCCCGGCAATCAGGTCGGGATCGCCATGATCGACAAAATAAAGAAACGGCGCTGTCTCGCCATATTCTTCGCCCATAAACAGCATGGGTAGGTAGGGCGACAGCAGCGTTGCCCCAGCGGCCAGCTTGAGAGCCTCGAAGGGGATCAGCTCAGACAGCCGCTCCCCCAGCATGCGGTTGCCGACCTGGTCATGGTTTTGGGCACACACCACAAACTGCTGAGCCGGATGTCCGTCAGCCCGGCTACCGTGGTACCGCTGTCGAAAGGGCGAATATCTCCAGCCGTAGACAAAGCTATCGCGATAGGCCTGGGCCAAACTCTCGGGATCTTTAAAGTCACCATAGTAGCCGCTGGTTTCCTTTGTGAGGGCAGTATGTAACGCATGGTGGAAGTCGTCGCTCCACTGGGCGTCAAGACCATACCCCCCCCGCTGCGCATCGCGGATGATGCGCACATCGTTAAGGTCGCTCTCGGCAATCAGATAGAGGGGACGATCGAGGCTTTGCCCTAGGGCCGCCGTCACCTCTGCTAGCTCTGATAAAAAGTGCTTGGCCCCAAAGTCGTAGATCGCGTGGATGGCGTCTAGCCGTAGGGCATCAATGTGATACAGCTCAAACCAGTACAGTGCATTGCTGAGAAAATAGTGACGCACCCCGTCGCTAAAGGCATCATCAAAGTTGATGGCGGTGCCCCACGGGGTGCGATATCGCTCAGTCGTATAGGGGCCGTATAGCCCGGTGTAGTTACCCTCTGGCCCAAAGTGGTTATAAACTACGTCTAAAATCACCGCCAGCCCCCGCTGATGGCAGGCATCCACCAGCTGCTTCAGCCCGTCTGGCCCGCCATAGGACTGCTGCACCGCAAACGGGCACACCCCGTCGTAGCCCCAGTTGCGCTCGCCCGGAAACTGCGCCACTGGCATAATTTCCACGGCTGTAATCCCCAGCGTTTTGAGATAGTCTAGCCGCTCAATCGCGGCCTCAAAGGTGCCCGCTGGGGTAAACGTGCCGATATGCAGCTCGTAAATAATGTAGTCGGCTAAGGCCAGGTTTTGCCAGCTGAGATCGCGCCACTCAAAGCTGCCATGGTCTACCACCGCTGAGGCCCCATGCACGCCCTCTGGCTGATGGTAAGACGCCGGATCGGGCCAGCTTTTGTCTTCATCCAGCCGATAGCGATAGCGGGCCCCCGGTTGGATATCATCCAGGGCAACTTGCCAATAGCCCCGCCGATCTCGCGTCATCGGATGCAGGTTTTGAGAGAGATCGGTCGCCGTCAGATGTAGTTCGACCTTTTCTAAATGCGGTGCCCAGACGGTAAACTCACAGCGCCCGTCGCTTAAATAGTTAGCCCCAAGTCTCATAGATAATCAACGAAATATCAAGTGCCAGATAGTGAGGCTTATTGTATCAAGGGTAAATAGAGATGTCTGTCAGTCGGAGGGGGGAAAGGGGGAAAGGGGGAAGGGGGAAAGGCGAAGGGCGAAGGGCGAAGGGGGAAAGGGGGAAAGGGGGAAAGGGGGAAGGGCGAAAGGGGAAGGGCGAAAGGGGAAGGGGGCGGGCATGGCAACGTAGGGTTGGGCTAAGCTTCCGCGATCGGTGCAAATCCAGCCAGCTCGTCCAGCTTGCGAGTGGAGAGAGGCTGATTGGCTGGTTGGCAGGTTGGCAATGTTTTGTAACCGCTCGAGGGAGGTGGAATAGTAAGATGCTCCTGTGATATCTACCTGGACGCTATTTGTCTGCCCTTTGCCATGATTGAGCCACCCAATGCTGATTACACCGACAGACTGCGGGCTTTGATGCGGTCTGTTGGTGTTTCTAGTTTTCGGGGGCTGGCGGAGCAGGCGGGGGTATCTCGGTGGCAGGTAGATCGGCTGCGGCGGGGGCAACTGGTTGAGATGCGTGTGGGCATCTTGTTGCGATTGGCAGGGGTGCTTCAGATCTCTCTCGGTGAGTTGTTGTCGGTTTTTGGGCTAACAGCTGTTGGCGAAGGTGGGCTGGTAGCGGCTGACCAGGCCGATCAGGTAGAGGCACTGCAAAAGGAGTATGGGCGATTACAGCAGCAGATGGAGCGGCAGGCAGAGCAGCTGCGATCGCAGTTCCAATCAGAAGCCTTGCAGGTGATCGAATCGTGGCTGACCTACTGGCCAACCGCCACTAAAAAAGTGCAAGAAGATGATGGGTTTCAAGCAAAGAACTTGCTGCCGCTAGTCAAGCCAGTAGAGAAGCTGGTGGATAGCTGGGGGGTAGCTGCGATCGCGACCGTCGGCGATGAGATTCCTTACGATCCGCAGTTTCATCAACTTATCAAAGGTACGGCAAACCCTGGTGATCTCGTCAAGGTGAGTCATGTCGGGTACAACCACCAGGGAAAGCTCTTACACCGAGTCAAGGTGCGTCAGATGAGCTAGCGGCACCCCATGATAAAAGCGGTATAGGTATTGCCCTCTGAGGACAGCCCACCGACCCTTAGATTGACCTGGTAAGGGTCGCTGCTGATGCGTGACTCGGCAGTGATGTTGATCGGTTCACCCTCTGTAAAGGGGGCTTCTCTAACGCTGTAGGCAGTGTCGATCGATTCGTCTGGATACTTGAGGTGAATATCAATGTCGTAGGTGGGGTCAACTTATTGCCGATTCACTGCTCGCGACAGCCATAGCGAAGCACACATACCGATAAAGTGGGCCAGCAAAATATTAGTCGCCGCCTGCACGACAAAGATATCTACCGGCTGAATGAACTGAGACAGAACGCTCGGATTAATAAAGCCAGCCGCCTGGGAAGACACCGATTTACCCAGCAGCGAGCCGACAATCGCCTGGGTGCCCAGCAAGGTCAGCAGCATGCCAACCAGGCTGATGATAATGCCGATGCGAATTTTTTGGGCCGCGTCTTTGGGTTTGGGGCGCAGATCGGGGTTGCTGGTGCGCAGCTTGCGACCCAGACGGGTATAGCTCCAGGCCCAGTAGGCCCCGATGTAGATGGTCAACAGGCCCAGCACCGCCAGCCCTAACCCGGCTCCGGTACCTGGGTTGCCCCCGCCTGCATTGGCAGCGCGTGCGCCCAAGGTGGCTGAGGCAAATATCAGCACCATGCTAGAAATCACTGCCAGTACCGCCTGCGACCAAAAGCTGATCCAGCCGACCAGCCGGAAAGCGTTTGCGATGCGACGGACCGCAGGGGGTAGAGAATAGCCAAGTTCACCAGTCATAATTTAGTGATTTTAGACGAGGGGCAGCGTTACTGTGTGGAAACGAACATAATTATTGTAGGAGGGTGGGGACGTTTGGGATATCTGTTAGAGGCGTAAAACTTTACGCTCTCTGAGATCGGGGGTCTCTAGTCAAGATTTCACATCAGGAGTGACCGGAAAATGAGCGCAGCTTTTGATCGCCACAAAAATTTGCTGACGGAGCTGATAACCCGATATCGAGCCAAGGCTGACTATCTAGCCATTCGGCTAGAGCAGTCTGAGGGCACAGATATTTTGCTGCGGGGGGGGCAGGTAGAGACCCTTAGCGAAGGTATCTCAATCGGAGGGCAGGTGCGGGTTTGTCATAAGGGGGGTTGGGGGTTCGCCAGTTTCAACCGGCTAAATCACCTGGAAGAACGGATTGGAGATGCGATCGCATCTGCCCAGCTGATCGGGGATGACGAAACCTTGCTGGCCCCTATCGATATTATCCAAGCCACCCAGATCTTGCCCCTGACCGGCACCGACCCACGCCAGATGCCCCTGGCGCGAAAAAAAACACTGTGTCATCGCTACGACGACATTCTCAAAAGCGTGGGCGATCAGATCACCACCACCGTTGTTCGCTATAGCGACAGCTACCAGCACATGCTGTTAGCCACCTCAGACGGCACCCTGATTGAACAAGGCTGGGCCGATCTTGAAATGCGTTTTGCCGCCACCGCCCGCGAGGGCGACATCGTCCAAATCGGGCGCGAAACTACCGGCTCTCGAAATGCCTACGAAGATTTAGAAAGCCTCGACACCCAGGTGCGCGGTGCCGCTGAACGGGCCGTCACTGCCCTCACCCTACCCCCGGTCAAAGGGGGCACCTACGATGTCGTGATCGATCCGATTTTGAGCGGCCTGTTTGTGCATGAAGCCTTTGGCCATCTCTCTGAAGCCGACATGGCCTATGAAAACCCAGACTTGCTAGAAGTGATGACCCTAGGCAGACGGTTTGGACCCGATAATTTACAAATTTATGACGGAGCCTCTCCGATAGGGCATCGCGGCAGCTATTTTTACGATGATGAAGGAACGCCCTCTAGCACAACCCAGCTGATCGAAGACGGCGTCTTGGTGGGCCGTCTGCACTCTCGCGAGACCGCAGGCAAGCTAGATGAAACCCCCACTGGCAACGCCCGCTGTCTCAGCTATCACTATCCACCCATTGTGCGCATGACCAACACCTGGATTGCTCGAGGAGAAACCCCGGTTACAGAGCTGTTTGCTGGCATCACAGAGGGCGTCTATGCCCGTAACTGGCTTGGGGGGCAGACCAATGGTGAGATGTTCACCTTCGCCGCCGGAGAAGCCTGGATGATTCGCGAGGGCCAACTGGCCGAGCCCGTGCGCGATGTCAATCTTTCAGGGAATGTGTTTAGCACCCTCAGCGATATCGAAGGCATTGGGGATGACTTTTATTGGGATGAATCTGGCGGCTGTGGTAAAGGCGGGCAGGGTGGGTTACCAGTGGGCTGTGGTGGGCCGAGCCTGCGAATTCGCAACGTGGTGGTGGGGGGAGAGGCTGGCGAGGACTAGGGGATCGCTTGAATGTAAATCCTCGGGGGTGAAAGGCGAAGGGGGAAGGGCGAAGGGGGAAGGGCGAAGGGGGATAGCGTAGCCATCCTTGGGCTATAGGGCGAAGGGCGGCAGCCTATTTGATTGTAAGCGCTTGAGGTGATACCACTTTACTCTTAGGGTGATATCAAAATAATATTAAAACGATATAGCCGTGATATTGACCGTGCGATTTTCATTTGCTAGCGTGGCGGTATTCTATCGGTACGGTGCGATGAGTCAGATCAGTGAAACCCTGTCTTGGCGATTAAATGGTCTTTTAATGGTGCCTGCGATCGCAGCTCTACTCGTGGGGGGCGTCTTTTTATGTACCCAGTCCATTGTCAATAACATCATTGTTGACTCAATTTCTTTTGGGCTGGCGCTAGCGCTGCTGACCCTAGCGAGCGTACTGAGCCTCGGGCTTTTTATCGTGCAGCCCAACCAGGCACAGGTTTTGATCTTGCTGGGTAACTACATTGGCAGTATTCGCCAGCCCGGCTTTTACTGGACCCTACCTTGGGTTATCCAACGACAGAAGATCTCATTGCGGGTCAGAAATTTCAACAGTGACTATCTCAAAGTTAACGACGCCCAGGGCAGCCCTATTGAAATTGGCGCGGTGATTGTTTGGCGCGTGATTGACTCTGCCAAAGCAGTCTTTGATGTCGAAGATTTTAGAGAATTTGTCGCTATTCAGAGTGAAACCGCCATTCGTGCCCTGGCCAATCGGTATCCCTATGATATTTACGAAACCGACGCCCCTTCCCTCAGGAGCCAGCCTGATGATATGGCCGAGATTCTCAACCATGAGGCCCAACAGCGGCTAGAAGTTGCCGGGGTAGAGGTTTTAGATGCCCGACTCACCCATCTGGCCTATGCCCCAGAAATTGCCCAGGCAATGCTGCGCCGACAGCAGGCCACCGCCGTGATTGCCGCCAAAGAACGGATCGTAGAAGGGGCGATGGGGATGGTAGAGATGGCGCTAACCCGTTTAAGCGAGCAGCAGGTGGTTGAGTTAGACGAAGAGCGTAAAGCCGCTATGGTGAATAATCTCTTGGTGGCATTAGTATCCGAGAGCGCGATTCAACCCATCGTCAACGCAGGCACCTTATATACGTGAGTAAGAAGCGATTTCTGTTACGGCTAGACCCTGATCTATATGCGATCTTAGAAAAGTGGGCTGCGGACGATCTGCGCAGCGTAAATGCCCAAATCGAATTTTTGCTCAAACAAGCCACTCGGCAGGCGGGTAGAACCAAACAGCAAGAACGCCCAACTCAGCCCTCAGAAGAATGACCTGATTTAGAGCACAGATCGGATTTAGGTATTGGGCATTGGTACCAAGTTAAGCCGAGGAGAAATTTGTCAAGCCCCTTTTGCCAGGAAAAGGAGACACATCCAAAGGAGGCCTGATCCGTTTTCGACGCAAGGCTTTGACGACGTCAAGGTCTTCATTTTCCGGAGCAATGACGTAGTCGAGCCAGCTTCTCTCATCGCCTCTGTGCTGGGCTTGGACAAAATGGTAAAAACTGCGCCAGAGCATTTCCAGAGAAATGCGTTCGAAGGGTAACTCAACCGCTTGGGCGACCTGGTCAGCAAGGTCAAGCAACAGGCTATAAAACAGCCAGGTGGCCCAGATTTGGAGTTTGATGCCGTTGATGGAGCCCGTCCATAAGTAGCTCAACCCCAACAAGCGTTTGAGAATATTGAAGCTCTCTTCAATGCGCCAGCGACGAGCGTATAAGTCAGCCACCACGTAAGGCGGTAAGACCTGTGGGTCAAGGGTGGAGGTGAGATAGGCATACCAAACTTTGCCCATGCGCACTTCGATTAAGCGTAAGGTCAA
>JBCBZL010000109.1:0-14066 GCA_039815385.1 Cyanobacteria bacterium P01_A01_bin.114
CGCTCTTGTTCAGCTCTTTGGCGTTCTTGTTCAGCCTGTTCCTCTGGTGAAGCAATGAGCTGTCCATCTGCATCAAACCAGCGGAGTTTTCGCTCACGTAGCCCCAGATAAAGCCCTACTTGCTGACTCCATAGCAGCCCCTGCTCGGTTGACTGTAGGGGCTCATACCGACCGTCAACTGTATGAAAGCCCTTAAATTCAAGCGTTTCTGGATCAAACCAAAAATAATCAGGGGTGCGAAACACGTCCTGGTACAGTTCTTTTTTTAACCCTCTATCAATTTTCTCAGTTGAGCTGGATAAAATTTCCAGAATGACGTTGGGATATTTCCCATCTTCTTCCCAAACGACCCAGCTTTTTCGATCCTTCTTTTCTGTGCCGAGCACCACAAATAAATCAGGACCTCTAAAATCGCGGGACTTTAGCTGCCGTTGATTGTAATAGACCGTCAAATTCCCAGAGACGTAAAAATCATCTCGGTCTTGCCACAGCAGTTTCAAAATCCGAATCAGCAGATCAATCTGCTCCCGATGCAAATCGCTTTCCAACGGCGGCTCATCACTCCATAAATCACTGGGCGGGGCTTGAATATCGTCTGCGCAATCTAGGTCAGGCTCTATAGAAGCGGGATAAGACATCGGTAAGCGCTGAGTTTCTCCCTTAATTTTAGGTCGAAGTTCACGAGTCTGGAAACTTTAGCGAGGCAGGCGTCTGATCTGTCTCAGGTTAGGGAACTTGAGCGATCACCGCGTCGCCCTCTCGCCGCGTTAGCCTTGCCTGTCAATCTTAGATTGAGAGCGTCTCCGTCGCTACACCTCGAGAGCGTCTCCGTCGCTACGCCAACCCCACCAATTTCTCGCTCAGCTCCCACATCCGCACCGCCTTATTCGCATCCATCGCTTCGTCTGATACCTCTTGATCAAACGCCTCGCGACCTTCTTTCTGCCGGTTGCCCCAGCTCCAGTAAACTCCCGATTTTTTAAATGCGGGCTCGGCCACTACCTGGGCGACTCGGTCACCGGCGAGTTCCTCAGAGACATAGCCCCCGGTGATGTTCTTTTGGAATAGGGGAAACAGCTTTTGAAACAGCCCGAAGTGATTGCGAAACAGCGCCGTCTCAGCCACGCACCCTGGATACAGCGCGTTGATGGTAATGCCAGTGGCGCTGTGGTAGCGGCGGTGCAGCTCGCGCATGGTCAGCATGTTGCAGAGCTTGCTGTCCTTATAGGCCTTACCCGACTTAAACGGCTTGCCATCGATCATAGTAACGGGCGCTTTAAAGCCCGCTTCCAGGCCTGCCAGGTTGCCCAGATCCGGCGGAGCGGGGATGGGAATCTTGCCGCCCAGTTCCTTGGGGTTTGCGGTGACGGTGCCCAAAATCACTAGGCGCTTGTCTGACACAGGCGAATTGATTAAATCCTCCAGCATCATATTGGCCAGCAAGAAATGCCCCAGGTGGTTGGTGGCAACGCTTAGCTCGTAACCCTCTTTGCTACGCATGGGTTCCTTAAGCAGCGGAAAATAGACGGCGGCGTTGCAGACCAGGGCGCTCAGCGGCATGCCCTTGGCTCTAAAGTCTTTAACAAACTGGCGCACGCTCTCTAGCGAAGATAGGTCTAGATGAATGATGGTATAGCTGCCGTCAGGCATGCCCACCTCTTTAGCCACATTTTCGGTTTTGGCCAAGTTGCGACAGGCCATCACCACATGCCAGCCCCGATCGGCCAGGGACTTGGCGGCGTATAGCCCCACCCCGGATGAGGCCCCTGTGACAATAACCGTGGGTTTCTGATTTTCTGACATGGTCAACTCACCTTTACCGCTACGTGAAAGCGCCCGCCCAGTGCACTCAATACAGTGCATTAAAAATACAGCGTAACGACATGTGCGACCTTATCTACTCCCCCCTTTTGCAAGGGGGGTCGGGGGGGATCTTAATCCGTCAACGGGTAGGTCGATCCCCCTCGGTCCCCCTTAAAAAGGGGGATGTTCATTCAAAGGTTGTACATCGCGTGCGTATTAAACACTGCATTCAACCGGTGGGGCTAGTTCCGTATATTAAGCAAAGATGTCGCTTAGTTTTCGAGATGTTGAGAAAAGTTTTCAAATCGCACAGCTCAGTTCCTGCGTCTTGTGGCTAAAGCTCAAATTCTCGCGATAGTCTACCGGGCAGTCAATTACAACAGGCACGTCTTGCTCAAGGGCTTCCTTCAGCGTCGGGATCAAATCTTCGGTTGACTCCAGCCGGTAGCCTTTGAGGCCCATGCTCTCGGCAAACTTAACAAAGTCGGGGTTGTTGAATTTAATAAATCCAGATTCGCCGTAGTAGACCTGCTGCTTCCATTCGATCAGGCCGTAGCCGCCGTCGTTGAAAATCACGGTGACAAAGGCGGTGCCGACTCGCAGGGCAGTTTCTAGCTCCTGGCAGTTCATCATGAAGCCGCCGTCGCCCGTGGCGGCGATAATCTTGCGGTTGGGGTGGACAAGTTTGGCTGCGATCGCACCCGGTATTGCAATCCCCATCGACGCGAACCCGTTAGAAATCAGGCAGGTATTAGGCCGCTCACAGTGGTAGTTGCGAGCAATCCACATTTTGTGGGCTCCCACATCTGAGATCAAAATATCTTCGGGGGCCAGCACCTGGCGCATGTCGTAGATCAGCTTTTGCGGCTTAATCGGAAAGCTCAGATCGTCCGCATATTGCTTGTAATCATCCCCCATCTCAACTTTGAGTGAGTCAAAGGTGTGAGCCTGCTCGGGCCGCTTGACCCGCTTGATAATCTCATTGAGCGAGTCCGAAATATCGCCCACCACTTCCACCTTGGGGATATAGCTGCTGTCGATTTCAGCCGGGGTCAGCCCAATGTGGATAATTGGGATTTGACCCGCCGGGTTCCACTTTTTAGGCGGGTACTCCACCAGGTCATAGCCGATCACGATCACCAGATCGCTGCGGTCGATGGCGCAGGAAATGTAGTCTCGCTGCTGTAGCCCCAGTGTCCAGAGCGACAGCGGATCGGTATAGGGGATCAGCCCCTTACCCATAAACGTATTGCTCACCGGAATCTGTAGCTCACGGGCAAACCGGGTGATCGCCTCGCTGGCATGGGCACGAATCGCCCCGTTGCCCACCAAGATCATCGGGTTGCTAGCCTGAGAAATTGCCACCGCCGACTGCTGAATACTCTGTAGCGAAGCATAGGTCTTGGCCTTGTCATCACATCGGAGCGGTCTCCCGTCGGCCTCCATCTCGGCAATGTTTTCCGGTAGGTCGATATGGACCGCGCCCGGCTTTTCGGTTTGGGCGATCTTAAACGCCTTACGCACAATCTCCGGCGTGTTAGAGGGCCTGACAATTTGCGCATTCCACTTGGTCACCGGGGCAAACATCGCCACTAGGTCTAAATACTGGTGCGACTCAATGTGCATGCGATCGGTGCCCACCTGCCCCGTAATCGCCACCAGCGGTGCCCGATCCAGATTGGCATCGGCCACCCCCGTCATCAAGTTGGTCGCCCCCGGCCCCAGGGTTGACAAGCACACCCCCGCCTTACCCGTCAGGCGGCCATACACGTCTGCCATAAATGCCGCCCCCTGCTCATGCCGCGTCGTAATAAATTGGATCGACGAATGCTTCAGCGCCTGCAGCACCTGAAGATTCTCTTCACCCGGGACGCCAAAGATATACTCCACCCCTTCGTTTTCAAGACAGCGGATGAGCAGTTCGGCAGTATTCATAGTTAAGATATCCAAACGGTCTTCGCATTTACAAATTCAAGGATGCCATGACGGCCCAGCTCTCGCCCAAACCCAGACTGTTTAATGCCGCCAAAGGGCAGGCGGGGGTCAGACTTAACCATGCCGTTGATAAACACGGCTCCGGCGTCGATGTCTTCGATTAAGCGCTGTTTTTCATCAGGGTTTTGGGTCCAGGCACAGGCCCCGAGGCCAAAAGGTGTGGAGTTAGCCAGCTGAATGGCCTCATCTAAGGTACTGACGCGAAACATCAGCGCTACGGGGCCAAAGAATTCTTCTTGGTCGGCTGGGGTGCCGGGGGGTAGCTGGGAGAGAATTGTCGGAGGGTAAAAATTTCCCGACTTAAGAGAGGGCGAAAGCTGGTTTCGTAGTGCGCCCGGATCGCCCCCCACAAGGGCCGTTGCCCCGGCGCTGAGGCACGCATTTACCTGCTGGTCAAGGTCGTGCAAAATCGTGGGGGTGGCGAGCGGACCAATGTCGGTGCTCTCTACCAGCGGGTCACCGACGGTCAGAGCCTTGAATTTTTCAGCAAGGCGCTGCTCAAAAGCGTCGGCAACGTCACCGACCAAAATAAATCGCTTAGCGGCAATGCAAGACTGACCGTTATTTTGCAGTCGAGCCGCCGCAGCGGTTTCGACGGCGGCATCGAGATCGGCGCTGGGCAACACAATAAACGGGTCGCTGCCCCCCAGCTCTAAGAGTGACTTTTTGATGTGCTGGGCGGCAGTGGCGGCCACACTGGCCCCGGCGGGGCCGCTGCCAGTCAGGCTGACGGCTTTGACACGGTCGTCGGCGATGATGTCGGCGGTTTGGGCCGCGCTCACCAGCAAAGTTTGAAAAGCCCCCGCTGGAAACCCGGCTGTTTTAAAGATGTCTTCGATCGCTAGGGCACATTGGGGCACGTTCGAGGCATGCTTGAGAACGGCCACGTTCCCGGCCATCATCGTCGGGGCCGCAAACCGAAACACCTGCCAAAAGGGAAAATTCCACGGCATCACGGCCAGGATGGTCCCCATGGGCTGGTAGTGCACATAGCTATGGCTGGCGTCGGTATCGCCAGGTTCGTCAGTCAGATAAGCTTCGGCGTGGTCAGCATAGTGGCGACAGACTAATGCACATTTGGCCGCTTCTGCGATCGCAGCCTTAATCGGCTTGCCCATCTCTAGCGTCATCAGCCGTCCAAACGATTCTTTCTGATTCTCTAAAATCTCAGCGGCGGCTCTAAACCACTGCCCCCGCTGGGCAATCGAGGTGCGCCGAAATGACGAATAGGTCTGTGCGGCCAGCGCCAGCTTTTGATCAATTTCAGCGGCGGTCAGCGCCTCGAAAACGCGATCTTTTTCCCCAGTGGCTGGGTTAATGCTTGCAATTGCCATGGCCTACCCTCCTGGCACGACGACGGCTATCTCTACTCTGACAACACAAGTCTGGATAGGGGGTGATCCAAAATGATCTGTATAGATTGTTTACTTAAGTAATTAAATTTTGGCCAATTTTTCTTAACCGCTTTTAGAGGATCCGCTTTGAGACCTTCAAGAGGGTTCTCAGGCTATAAACCCAGACAAGAACTAAGTCAAAATGTAAACGAAAACATTTTTTTCTTTTTGATAAGTTAAGAACTTATTAAATTCAGTCTGGTTTTCGGATTGCCCCGATAAAGTATACGCAAGATACCTCCTAACTGCGTCTTCAGCCCCATCCTTCTCCTCTGTCGGAGTTTTTATAGATGGGGCTGCTATTTATTTAAACTGATTTGAAGCTCAGCTTAAGGGAGAGATAAGTAATTATACTTATCAATACAATCAACTGATAAAAGTAGGGTCTGCCTTCGCAGACGGATGGTTTTAAAGGAGCAACCGAACCTACACAAACGGCGTCAGAGCACCCATACTTGCTGACGCCGTTTATGCTGATTAAGCCTTGGCCCATCCAGACCTGATATTTGTCCGATAGGAAAAACTCAAGTAGCTGGATGTGGTTTCAAGACATTAGGAACCCCTACACTAACCTAATCATCTTGTGCTCGAACTGCGTCGCGGCGCTCTACACAGACCTCCGATGTTGTCTGCGCCGCTGTCATACAGTGCTCCCAGATAATGCGAGCCGCCACCGTATTGGGGAGCTGAGCTGAAGATTCGATCGCTTTCTCAAACATCTCTAGACTCTGTGCCTTATTGCCCTGGCGGTTGTAGAGCTGGGCCTTAAGATAAAACAATTCCGGATTGTCGGGTGCACTTTCAAGCGCTGCGTCAGCCGCCTCTTGAGCCTTGTCGTATTCGCCCAGATCTCGGTACCCCAGGGCAATACCTCGATGAGATAGATACGTAGGCGAGCCAAAGCTTTCTAGGCGTGCGATCGCATCTTCAGGATCAGCAAAAGGTAGGTTAACCGCCAGCATCAAATCCATATAGCCCTTCACCAGATTAAGCTCAGGATCGTCAGAATCTACTCTCTCTGCCTGGTTGATGTGGCTAAACACCTGTTGCAGCATCCCTAGAGCAGCAGGGGTTGCTCGACCCACCCCCTCGGTTTTGAGCTTGTGAGCCCCTTGCATAAAGATGCCCACCGCTGAATAAAGATGACCCCGTAGCGGGTCAGTGGCAATCAGCGCTTCTGCCTTGCTGAGGGTCAGGTTTGCCCCCTCTAAAACGGCATCCCAATCTTCCTCGTGATAGGCAAACGAAGCCCGCATGGCATGAACCATCGGATCTTCCGATTCGCTGGCCTCTGCAGCGGCCAGATACTCCTCCGCCTCGAGGTAGTTGCCTGCTTTGAAGATAGATTCAAAAGCGGCTTCGGTCTGATCGCCAATCTCGTGGGGAGAGCTGGTCCGAAAGGGATCTCCCGCCACCGCTGCAAAATTCGACAGGCCTAAAGAAGCGGTTAGCGTTGCTGCCGCCACCGCACCCAAGCGTTTAAACCTTCTCACAGGCAAACCTCCGACAAATAAGTTGATTTGAGTATAGCGATTGCCATCTTAAAGTCAGGTAAAGGAGTGTGGAACTCCAAGAGCTGGCATAGCTCTAGCGATAAGACAAGATTGTTGTTAAGGTTGTTTCCTTGAAATCGCAACCGAAATATTACCGTTAAAATTTGGAATTGGCGCGGCGAGTTTCGTCACTTTTACGGAAACTTCTTGAATACGAGGATCGTTTGTCAGGGCCTGGGCTGCGATCGCATCCGCCAGCCGCTCAATCAGCTTAAATTTTTCTGTAGAAATGATCTGCTGGGTCTGGGCAATTAGCGTGGCATAGTTATGAGTATCTTCAAGCCGATCAGACTTGGCTGCGATTGATAAATCCAGGCTCAGCGTTACGTCTACCTCAAACCACTGCCCCAGCACATTTTCTTCGGGCAAAGCACCAATATAGCCGTAGGCACGAATGCCCGTGATTTCAATTTTGTTAGTTTCCACTCTATAGCTCTCTCAAAAATGCCTGTCTACCCAATAGCGTCTGTCTTTTGCCTAGAAGTTTAACCTGACCAAAGAGTTCTGCTTGCTGTTGATGGGTCAGACGGTCTCTCAACCTGGATATGGTTTAAGTTAAATCACGATGCATGAAGGCTTTTGCGCCTTCACCTGAGTAAGTTGCGACGATGTGGCCATTGCCCACCAGCTGATATTTGTAGGTCACCAGCCCTTCTAGCCCCACTGGCCCTCGAGGCGGCATCTTTTGGGTGCTGATGCCGACCTCTGCGCCAAACCCGTAGCGAAAGCCGTCGGCGAACCGGGTTGAGCAGTTGTGATACACGCCTGCTGCGTCAACCTGGGCCATGAATTTGATCGCAGCGGGCAGATTTTCAGTGGCGATCGCATCTGTATGCCGTGACCCGTAGGTATTGATATGTGCGATCGCATCGTCAAGGCTATCAACCTGGCGAATAGCCAAAATCAGATCGCTATATTCTGTCGACCAGTCATCATCAGTAGCAGACTTAATCTCAGGGAGAATTTTGCGAGTAGCCCCATCTCCTCTTAGCTCGACATCAGGTAGCGCCTTTGCCAGGGTCGGGAGAAAATCAGCTGCGATCTTTTGATGTACCAGCAGCGTCTCGATCGCGTTGCACGCCGAGGGATACCCCACCTTGGCATCGCGGGCAATCTGCACCGTCTTCTCAATCTCAGCGGATTTGTCCACATAAAGGTGACAAATGCCATCCGCATGCCCCAGCACCGGGATGCGCGTATTCTCTTGCACAAACTGCACAAACGCATTGGAGCCCCGAGGGATAATCAAATCCACATAGCCATCCAGCTCTAACAGAGCCCGCGTCTCCTCTCGCGTGGTCAGCAGCTGTACCGCATTCGGATCCACCCCAGCAGTGTCTAACCCGTGACGAATTGCCTTGACCAGCGCCTGACAAGAGCGCACAGCCTCTTTGCCGCCTTTCAAAATGACCCCGTTGCCCGACTTTACTGCCAGCGATGAAATCTGCATCACCGCATCCGGACGCGACTCAAAAATCACCCCCAGCACCCCCAGCGGACAGGCAACGCGCTTAAGCACCAGCCCATCATCCAACTCTCGATGCACCTGGACATGGCCCACCGGATCCGCCAGCTTCGCCACGTCGCGCACCCCCGTGATCGCACCCCTCAGCTTCACCGCATCCAATTTCAAACGACCGTAGAGCGGCTTCGCCAAATTATCTGCCAGCGCAGCCTCTAGATCGGCCTGGTTTGCCGCCGTGATCTCCTCAGCAGCGTCTGACAACGCCTGGGCAATCGCCTCAATCGCGGCGTTCTTAGCTTCGGCTGAGAGAGCCGCTAAAGTTTGTGCGGCCTGGCGGGTTTGGGCTGCGATCGCAACCAGCTGATTTTCAGACGCCATTACGGAAGTCATAGGTCAAAAAGGAGGGCTAACGGTGGTCTTTGAACTTAGATTGGTTAGAGCTGTCAGTTTATCAAGAAAGGATCGGCGATAGAATTCGAGGCTTAGATTGTCTGTATCGAAGAAAGTGATTTGGTGATTGGTGATTGGTAATTGGTGATTGGTGAGTGATTTGGTGATTGGTGATTGGTAATTGGTGATTGGTGAGAGAGGACGACCCCATTACCCATTACCCACTACCCACTACCCACTACCCCTCCCCGAATCCGCCGCTTCGCCGCCTGCCACAGCGCCTCTAGCTCCTCCAGACTATGCGCTTCCAAAGGCTTCTCCGCCGTGGCTTCCAGTAGACCAAACCGTTGAATAAACCGACGATTGGTGCCCTGTAGAGCCGCCACCGGGTCTAGCCCCCGCCACCGGGCAATTTGGATCAGGCTAAAGAGCAGGTCGCCAAACTCAGCCTCCTGATTTTCGATCGGCTCATTCGCCAGCGCTGCCCGAAACTCATCGAGTTCTTCATGCACCTTGCCCCAGACACCGTCTAAGTCATCCCATTCAAACCCAGCTTTAGCCGCCTTTTTCGAAATTTTCATCGCAGCCGTCATCGGCGGTAAGGTACGGGCATAGCGCTCTAGCTTGGGGGTGAGTTTAGTGTCATCCACCGCGCCCTTTTCTTGAGCTTTGACCTGCTCCCAATGCACCCTGACCTGCTCTGGTGTGTCTGCCTGGGCATCTCCGAAGACGTGGGGGTGGCGGCGAATCAGTTTCTCAGCAATCCCCTGGGCCACAATACCCAGGTCAAAGTCATCCGCTTCGCTAAACACCTGCGATTGCAGCACCACCTGCAAAAGCAAATCTCCCAGTTCTTCAGCAATCTCGTTGCGATCGCCCCGCTGGATCGCATCTACCACCTCATAGGCCTCTTCAAGCACATAGGGCGTCAAACTCTCCGGCGTCTGCGCCAGATCCCACGGGCAACCCCCATCCGGATCGCGCAGCCGCGCCACCACCTCAATTAAATGTTGCAAAGCAGCCAGGGTTTTAGACTCAAGCACAGAAACCATAGGTGAGATAGGTCAAAGTTCAAGCCTAAAAGTTCAAGCCTAAAAGTTCAAGCCATTAAAACCCATCACTGTGAGCCCCTGGTTGATCATCTTGCTCCTCCCCCCATCCTCCCCATCTCGCGACACATCCCGAACGGGCAGGGCTTCGACGGTGAGCGCTCAGCCGAACCGCACGAGGTCAGCTACCCTTCGCCCTTCCCCTTTCGCCCTTCGCCTTTCCCCCTCCTCCTCCTCCGCTTCCCCCTTGACCCCAGATAATCACTCCCATAGTGACTCAGCGCGCCCAGTTCTAAACCGATCATCAGCGACACCCACTCTCTGAGGGTTGAGGCTTGCATCGTGTTGCGCAAGTCGTCCCAGGTGAGTTGGGCATCCCAGAGTGCATTGAGCAGATCGATTAAAACCAGACTAAATAGACCCACCCAAAATCCGAAATACAGTACCCGAATTAGCGTGCCAATGATTGGCCCGTGGGACCAGCGTGAGCGATGTTTGATGACTCGCTGGTAGGGCAGCCAAATCCAGCGCAACGGTCCCCAACGGCGATATTGCACAGAGCGAATATCTAGGTCAGGCCCCATCATAAAACCGCCGATCAAAAACCCAATACAGGCAATCACCGTAAGCGAAATATCTAAAGTCAGATAAAAAGCAGCGGTGAGTACCAGCGGTAATCCCCAGAGCGTGATGCGATCATGGGTTTTTCCTGAGGGCATGACAGTCCTAAAAACATGTCAATAGAATAATACAGATGAATTATCTAAGCTGAAATATTTTTGAGTATCGATATTGCCCAGGTTCAATTGTCTGCTATTATTTCTATCTGTGCCCCAAAAGGGGCGGTTAGCTCAGTTGGTAGAGCGCCTGCCTTACAAGCAGGATGTCACTGGTTCGAGTCCAGTACCGCCCATCAGGTAATTACAAGCCCTAAGCCAGTTCTGGCAGTTTCTTTAGGTTACCGCCAAACTGACTGAACTGATTTTGCGATCGCATGCTCACTTAGATAAAGACAGCAGGTGAGACGTGAAATCGCTGGCTTAGCGCTTGGATTTGACGAAGATTTAACTCTCGCTTTCCACTTAATAGTTCGGATACAACACCTTGAGATCCGAGCTCTGGCAAATCGGTCTGCGTCAGAGAATGTTCTTCCATAAAATACTTTAGAACCTCCACTCCACTCACATCAGGAATGGCAACATGTTCTTCTTCATAGACTTCAATCAAAATACCCAATGTATCAAGTAATGAGTAAAGCGGATGCTGATCATCCGTCCCGATTGCATCAATAAGATAATTCAGTTGTTTCACACTTTGGATGTAGTCTTCCTCGTTCTGAATAGCGAGTAGAGGTTCAAGGGTAGACCATGACTTTTGAAGTTCAAGTACATTAGTCGTCATTGCTTCCATTCTCCTTTGTCATATTCGCGATGGGTCAAGATATTTCGGATATAAAGCTTCTGGCGATTGAAATGGACTGAGGCAATAAGACGATACTTATTTCCGCCTATATTGAAAACAACCAGATTACCTACCCTATCGGCAGACGGAAAGGCGAGCCTTAGCTTAGCAAAGTTCTCAAATTCACTTTTTTCAACGATTTTAAACCAACGTAAAAGAGGCGTTTGACTGTCGGGATGCCTGCCCCAAAAATCACGAAGTGATTTACGAGAAATAATATGCATGAGCCTACGATATCTCAAAATGAGATACGGTGCTAGAGCATGTTTTGATCTCGCAAACTGAGCAAAAACTGAGGTTTGCTCACTTCGAAAAAGTTTAGATACCATTGTGATTGCTTAACCGTGATTGCTCACTCAACTTGACGATCTTGGCTTAAACCAAACCAAAGGGATCCCTCATGCAAACGGTGACCATTATTGGAGCAGGGCCAGCGGGGCTGCTGCTCGCCCACTATTTGCTCGCCCGACGGCAGTATCGGGTTGAGCTTTACGATCGTCGTCCAGACCCTCGCCTGACAGAGCAGTTTAATCGTCGCACCTTTCCCCTAGCTTTGCAGCTGCGAGGTCTCAAAGCCATTCGAGGGATTGCAGGGCTTGAGGCTGCTGTGATGGCAAAAGGGCTCCTTGCTGGCGGGACGCTCATGTACGGCAAAAAGGCTAAGCCGCGACAGGTGCCGCGAAAGGTCCCTTTGCTGATGATTGATCGCCACCAGCTGATTTTGGTGCTTTTAGAGCAGCTGCTTAAACGGTATGGTTCTGAGCAAGTTACTACGCACTTTGACTGTGCCTGTACGGGAGTAGATCTGAAAGGCCATACGGTGACGCTACAGCCCACAGGCGGAGAAACCCGTGTCTCTCACTTTGATCGGCTGGTAGGGGCAGATGGGGCTCGCTCTCAGGTACGAGATGCCCTTCGTCGATCAGACCGGCTTGCGCTGTGAGCAAAGCTATATCCCGGATGTGTACAAATCTGTTTGCGTCCCTAGGGCCAATCAAGCGCTGGGTATTGAGCTTGAAGAAGACCGGATTCATACGTGGCGGCTGGGGCCGGGGAGTCGGTTACTAATGGTCCCTCAGCCAGGAAACTGGCTATATGGCACGCTGATTTTTCAACCTGATCGCAATCCGTTTGAGAATCTGACCACAGGAGACGCTGTACTGGACTTTTTTCAAAAAAATTGTCCCCCCTTGGGTCAGCTGATGACGCTCGAAGAGGCAGAAGCCGTGCAGCAGCGGCCTGTCGCTAAGATCTTGTCGGTTAAGTGCGATCGCATGCACATTCACGATCGCATTTTGCTCATTGGCGATGCGGTTCACGCGGTCTCTCCCGCCATTGGTCAGGGCTGCAATGCATCGCTGCAAGATGCAGCTGTTTTTGCGGCCTGCTTAGACCAGCACCAAGACAGTTGGGAACACGCCTTACCGGTCTTTACCGCCCAGCGACTCCCCGAAGCCCATGCTTTGCAGGCGCTGTCAGACTATAGCTTTCCGCGAACTCGGCAGATGATGTTGGAGTTTGTCTTCCGAGTCACCCTGGGTAAAAAGCTTAGCCGCTTGAAGCCCCAGGGGTTTCCGCCGCAGTGGTTAATTCGAGGGTTGCCCCAGTGGTTGCCCCAGGGGAAACCAGCGTGGGCTGCGCCCATGCCGTTAGAAATGATCATGGATGGAGAACTGCCCTACTCGGCGGTGCTTAGCCAGTGCCGGGGATGGGTCGATCGGGTCAAGCAGTCGATGTAGTCTTGTATCTTGAGAATAAAGAGACAAAGAGACAGAAGGGGCATAGATGCCAAACTTGCTGGTCGCCACTGACCTAGACGCAACGCTGCTCGATCACCAGACCTATAGCTACTCAGCGGCCCTGCCTGCAATTGATCTGCTCAAAGCGCACGGCTGTCCGATTATTTTCAACTCTAGCAAAACCCAGGCAGAGCAGACCCGCCTCAGAGCTGCCCTTGAGATTCAAGCTCCGTTCATCATTGAGAATGGGGCAGCGGTGGTGATCCCCCCTGGGCAGCTTGGCCACCCAGCGACGGCATCAGCCGCCGAGGTCAAAGTATTTGGCCCACCGTATTCTGAACTGCTGGCTCAAATTCATCGTCTGCGTCAGCAGCACGGGTATCGCTTTCAGGGCTTTGCCGACCTGAGTGCAACTGACCTGGCTGAGATTACCGGGTTATCACTCGACGGGGCGACGGCGGCTAAACAGCGCTCTGGCTCAGAACCCCTCCGCTGGGACGACAGCGAAGCCGCCTATCAAGCCTTTGTGGCTGCTCTTGCTGATTTAGGCTTGCAGACGACCCAGGGAGGGCGCTTTCGCCATGTGATGGCAAAAACAGACAAAGGAGAGGCACTGACCTGGCTGGTAGAACGCTATCGAGCGGTGTTTCCTCAGGTTGACTGGACAGTTGTTGCTCTGGGAGATAGCCCCAACGATCTGCCAATGTTGCAAGTTGCCGATATTGGTGTGTTGGTTACCAACCCTCACCGGGCTCAGTTTGAGACCTCCGGCGTATCAAATCTTATCACCCCGACTCAGGTAGGCCCAGCCGGTTGGGCAGAGGCGATTACAGCGATTGCGAGAGATCTCTTGGGCGAGACATAAATCAGGGTCGAAATCTGTGTCTTATCTATCACTGTGAAACCTTGAAGACAGGCTATTCTCAGCTGTGTATCATCAGGAGAACCATGGCCGATCTCTTTCAGCACGGTGCGATCGCAACCCTGCATAACCTGACCGACCGTCCAACCGAGGAGTTAGAAGCAGATCTACTCAAATTTTCGAAACAGCGACGGCTGGGGCTGATGCTCCCCGCCCTATTTTCAGAGCTAGAGTCCGATGCGCTCAGACACATTGTCGAAGAACTCCAGGCCGTCCCCTACCTCTCTGAAATTGTCATCGGGCTAGACTGCGCTGACCGCGACCAGTGGCGCTATGCCCACCACTACTTTTCAAA
>JBCBZL010000242.1:0-7751 GCA_039815385.1 Cyanobacteria bacterium P01_A01_bin.114
CGGCGATTTCTACACTGCTGGGCATCTTCCCTCTGGTGATTGCGACCGGGGCAGGTTCCGCCAGTCGCCAGTCTCTGGGGACCGCTGTGTTTGGCGGTATGATTGTCTCGACGGTGCTAAGCCTGTTTGTTGTGCCGGTGCTTTACATTGTTATTGTTGGCTTCTTTTGCCGCTTTAAAGACGGCTGTCGAGGGATGGCCGTTCCCGTTGAATCTTCTGTTGAGAAAGCGCCTAGGGAAGTTGTTGGGAATAGGCGGTAGGGGGCTGTACAAAAAAATATTGGTGATTGGTGATTGGTGATTGGTGATCGGCTAGTGACTAACAAATAACAATTCCGGTGATTGGTGATTGGCTAGTAACAAATCACAAATCACAAATAACAATTCCGGTAATTGGTGATTAGTGATTAGTGGCTTGTAAGGGAGAACTATGGACGATCTCAGTGCGGCGCTACAGCAAATTCCTGTCTTTTCAGAGCTGCCGCCGACCGAGATTCAGTGGCTGACGGAGCAGGGCTACGAAGTTTGGCTAGAGCCCGGCGATATTCACCGTCAGGAAGGGGCTCCAGCTGACTGTGTGTTTGTGATGCTGAGCGGGCAGGTCAGGGTTTACCAAGGCATGGCCGATCACGAGCTGGTGCTGGCCACGTACAGCGCGCGCGAGCTGTTTGGTGAGCTGCCGATTTTGACCGGAGAGGAGCAGTTCTGGGCCAGCGGGCGGGCGGTTACTGCCTGTCATATTTTTGAACTGCCCAAGCATGCGTTTTGGCAGCTGCTCTGTCGCTGCCCGTCGGTGACGATGCAGGTGCTCAGTACGATGGCCCAGCGGATGCAGACCGTCCAGTCGCTGTATCAGCAGCGCGAAAAGCTGGTGGCCCTGGGCACGCTGGCGGCGGGGCTGGCCCATGAGATAAATAATCCGGCGGCGGCGGTGCTGCGCAGCACGGATGAGCTGGGGCCAGTTTTGTCGGCACTATCGACCTACGCTGCCCAACCGCCGCTGCTGACGTCCGAGCAGCAGCAGCAGCTGGCTGGCTTCTACCGTGAGTGCGTTCAAGGGGCGATCGCAACCAGCCCAACTGAGCAGTCCAGCCCAACTGAACAGCCCGACGCGCCTAAGCTCGACCCTCTGACGCGAAGCGATCGCGAGGATGAACTGGCTGACTGGCTGATTGAGAATGCGATCGCAGACGCCTGGGAGATCGCCCCGATCCTAGTCTCAGCTGGTCTGGATACAGAGAAACTAAACCAGCTATCCAGCCAGGTGCCAAACATCGCTCTATCTGCTGTGCTGCACTGGCTGACGACGGCGCTGACCGGGACTGAATTGCTACAAACCATTCAGTCGGGGGCGGCTCGCATTTATGACCTGGTGACAGCCCTCAAAGAGTATTCCTTTATGGATCAGGCCCCTCTGCAGGTGATCGATATTCATCACGGGCTAGAGAGCACCTTGACTATCCTCAGCCACCGACTCAAGCAGGGAAAAATTACCGTCAATCGGCACTACGATCGCAGCTTGCCCGCCATCGCTGCCTACGGTCGTGAGCTCAACCAGGCCTGGACGCATCTGATTGACAATGCCATTGACGCGCTGGCTGCCCATCCTTCCCCGGTGATTGATCTGCACACTGGCTTAGAGGGCAACCACCTGCGGGTAGAAATCTCAGACAACGGTTCAGGTATTGCCCCAGACATTCAGCCTCGGATTTTTGAGCCATTTTTCACCACTAAAGAAGTGGGTAAGGGCACCGGTTTAGGGTTAGATATTGCCTATCGAATTGTGCGCAAGCACAGCGGAGATCTTTACTTCACTTCGTCACCCGGTCAAACCAGCTTTTATATCCGGCTGCCTATCGAAACCCCGCTCGAATAGTCAGGCATCTGTCAAACATCTGGTTATAAATCGCAGTATGCTATGAAGCGTAAGGGCTCTGCAATTAAATAATATTCTGGGGCTGGCTAACCTATGCAGCTTAACGTTCATCGACAGGGTCAGGGGCCAAGGCTGCTGTGCCTGCACGGCCATCCCGGCAGCGGTCGCAGCATGGCCGTGTTTACCGAGCGGCTGTCTGAGCAGTTTCTCACTGTTGCCCCTGATCTAAGAGGTTACGGTGAGAGTCGCCCGACCCCGACCTTTGAGATGGCCACCCATCTTAGTGACCTAGAGCCCTTGATTCAGGAGGCTTGTGTGGTGCTGGGCTGGTCGCTGGGGGGCATCTTGGCGATAGAGCTGGCCCTCAGGCACCCTGACCAGGTACGAGGGCTAATCTTGGTGGCCACCGCCGCGCGCCCTCGGGGCAGTCATCCCCCCATTACCTGGCAAGATAACCTCTACACCGGGCTGGCTGGCATGCTCAACTGGGCCTTCCCCGCCTGGCCCTGGAATATTGAAACCTGGGGTAAACGGTCCCTATTTCGCCACCTGATTCAGCAGCATACGGCCTACGCTTATCGGCGTCTGGCCCGCGAGGGCGTGTCGGCTTATCTTCAGACCTCATCGCAGGCGACCCAGGCGCTTAATCAAGCCCTGCGTCAGGGCTACAATCGACTGCCCGAGCTGCATCGCCTGTCGATGCCCTGCCTGATGCTCTGTGGTGAGCAAGATCGCCACATCACATCGGCGTCGAGTCGTGAAACCGCCCACCACATACCTGACTGTGAGCTGCGCTGCTACCCGGAGACGGCCCATTTGTTTCCCTGGGAGATCCCGGCTCAGATGCACCAAGATATCGCAGACTGGTTAGTCAAAAAAGACTTATACCCTGTTGGCTCCGCTGCTTAAATTGCCCAGAAAACAGCCAGCAGGATGAGTTTGTCTCATCCTGCTAAAATTCGAATCGTTAAGCCCATATGAGATAACCGACTCTGGGGAATAGGACGACCTAAACTGCGCTTCCCAGAGTCGACTTAACGTTTCCCGAGGGGGTCTCAGGCAGTTCGACGGTCAGCTCAGGGGGGTCTTCGCGTCGGGAGACCTTTGCCTGTAGCTGTTGAGCGCCTTCTTGCTCCAAATCTTGAATGTAGCCAGCCTTGGCAGCGATGGCTTCGGCCTCACTATTGAACGGACCAAAGTAGTAAACGCATTTGGGTGTATCGGTCGAAATTTCGACCCACCAGGACTTTGTGAAAATTCCAACAAGGTTACTAAACAAGTCTTTCATAAAAAAAGTTACCCGTGCCCTTCAGAGATAAATTTTAGAGATTGTAATCAAACTTCGGTCAGGGGGGCTAAAAAAAGCCCCAATCTCTTTTATACTGCGTCTTTCTGATCCCCGCCAATATTTAAAGGAGGTAATCTGTTAATTCTCTCTTGACGATAGATCTCATAGAGCATCATGCCTGTAGCAACGGATGCATTCAGACTCGGTGTTTTACCGGTTAAGGGGATCGATAGCAGCACATCACACTGATTTTGAATCGATAGACTCAGGCCACTGCCTTCTGCCCCGACGACCAAAACGACGGGCTCGCTAAAGTCTGTTTTATAGACAGGAGAATTGGCCTGTGACGACATTCCATAGATCCAAAACCCTTCTGATTTGAGGGTTTCCAAGGCTCTGCCTAAGTTGACGACCCGCGCTACGGGCAGTGTTTCGAGGGCTCCAGCCGCCACTTTGGCTACTGTTGCAGTGACGCCAACCGCGCGGCGTTGGGGAATAATCACCCCCTGCGCCCCAATTGCCTCGGCGGTGCGGATGATCGCGCCCAAGTTGTGGGGATCGGTAATGCTATCAGCGGCCACCAGCACCGGGCGTCGCACAGCCGCCTTAGCCTGCTCAATCAGATCCCCAAGCTCGCTGTAGTCGTGGGCCGCGACCTGGGCTGCAATCCCTTGATGGTTAGCGCCCTGGGTGAGCTGGTTTAACCGCTGGGTATCCACTTCATCCACCACTGCTCCGTTGGCTTTGGCGTCTACAATCAGAGGGCGAAACCGGGGATCAAACATGAGACGGGCGTTGACCCAAAGCCGGTTGAGGGGGCGCTGATTTGCGATCGCAGCCTCAACCGCATGGCGACCATAAATTAAATCACTGCGTTCTTCAGCAGTGCCCGCAGGAGCTGCTTCAGACGGTCTCTTGTATCTGTCTTCAGAATATCTGTTCTCAGACTGTCTTTTCCCAGCATATCTGCCCTCAGATTTATCTCGCCGAGGCCGCCGAGCTGTCGGCTCCGAATCAGACACACGCCTGAACTTAGCGCCGGGTTTGCCATTAGGCCGATCGCTAAACTTACCACTGGGTTTGCCGCTAGGCCGATCGCTAAACTTACTGCTGGGTTTGCCGCTAGGCCGATCGCTGAACTTACTGCTGGGCTTGGCACTAAACTTGCCACCAGACTTGTTTTTGGGTTTGACCCTGGGCCGCTCACCCGGTCTGCTACCGGCCCAAGCATCACCGGTTTTGCCTCGCGATTTGCCGCCATCAGGCTTGCCGCTAAACTTGCCACCAGGCTTGGGTCGAGAAGGCTTTCGTCCCGGTCGATTAGACTGTGAATCTGATCCCTTTGCCATAGCTCCCCTCATACGTTACAGACCCTCTACCTTGGGCAAGGCAGTCCATAATCATATCTCAGGATGACGGCAATCTTTAATTTTTGACCTTCAGCCTTTAGCTTTTAATTGCTCATCTTTTGTTCATCTTTAACACCCAATCAGGCGGGCGTCAGATTACCCCGGCGGAGTGCGGCGTGATGCCCAGCTGACCTAATAGCTCAAACAGCCGAGGCTGATCGGTCAGATAGAGGTAGCCAATCAGGGTTTCGAAGCTGGTTGCCTGCTGATAGAGATCAGCATTGACGCGACGCTGACGCTTGGGGGCAGCATTACGCCCTCGACGCACCATGTCTTGCTCTAGCTCACTGAGGAAGGGCTGTAGCTGACCCAAATAAGCGGCCTGTTGCTCGGCACGAACCTGACCCACCACCGCATTGTGATAAGCCTGAGGTCGCTGGGGCGGCCATAGCAGCTGGGTACGAATGTAGAGTTCATATACCGCATCCCCCACGTAGGCTAGTGCAATCGGTGAGAGTGACTTAACCTGAAGGGTTGTGCTAGCGGCTCGACTTGAAAACCGATAAACAAGGTCAGGCCCCAAACCAGCAGCGCCCTGTAAATGCTCTTCTTGCAAAGGCTCTTTCTTCTGTAGATGCGCTTCAGATTCGAAGTCAGTCACGCAGCGACTATGAATCCTTAAGGCTGTCAACAGCAGCGTCTACGTTGGGCTGCAAAGACAAAAATTGTTCGAGACGAACGAGTTTGACGGTCTGGGTGACGCGCGGGTTAGTCACAACCTGAACGCTGCCACTCTCACCCTTGGCTTTTTTGACCAGCTGAACCAGCGCCCCTAAACCAGAGCTATCAACAAAATCAATAGCCGACAAGTCCAGGACGATGTGGGTGGGCCCTTCCTCAATGTATCGATTGAGCACTTTTCGAAAGGTGGGCTCAGAGAACGCATCCAGTAAACCTGTGAGGCGAAAAATTTGACATTTTCCCCTAACTTCCCGTGTGCCTCTTAAACTTACGGTTAGGGTGAGTGATTCAGCGATAATGACCTCCCTATAGGGATTTAGATAAGGATAAATCTGACGATTAATTTTAGGTCAGGATATCACGGACTGCAAGGAAAAAATTGGCCCCTATAAAACTACCCAATTTTTTCGAATATATCTTCAAAAACGCGTCTGAAGTGCGCTTATTTTACCCTCCTTTGGCCTGACGATGTTCATCCATCAGGTGGACAAATTGAGCGAATAAATAATCGGCATCGTGGGGGCCAGGGCTGGCTTCGGGATGATATTGCACAGAGAACAGCGGCAGGCGGGTGTGACGGATGCCCGCCACGGTGCGATCGTTGAGATTGAGGTGGGTGATCTCAACCTCAGCCGTAGAGACTGAGTCGGCATCCAGGGCAAATCCGTGGTTCTGGCTAGTGATTTCTACCTGTCGACTTAAGCCGCAGGGCTGATTAAGCCCGCGATGGCCAAATTTGAGCTTAAAGGTCTTAGCCCCCAGCGAGAGGCCCAATATTTGATGACCCATGCAAATGCCAAAGGTGGGCAGCGCGCGCTCCAGCAGTGCCTGTACGATCATCGGTCCCGCTTCGACGGCAGCGGGATCGCCCGGCCCGTTAGAGAGAAAAATACCGTCGGGCTCGTAGCTTAGGATTTTTTCTAGCGAGGTATCTACGGGCACAACAACGACCCGACAGCCATAGCGGGCCAGGCGACGGAGGATATTGCGCTTAATGCCAAAGTCGATGGCCACCACCGTAAAGGGGGCCTTGGCGACATCGGTGTCGGGGCCAAACTCCCAGGGGCTGTCGGTCTCTGCCTGCCATTCGTAGATTGTATCGGTTGTAACTTCTTTGACCAGATTGAGCCCTTCCATGCTGGGGGCAGCCTGCACCATTTGCAGGAGCTCATCGGCGTTGAGAATTTCGCTAGAAATACCGCCGTTCATGGCCCCAGCGGTGCGAATTTTGCGAGTCAGGGCGCGGGTATCGATCCCATAAATGCCGGGGATGTCGTGCTGATTCAGATAGTCAGATAGAGACTGGGTCGAACGCCAGCTGCTGGGACGATGGCAAATATTTTTTGCGATCGCGCCTCTAACCTGGGGCCTTTGTGATTCTTCATCGTCTGGGTTAACCCCCGTATTGCCCAGCTCGGGATACGTAAAAGTTACCATCTGACCGCAGTAGCTAGGATCGGTCAAAACCTCTTGATAGCCAGTCATTCCAGTGTTGAAGACTACTTCACCAATCGCGGTACCCGATGACCCAAACGACCAGCCTCGATAAACAGAGCCATCAGATAACACCAAGAGAGCCGGTTGACGCGAGACAGAAACCATAGCTTTGCGAGGAAACTTTGCGAGGGAACTTGTGAGGGACGTGCTGGGAAAAATGAAAGCGGCTAAGCTGGAAATTTGACTGATTTACATCCAGACCGTCTTTCCCGACGGGACAGATTTACCGTTTCCTTAAGGAAAACCTCAGGCTATTAGGCTGAATGTGGTTTAACTTTGAGGTTCAATACACTGAGATTCAATACACTGAAATTCAATACACTAAGATTTAATACACTGACATTAAACGTCATGGTTCAGAAATTGTGCAACATTTCGGCTGGGTTCGGCAAATTTGCCAGGTTTATAAAATCTGACCGGTCTCTAGGATCTCGGGCCTTAGCCGCTGCCCAGATCGGCGGCCTGTTGCTGGTCAGCAGTCCCCTGGCTGCCTGTAGTCACTCCAAGCTTGCCCCTGCTGACGCTGAAATTGCTAGCACGAACCTACCCGCTAAAACTGTCTCTTCACAAGCCTCTCCCAAAAAGGCGGCCCCCTCGGCCTCAGCCCAGGCCTACAACGATGGCATCAAACTGGCTTCTAGCGCCTTTGTGCTGGGCCAGTCAGCCCAATCATCTGACGATTGGCAGCTAGTCTCTAGCCGCTGGCAAAGAGCCATGTTGACCTTAGAGACGATCCCCCCAGGAGATGCTAATTACGCCACGGCCCAGGCCAAGCTCTCTGAGTATGAACGCAATTATAGCTATGCCCAGCAGCGCCTAGAGCAGCTCAAAAACCCACCGCCCCTAGCGCCAATGGCGACCCCGGCCCGCCCCCCCGCCAACGCTTCAGAGACTGCTGATACCTCCGCCTCCGTATCGTCAGATGGTTCAGCAGCATCAGGTGATTTAGCAGCAGGCAGCTCAGACAGTTCAGGCAGGCGCTTCATCGCCCCCATCTTGAG
>JBCBZL010000040.1:0-22099 GCA_039815385.1 Cyanobacteria bacterium P01_A01_bin.114
GGAAAAAATCAAGGTCTCGAGCTAGATGTGGTTTAACTGACCTTGCCTAATCTAAATACAGACCGTTCATAATGCAGCCTGTGTATTGTCAATTGTGAACAATGGTACCCACTCCTCCCAGGAAAACGATCGTAAAATCGTCAAAACTTTAAGGAAGCTTCAGTGAAAATTCTTATTTTTTGTATTGAGTACATAAATATAGATACCGATGCTGTGAGCAAGATCACCGAAAGTGTCTGTAAAGCTGGATCGAACCGAAATCATAGAAATTTGAGCACAACAAAAGCCTGACTCGCTGTGGCAAATCAGGCCTAGAGAAAACAAGTTTTTACCGTTAGACCACATCCAGTTTGAAAACCTAAATTTTTCCCGTAGAGCAAACTACAGGTCTGGATGTGGCCACAGTTTAGTCAATGAGCTCTTACCCAGCTAGCCTTGGAGAATGCTGGAAGCCATCTCACCTTGGAGTCGGGCCGCTCGAAAAATCGAGATCAGATCAATGCTGACTCTAAAGCGATTTCAAAACTAATATTTGCTGAGGTCGAGACCCGCTTCGCGAGCCATAGCCTCAATCCCTTTTTTCTCAAGGGTTTTGATCGCTTTTGTAGACAGACGCAGCTTGACAAAACGCTTGCCAGAGGGCCACCAAACCCGCTTGTCTTGCAGATTAGCCGACTGCAAACGCTTGGTCCTGCGGTGGGAGTGGGATACAGCGAAGGCATTATTGGCAGTTTTGCCGGTTAAATCGCATTTGCGGCTCATGGAGCTCTCCAGATTGACACGGTTTTTCATTATACGGAGCAGATTGGGGTAAAGGCAACTATTTTTTGCCCACTCTAGGAGAAGCTGCTTGTACGTCGGCGATTTTGAGGGCTAGTGAGTGCGCTGCGCTGGTGAGGGGGTGAATACGCTGCGCTGGTGAGTGCGCTGCGCTGGTGAAATGGTGAATAATTACCTCTCCAGCCCAACCTCACCCCCTCACTAGCTTTCCAAGAAAGGGATTTAGGGAGAGGATCGCTTACTGTTCGGTCAACGTCGTCAGCAAACTATTCGAGCGTTCCACAAATGACTTCATGCCGTCAGCGTCGAAGCCCTTTTGGGCCATCAGGGCCAGGTCATACACATGCTGACAAATCATCTTAGCCATCTCACCCGAGGGGGAAGTACCCCCGTCGGTTTGTACAATGCTGCCTTTCTCCAGATTCACCAGGTTTTGAATCAGAGGATGGCTGGTGTTGACCAGTAGCGTATGCTCTTCAGGGAATTGCATGGCCTGCTGCTGCATCATCGCGGTCATTTCTTGAATGCGGCGCATGGCTTCGGGCAGCAAAACAATGGCTGGGGGGGCCGCTTTGGCATCTTCCCCCTTCAATGCCTCAGTGCGGATGGTCACCTTGGGGCGATTGAGGGCAGCTTCAAACAGGTCTTTAACCTGCTCACTGCGGGTTTTGTTCGTCGTGGGGTCGACGATCTCGGATGGCTGTTCAGAGTCGATCAGAGTGTCATCTATATCAGCATCGACGCGGGAAAATTTCACATCGGAATATTCGCGCTCTAGAAGCGGAATAAAGTGGGTATCAATGAATGAGTCCATGTACACCACCTCAAGCCCCTGACGCTTGTGCAGATCAATATAGGTGGCCTGAGATACCTCATCGGTGGCGTAAAAGACGCGGTTTTCGTGACTGTCTTTGTTGCGCTCTAAATATTCTTTGAGGGTGGTGTACGAGTTGCCGTCGGCGTCGGTAGCAGGGGCATCAACGGTTTGCCAGGCATCGTCTTGCTCGACCTCAACCTGGGGAGCACCGTCGGCCTTATCTAGCGCCGCAGTGGTGCGGAAGATGACCAGGTCTTCTACCTGTTTTTTGAACTTGTCGTCGTTTAACGAGCCAAATTTTACAAAGACACTCAGGTCTTGCCAGCACTGGATATAGCGGGCTCGGTCGTCGCGGTAAAGCTCTTTAAGCCGATCGCCGACTTTCTTAGCGATGTAGTCAGCAATTCTGCGGACGGTGCGATCGCTTTGCAAAAAGCTACGAGAAACGTTGAGGGGGATATCGGTGCTATCCACGACACCGCGCAGAGGTAGCAAAAACTGAGGAATAATTTCTTCACAGTTATCGCTGACAAACACCTGGTTACAAAAAAGCTTGATTTGCCCCTTGGTGACATCTACATCAGGCCGCAGTTTGGGAAAGTAAAGGATGCCGTTGACTACAAAGGGATAATCGGTATTCAGATGAACCCATAGCAGCGGTTCTTCTTGAAAGGGATAGAGATAGCGGTAAAGCTCGAGGTAGTCTTCGTCGGTAAGGTTGCTGGGGGATTTTTTCCAGGGGGCAATTTGCTTATTGGCAACTTCGTCCTCTAGCTCAATGGCGACGGGCATAAAGTCGCAGTAGGTTTTAATCAGCTGCTGAATCCGACTCGATTCTAAATATTCCAGCTCCTCTTCCATCAGATGGAGGGTGACGGTCGTGCCCCGCTCGGTGCGCTCAGAGCTGGTCAGCTCAAACGAGGTGGAGCCTTCGCAGGACCAGTGAACGGCCTCTGCCCCGGTTTGATAAGAAAGGGTGTCAATTTCGACCTGATTGGCCACCATGAAAGAAGAGTAAAAGCCCAGGCCAAAGTGACCGATGATCTGCTGATCGGCACTGTCTTGATATTTAGAAACAAATTCTTCGGCACTTGAAAACGCAACCTGGTTGATGTACTTTTTGACCTCTTCGGCGGTCATGCCAATGCCGTTGTCGGTAAAGCTAAGGGTTTTGGCCTCTTTGTCGATGTGAATCTTGATTTTGGGCTCACCCAGCTCACCGGTAAAGTCTTCGGTGCGGGCTACCATGCTGAGCTTATTGATCGCATCAACGCCGTTAGACACTAGCTCCCGCAAGAAGATTTCGTGATCTGAGTACAGCCATTTTTTGATAATCGGAAAAATATTCTCGGTATGGATGCTGATATTTCCGTTTTCGAGCACTGTAGTCATAGCGATTAGCGGTTGAGGTCAAATTGAGGTCAAATTCTAATCAACTATTGTTCCGACTTCACGCTTTCTACACAAGGGTAGGCTTCCGGCTAAGAAGTTCGGGTTACCTCACCTAGGCGGAGGGGGAAGGGGAAGGGGGAAGGGGAAAGGCGAAGGGCGAAGGGCGAAAGGGGAAAGGCGAAGGGCGAAAGGCGAAGGGCGAAGGGCAAAAGGGGAAGGGTAGGGACGTTGCATGCAACGCCTAAGAGGTTGGGAGAGGCGATTAATTACGTCTGTGCTAGGTATTTGGATGGCAGGCAAGGCTATTTTAGGGCGTTGATGAGCTGTTGGGTATCTTGTTTGAGCCAGCGGGGTAGCAGCAGCCAAAAAAGGTAGCCGTAGAGGATTAGTAAAATGCCGTTGATGCCTTCATCTAAGATCGCAATATTGGAGAGGTACATGGTTGAGAGGACTGCTAGCAGGGTCACGCTTGGTAACCAGGCCGCGCCAGGGGCAAACCGGGCAACTTTAGGAATCAGCTCAAATAGCTGCGGCAGGGTTAGTACGATAAAAAATAGCCGGTAGTCCCAACTGACCGATACCAGGGAGGTTGCTATAAAGATGGCCGCTCCTAGACGAAACGCACTCACATAGGGGCCTTGCTCGAGGTCAGGGGCTTTATTCAGTTTGGGCTGGGCGGCGCGAAGCAAAGTAATCACCCCCGGCAGCAGCAACAGGAAAGCAAGGATATTGGAAAGCCCTCGGATAAAGTGCTGGGGCTGCTTGAGCTGGAGCAGTAGAATTTTGGGTCCATAGGTGAATCTAGGTGAGCTTTCTGCTGCCCGTGAAATGCTGGAAATCGTATCAATTTCCGCCCCTGCCAGGCTCAGGTAGATAGCTACGGTAACGCTAACCAATAGGGTCGTTAGCCAGAAGCGGCGACGCCGTTCTCGCAAAATAACCACTAGCCCAAAAACAGGGAACAGCTTGAGCATCATGCTGAAATAGATCAGCCCATAGCCCAGCAGTCGAACGATGTACTGGCGTGCCCTCAAAAGCGCGATCGCACCCAGAAATAGATAAAAAATCAGAATGTCGTTATTGCCTCGCTCAACCATCAGCATGGCCGTGGGCGAACAGAGAAACAGGCCGTAGAACACACCCTGGGCTAAGTTAAGCTTGCCAATAAATAGAAAAACCATGCCGTAGAGGAGAAGCGCCATGGCAATGCCGATGGCGACCGTGTGGGACTGATCGATGCCCAGGCTGGCCAGGGACCACCAGAGTCGAGGGTAGGGGCTGGGGCGTCCCCAGGGGTCGCAGGGGTTATCTAGGGTGACGTCGTAGCCAAGGCGGGCGCATTCAAACCCAGAAGTTAGCACCCTGAGGTCGGCAAAGGCCGGATACATGGTTTTGACGTTAAATAACTTTTGCCAAAGGACATGGTAGGGACCAAAAAAGCTGCCAATCAAAATAATAGAAAAATATCCCAGCAGCATCGCCAGGGTCAGCAGCCGATAGTCAAATTTAGACGGGGCGACTAGGGCAGCCTGTATGCTTGAAAGCAAATGAGGATAGTGTCGAGTCAGATTTAGCTGGCGCATGGCCTAATAATCAGGGTTTGAGAAGCTTTCTAATTGCGTCGCCCTATGAACGGATTCCCAGGTTTTCTATCAGGGTATTTGATTCGTCTAGGTTTCACAAAATCGTAGAGTAGTCAGCACTAAGGTATTGGCATTGAAGCACTGGCATTGAAGCACTGGCATTGAAGCATTGGCATTTAGAGCGCTGATTGGGATAGCAGCGACTCTGATACGTCCGAGGGTACTCGCTGATCAACCAGATAGCTTTGAATACGCTGCTGACGAATCGACCGTGGGATAAACTCACTGCCCACAATTTTCAAAAGTTTTTTGCAGTAAAACAGACTGTATCGCCAGGTCGGCACCGACGCGGCGTTGCGGTAGATGCTGTTGACCATATGCTCAACGTTGTGGGGCGATTTACGATCGGTCAAGTTTTTGAGCACGAACCATTTTTCGGCCAGTGTTGGGCTCAGCGACCATTGAATCCATAGGGGCATGTAGCGTTTAACGTCACTGGAGTCGTAGTCGGTGTTGGCCTGTAGCAGGCTAGAGAGTTGCACCTTATAGCCAGCGGCTTTGGCCCGACAGACATATTCAAAATCACCGCCGTAGTGGCGAAAGCGTTGGGTGTCGGGCAGGCCTACATCCCGCACCAGCTGCGTGGGCATCACAGCAATGTTGCCATTGAGGGTATGCACCGACAAAATCGGCTGCTGGTCAAACTGATGGATATCGTTGATCGGGCGGCTGGCCACCACCCCCCCAAACACCAACCAGTCAGGATGGGACTCGGCTCGGATCACCCCCCCGGTAATTACTTTTTGCTCACCGATGCGATCGCACTCTACCCTCAGCTGCTCAACAAAATCATCCGCCAGCACAATATCGTCATTGAGCCACACTACATAGCGGGTTTGAAGTGACTTTACGGCATAGGCCATCCCCTGCGCGATCGCCCCCGTCCACCACAGATCGCCATCGCCTCGAATCAGATGCACCGCCGGAAAGCCTTGCTGGATGTAGTCAGGCGTCCCATCGGTTGAGTCATCATCCACGACAATAATCTGGAGGCGGCTATCTTCTCCGATTTGCTGGGTCAGCTGATTCAAAATCACCTGGGTATACCCCCAGCGATTGCGCACCGGAATGATGAGCGCAACTTCAGCGACAACCGCAGAGCCGTTCGAAGCCGTAGATAAAGCCTGGGATGTAGCGGTCATAGGGTGGACAGATTAACAGGAGTGGATATGACCCAAGATGCCCAAAATGGGGGTCGGACTATAGGATTTTTTGAAAAGGGCGAAATGGGTAATGGGTAATGGGTAATGGGGTTCTCCCCTCCACCAATCACCAATCACTAATCACCATCCCCTCTCAAATCCAAACCTCAAACTCTCCACATCTAGCGTTACACATTTCTTCAAAACACTAGAAAAAATAGAACGATGGTGCTACCTTAGTCACTCATGTGGTTAACCGCTGACTATATATAGGGTTTTTAGATGCTTTAGTAACGCTACGAGCGCTACATCTACCTGTTAGATTCGTTTCACTCACTAAGAATTTTAATCTTTAGCCAAACCTCTACTGACTCAAGCTGTATCAACTCAAGCTGTAAGGAAATCTTGACGAATGGTTCAGGAATTAGACCGTCTCCGTAAAACATCTCCGTTTCCAGTGACTGCACCCGCGGCCTATCCGGTGTTTTATCGCACCTATAGCCGTCGGCTCGCAGCAGGCCAGCGTGAATCTTGGCAGGAGGTGTGCGATCGCACCCTGGGGGGCCTGGTCGAACTGGGTCAACTCACCGTCGATGAAAAGGCACTCGTGGCCCGGATGCAGCGAGAACTCAAGGCGCTGCCGTCGGGGCGCTGGCTGTGGGTAGGCGGCACCGAATGGAGCAAGCAGCCGGAGAACTTTTCGGGAGCCTATAACTGCACCAGCACAAACGTCACTGACTGGCGTGCCTTTGGTCTGATGATGGACTTGGCCATGATGGGCTGTGGGACGGGTGCAGTGCTAGAGCCCAAGTATATTGGGCAACTGCCCGCGATTCGCAATCGGCTGACGGTGAAAATGCAGGGCGAGGTTGGCACCACCCCCGCTGACCAGCGTCGAGAAAAGACGGATGTGACGATAGACGGCAACCGCGTCGAGATCCGGGTGGGGGATAGCCGCAGCGGCTGGGTTGACTCTTATCAAAAGCTGCTTGAGCTATCGACAGATGAGCGCTTCTCAGGAGAGATCACGGTAACGGTTAACCTCAGCGATGTGCGCCCTGCTGGGGAAAAGCTCAAGGGCTTTGGCGGCATGGCCAACCCGATCAAGCTACCGGGTCTCTATAATCGCTGCGCCATTCTTTTGAATAACGCCCACGGTCGCCAGCTCAACTCGGTAGAATGCTGCCTGCTGATCGACGAAGCCGCCGCCTGTGTTGTAGCCGGAAACATTAGGCGCAGCGCGGGGATGCGTCAGTTTGCTAGCGACGATGAGCTGGCGGCGGCGGCGAAGGAAAATCTCTGGCAGCAAGACGCTGAAGGCAACTGGCGAATCGACCCTGAGCGGGATGCGCTGCGGATGGCAAACCACACGCGGGTTTATCATCACAAGCCGTCCAAAGAAGAAGTGACTGCCGCTGTGCGCAAACAGTTTTACTCGGGTGAGGGAGCTATCCAGTGGGCGGGTGAAGCTGAGCGCCGCGCCCAAGGTGAGGGTCGCTACGGTCTGAATCCATGTGTGACAGCTGATACCTGGGTTCATACTGGCAATGGGCCCAGGCAGGTTAAAGATTTAATCGGCCAGCAGCACAGCACTTATGTCAACGGGGAATTGTTTAGCACCACCGCTGCTGGCTTCTTCTTTTCGGGTAAAAAGCCAGTCGTTAAGCTGGTGACCCAGGAAGGGCAATCGCTGCGACTCACTGAGAACCATCGCGTTCTCAAAGTAACGGCTCAAACGCAGAAAAAGCAGTATACCGAGTGGGTTCAGGTGGGTGAACTCCGCCCAGGTGACTACATTCTGCTGCATGACCATCGCAATCTCCAGGGTTGGGATGGAGAGGGTACCTATGAAGAAGGGTGGCTATTGGGGAGCCTAATCGGGGATGGCAGCCTGGCTGAAACCCAGTGGAACGATACTGGCATTCTTCGCTATTTGGAAGACTCTCAAGATGAGATGAGTCAGTACGCTGTGCAGCTGTTAGAAACCGCTGTTGGTTACAGTAAAAGAACAACCGAAGCTCACTATCACAAGCAACTGAAGCATCGGGTCATCAACTCAACGGGCTTAGCAACACTAGCAAAGTCCTACAATGTCACGAGGGAAAATAAAGACGTTAGTGACACTATAGAACAGGCTAGCTACGAATTTTATCGCGGCTTCTTGAGAGGAATCTTTAACGCAGATGGCAGTGTACAGGGAACGCAAACTAAAGGCGTCAGCGTTCGCTTAGCACAGAGCAATCTGTCTAACCTGCAAGCGGTTCAAAGGATGCTGTCTCGTTTGGGAATCGTAGCTAAGGTTTATCAGGAGCGTCGCCCAGAAGGCTATCGGATGCTGCCAGACGCTCAGCGCCAACCGGCTGAATATCTGTGTAAAGCGCAGCACGAGCTGATCATCAGTAAAGACAATCTCCACTATTTTCAGCAACTTATCGGTTTCCGGGAGCCGCAAAAAGCAGCCAAGCTCGACGAACTACTCTCTGGGTATAAACGTCAGCTAAATCGTGAGCGGTTCACAGCAACCGTGCAGTCTATCGAGGCAGACGGTGTTGAGCAGGTTTACGACTGTACCGTACCTGGCCCGGCTTGTTTTGATGCCAACGGTTTTGTAGCCCACAACTGCGGTGAAATCCTGGGGCAAAATTTCCACTGTAATCTGGCGGAAATCCATCTGAATCAGATTGATCCGTTTAATGAGCAGGAGCAGGAGGATGCGTTTAAGGCGGGCGCGATCGCAGTAGCCGCTCTCCTCAACCACCAGTTCGAAGAACCCCGCTATCAGCAGTCGCGCCTGGAAGATCCGATTGTGGGCGTTTCCTTTACCGGACTGTTTGACTTTTTAGTCCACGCCTTTGGGGCAGAGTGGCTAGAATGGTTTGCCGAAGGTCGGCCTGACACGATGAAGGGCTTGGAATTTAAGGCTAAGGAGCAGGAATACCTGAGCCGCTGGAAAAAGATTGTGCATGAAACGGTGTGGGACTATTGCGATCGCCACGGCATTCAGCGCCCCAACCGCTGCACCACAGTGCAGCCAGCGGGCACCAAGAGCCTCTTAAGCGGCGCATCTTCAGGATGGCATCCGCCCAAGGCCCAGCGATTTATTCGGCGGATCACCTTCCGCAAAAACGACCCGGTGGCGATGGCCTGCATTGACTACGGCTACTCGGTGGTGCCCTCGCAGTCTGACAAAGACGAGAACGGTCACCTGCTCACCGACCCGTTTGACCCGCGCTGCTCTGAATGGCTGGTGGAGCTGCCAGTGGAGGTCTCGTGGGCCAACCTGCCGGGGGCCGACCAGATCGCCATTGAGAAATTCTCAGCCCTGGCCCAGTTTGACTTTTACATGCAGGTGCAAAAGCACTACACCGCCCACAACACGTCCGCCACGGTGGAGCTGCGAGAGGCCGAAATCGAGCCTCTGGCTGAGCGCATGTATCAGGCGATTCAAAACGATGAGGGGTATATCTCGGCGGCGCTGCTAGCTCGCTTTGACGACCTGCAAACCTTCCCCCGGCTGCCCTTTGAGCCAATTGATAAGGCTACCTATGAGGAACTTACCCGTCAGGTCTTGGCGCGGCGCGATACGGAAAACTTCCATCGGGCGCTAGAGCGCTACGACGCGGGCGAACTGATCGAGGCGGGGCCAGCGGGCTGCGACTCTGACAAATGCCTGTTGCCCGAAAAAAAGCCAGACTAGCGCCCGGAATAGACAAACCTACGGACGTAAATGGAGATACGAACATTAGCATTGTCCGGTGGACATCGCTTCTCACCACCGACAAACAGCGGGTGAAACCATATCACCTTCTGCGTACCAAGGGGGCCTGCTTACGGCGGCCCCTTTTTCTTTTGGAGATTGTTGGTAAAGATTTTCGGGAATTTTAGACACGTCTCTTGTATTTCATGTCAACAAGGGAGAAGGCCAGCGGCTTTTGCAAGCTACGTTGCAGCTAAATAGTGCAACTTTACCAGGTGCACTGAGCAATGTAGCCAGCGTCCAAATGGCCTAACTTGTTAAGACTCTACGGAGGGCTGCAGCTGTGCAGTCAATTTATTGGTTCTGTTTGATTATCGGCGGTGTCTTTGTTGCGATCTCGACCCTGGGCGGCCCTGGCGAGCTTGAGTTTGACGCCGACGCCGACTTTGATTTTGACGCTGACGCTGACTTTGACGCCGATGCTGACTTCGACGCGGATTTAGACGCCGACGCTGACCTGGAGGCCGGTGCAGATTACGAAGTCGATACCGACGTTTCTCTGGATCGAGACGCTGCCAGGGCCAGACGCAGGCAGTTTCTCAGAAGCCTGGGCATTTTAACCAGCTTTAAGTTCTGGACGGTGGGGGGCTGCTTTTTTGGCCTCACGGGTCTGGTCTTGGGTTGGGTACAGCCTGACTGGTCGCCAGTGCTGATCTTGGGGCTTGCGATCGCAGTTGGCATTCTCTGTGGCGGCACTCTGACCACCCTGCTGCGCACCCTGCGCAGACGTCAGGCCGACAGCCTGATTCGCAACGAAGACTTTGCCGGACTGATGGGTACTGTCGAGCTGCCGTTTGATGCCCAGAGTAAAGGCAAAATCCACCTCGAAATTCGCGGCAGTACCTTGCACCTAATGGCCATGACCGACGACACCAAGTCCTTTATCCCCGGTGACAAGGTTCTGGTGGTCGGGTCAGAGAATAATCGGCTATGGGTGGTTTCGGCAGATGCGGCGGAGGTGGAGGGTAGAGGGTAGAGAGAATTGGGTAGAGGGTAGTGGGCGGTGGGTTGGATTTTGGATGGTGTGGCAGCCTGTGGGGGCAATCCCTGGTGGTTGCTCCAAAATCTGAATTGGTTCATCCGCACCATTCTTCGCCTCTCGCCTTTCGCCCTTACCCACCCCCCATATAGGCGTTGCATGCAACACCCCTACCCTATAGCCCAAGGGGCATGGCTTCGCTAACGCCTTTCGCCTTTTCGCCTTTTCGCCTTCGCCTTACGGAATGGTGGGTTTGGCATAGTCGCTTGTTTCGAAGGAAATGGGTAAACCGTAACCCACGCTACGCACAGGCGTTACATGTAACGCCTCGCCGTTTTCTAAAAATTTGTGCTTAAATGGATAAACCCATGACAAACCTTGATTTTCTCAGGTCACCTGAGCAGCCTGGCAGTTCTCAAGCTAACTCGCAAATTAGCTATGAAATTGCCCAGACCGCTCCGCTCGTGACTCAAATGTCTAGGACAACCACGGCTCAAACCGCCGTCTTGGGCGGCAGCGCCGTTGTGCTTGGCCTACTGGGCATCGGTGCGCTGATGCTGGTGCTCAAAACCTGTTTACGCATTGCTAACCCCAACGAGATTTTGATCATCTCGGGCCGTAAATATCGAAACCAGCGCGGTCAGGAGGTGGGCTATCGGGTCATCTTTGGCGGTCGCACCCTGGTGATTCCGATCCTTGAAAAAGTCGAGCGCATGGACATGACCACCATGCCGATTCCGGTGGAGGTCACCAACGCCTATGCCAAGGGGGGCACCCCGCTGAATATTCAGGCCATCGCCAACGTTAAGGTCTCTAGCCAGTCGGCAGTGGTGGGCAACGCCATCGAGCGCTTTTTGGGCCGCAACCAGGCTGAGATTAAGCGGGTGGTGCGCGAAACCCTGGAAGGAAACCTGCGCGGCGTGGTCGCCCTGCTTACCCCAGAGCAAGTCAATGAAGACCGGCTTAACTTTGCCGAGCGCATCGCGGCCGACGTGGCCAAAGATCTGAATAAACTGGGCCTGCAGCTCGACACCCTCAAGATTCAGAGCGTCACAGACGATGTGGGCTATCTCAGCTCTATTGGTCGCCGCCAGATCGCCCAAATTGTCCGCGATGCTGAGATTGCCGAAGCCGAGACCATCGGGGAAGCTGACCGGATTGAGGCCGACTGTCAAAAGCAGGCATCGGTGGCCAAAACCCAGGCGCTGACCGTCATTCAGCAGCGTCAAAACGAACTACGAAAAATTAAAGCTGAGCTAGAGCAGCGGGCTAAATCTGAAGAAGAACGCACCATTGCCGCCGCAAATGAAGCCCGTGCCCGCGCCGAGCAGCAGCTGCAAACCGTCCGGGCTCAGCTAGAGCGACTGCGCTTAGAGGCAGATTCAGTTTTGCCTGCCGAAGCCCACAAAAAGGCCGAAGAGCTACGGGCTAAAGGCCATGCCGCCTCGCTGGCGGAAAACGCCAAAGCCTCGGCCCTGGTCAACGAAATGCTCTCAGAAGTGTGGACCGAGATGGGGCCAGATGCCACCGAGGTCTTCTTGATCCAACAGATTGAGATGGTACTTAAAGAAGCCGCTGAGATTCCCCATCGCATGCAGTTGCAAAACGTCAATGTAATTGACAGCGGCGATGGCAAGTCTCTGGCCAGCCTGGTCAACGTGTATCCCGAGATGGTGCGCCAGTTCTTAGAGCGTGTGGATGAAACTTTGGGTATCGATGTGGTCGGCACCCTCAAAGGGCATTCAAAACAGAGCTTAAACTCTGCACAGGCTACCCCCGCGCAGGCTAACTCCGCACTAGCAAGCTCGACAAATACTAACCCTGCATTAAAAGGAGGTCAATAATGGGTGGACTGATTGCACTACTCGCGATTTTAGGAGCCGGTTCCGCAACTATTTCCCTGATCATTCGCAACCTCTATTACATCTGTCAGCCCAATGAAGTACTGATTTTTGCAGGCAGCAGCCGTCGCCTCGGTCAGAAAAAGGTGGGGTATCGCCTGGTCAAAGGCGGCAGCAGCATCCGCACCCCCCTGCTCGAAAAGGCCATGCGCATGGATCTGACCAACATGATCATCGAGCTGCGGGTGTCTAACTCCTACTCTAAGGGCGGCATTCCTCTCAAGGTAGACGGCGTAGCTAACATTAAGATCGCCGGGGAAGAGCCTACCATACACAACGCCATCGAACGGCTGCTGGGCAAAAGCCGTAAAGAGATTGAGACCATCGCCAAAGAAACTTTGGAAGGCAATCTGCGCGGTGTCTTGGCCAGCCTCACTCCAGAGCAGGTCAACGAAGACAAAATTGCCTTTGCCAAAAGCCTGCTCGACGAGGCCGAAGAAGATCTTGAGAAGCTAGGCCTGGTACTCGACACGTTGCAGATTCAAAATATCTCGGACGATGTGCGCTATCTCGACTCGATTGGCCGTAAGCAGCAGGCCGAGCTGCAGCGCGACGCCCGCATCGCCGAAGCTGAAGCTAAAGCTGCCTCGGCAATTCAAACGGCGGAGAATGAGAAAATCACCTCTGTGCGTCGGATTGACCGGGATATGGGCATCGCCGAAGCCGAAGCCGAGCGCCGCATCCAGGATGCGCTCACCCAGCGCCCAGCGGTGATCGCTGAATCTGAATCCGAAATCGCCGCAGAGCTAGCCCGCATCCAGGCGGAAATCCCAGTGCAGCAGGAGCGCATCAAACAGGTCGCCCAGCAGCTCAAGGCGGATGTGATTGCTCCGGCAGAGGCCGATTGTAAGCGCGAGATCGCAAGCGCCCAGGGTAGCGCTGCCAGCATCATCGAAGACGGCAAAGCCCAGGCAGAAGGTACCCAAAAGCTGGCCGAGTCATGGAAAACGGCTGGCCCTAACGCCCGTGATATCTTCTTGCTGCAAAAGCTAGAAACCTTGCTCAAGACGCTGACCGCCACCGTCCCAGACGTCGCCGTCCACAATGTCACCGTCATCGACGGACAGGGGGGCGGCATGGCCAAGCAGGCTGTCTCCTTTATCGAGCAGCTGAAGCACACTACAGGTCTGGATATTCCCGCCGCCGTCAACAGCCTGGCCGCAGCTAAGGATGGCAATTCTGGTGGACCACAGGCAAACACGGTTTCCCCCGAGCCGCCGTCGTCAACTAGGCCCGATGCGTTTACGGCCCGCACGGCCCCCTATGCCAGCGTTCCCTATGCTGACACCGCCCATACTGAGGAATTTCCCCTAGAGGTCGCCTCCCCCAGCGACTCGGCTCCTCGCCCGGTTTTCAAAGATGCCATTTACAAGATGCTAGACCGCGTCGCAGAGACCCATCCCACCCAGGCCGAAGCTGAAGCCCGGATTGAGCGCACTGTCAAAACCATGATGAGCCTCAAAAAATATCTGCGTCAAACCTGGGAAGACGGCGGTGATGTCGCCCTAGCAGATTTGATTCAGCATCCCAGGATTCATGTGCCAGTCAGCAAAGTCAAAACCTGGATTTTGCCGTAAGCAAGCACTCAAAGGAGGGTGCGATCGCACCATTATTCCCAGCTCCCAGGGGTCTTGAAGAACCCCTGGGAGCTTTGCTAGCGAGTCATTAGGTTTCGCTATGAGCTTGACAGTCGCTCCATCCATCGCTTTGAACCTAACTGGCCGCGTAATAAGGCAGGAATGCTGTAGTGCTGATCAATCGTCGAGAATTCGACAACATTGCCTCCTTCCCAGATAACTACGTCAGAAAGCTTTTCATCTGTTGGGGCTGGGAGAGATTGGTGTTGACCAGTTCTAGAGCTTGCATCAAGATAGATGACAAACTTGAAGCCGTTAATCGGCGGTATGATTTGCGGCATCAGCTTGATTCCTGATGATATCTATACCTGAGCAGTGCCAGGTGTTACCCCTCTGCGTCCGTTAACAATTTCGTTGATACCTTGATAGGGCACGCAGATAGCATCCGCAAGTTCTCACTGAGTGACAGCCATCGGCGGTAAAAACTCCTCAAGCAGCATTTCCCCAGGATGGGTTGGCTCTCGATGGGTCGGAACACGAATCATAAGTCAGTCAATAGCAGAATTTTGCCTGAAAAAGAGGCCATACTTTATTGGCCTCTAATATCATTCAGTAGCAAATAGTCTAAAGCGTTAGCGACTGGGGATTATTCTCGATCAGGTCAGCCAGGTCTTTTAGGAACTTAGCGCTGTCAGCCCCATAGATAATCCGGTGGTCGGCGGTCATGTTGACCTGCATTTGGCGCTTGATGCCCATCATGCCGTCGTCATTGATCACCATCTGAGGTCGCGATGCGCCAATGGCCAAAATCGCTCCCTGCCCCGGTGGCAAAATTGCATCAAAGCGATCGACGCCAAACATGCCCATATTTGACAGGGTGAAGGTGCCTGAATTGTATTCTTCTGGCTGGAGCTGTTTCGAGCGAGCCCGACCTACCAGATCTTTCCAAGTGCGCGACAGGGAGTAAATATCCATCTGGTCAGCCCCGCGCAGCACCGGGGTAATCAGCCCGCCGTCTGGCATTGTCACAGCCACCGAGATGTTGATGCTGCCGTTGTAGTGGAGGCCAGCGTCGGTGTAGCGGGCGTTAACCAGGGGATGCTTTTTGAGGGTGACGGCTACCGCCTTAGAGAGGAGTGCCGTCATGGTGACGCCTTTAGACTTGATTTGCTTGTAGAGGGCATCCAGACCCTCCGTCGTGATGGTATACCCCACCCGGAAGACAGGTACCGACAGGCTGGCATTCATATTGCGAATGACGGCCTGCTGCATGGCGGTAAACGGCGTCGTCTGACCCGCCACAGCCGGGGGCGGAGCGGGCATAGGGGCTGGGGCTGCCACAGGTGCGATCGCAGCAGGCGCTGCCGCCGTCACAACCTGAGGGGTGGGTGCTTTACCCGCGGCTGTCTCAACATCCTGGGCCACAATGCGTCCGTGGGGGCCCGATCCCTTTAGCGTACTAATGTCAATTTTGAATTCTTTGGCTAGTTTTTTAGCTCGGGGCGACGCCACAATTCGGCCACTGCCAGAACTGCCATTTTGGCTGGGCTCTGCCGCCACCGCCGCAACGGCTGTAGCGGCCTCGGGGGAAGGGGGTTCTGAACCCGCCGCCGCTGCACTGCTGGCCGCGCCGCCAGCCAGGGAGGCTGCTTTTTGCTTAGCGGCTTCGATTTCTGACTCGGTTTCAGCGAGCAGTGCGATCGCACCCCCCACTGGGGCCACATCACCTGCCTCGACTACGATAGACGCCAGATAGCCTTCGTAAAACGACTCGACATCCATATCCGCCTTGTCAGACTCAACGATCACAACCGTTTCGCCTTTAGCAACTTTGTCTCCAGGTGATTTGACCCAGGAAACAATTTTCCCTTCGGTCATCGTCGAGCTGAGGGCTGGCATGAAAACTTCACGAATCATGGGAGACTTCCGAGACAGTATGAACAACAGCGGGCGCTTAATCGCCAGCATTTTATTCTAAAAGAATTTGGCAATCGGAAACAGTGATTAAAAAAGTGGGCTCTCTGGCGTACAAACCGTTGACCAGTTTTCAAAATCGGTCCGAGAATCAAGCAGCCCGGTCAGTTCACCCCGATACCCTACTAACCGTTCACGATTGAGCGACTCAGGTTCAGTGTAAGCGACTAGCTCATCAACGGTGCCAGCCGCACAGACCCAGTCTTTGGCGTCTGCTGACTGGGTCAGGCGGGCTTCTAGACGATCGATCTCGCGCTGGCGGGCCTCGTTGCGATCGCGTTCAATGAAATATTCCATATTTTGGATTGCGACTTCGGCGTAGGGGTTGCCAGGGCGCAATTCTAAGGCTCGTCGAAAATTAATCAAAGCGGTGTTGTAGTCAAACTGCTGAGCATAGGCATAGCCCAGACGCATTGCTCTAAGGAAATCATCTTCCTCAGGCTCTGTTTCAGCTGCTTCTGCCTGCTTAAGCCCCTCCCTCCAATCAGCTGCAGATACCTCTGAAGTAACCCCCCAAAGACCCGCGGTGAGCATCCCCGCCAGCAACGGCACACTCAAGTATCTCAAGAAACGATTCATAGTCTCTTACACTATTCCTCAATGCAATCTTCAAGGCATTTATAGCCTAACCAGGGCACTTAGCAAAGAATCAGCCCATGATTGTGAAGAAAAATTGTGAAGAAATCCGTCAAGAAGACGCCACTAAAACAACCCCAGCCAACGCCGTTGTGCCCCCTGAATCGGAACCCCTGTAAGCGCTGACTCCAAAAACTGCTTTTCAGGGGGCACGTACTTGCCCTGGATTTTGATGCGAAAGTCGTAGTGCTCACCTGAGCCCAAACCGCTATTGCCCGTCAACGCAAACACATCACCTGCCTTAAAATCTCCCGACTGGCATTCATTCTCAAGCAAATGCAGCGACTGAAAGACATAGTCGGGGTAAGAGCTAGCCGTTTGATCGGCTACCCAGCCGCCGCCGTCCACATCCCACCAGCAGTCAACCGTGACGATATCGCCTGCTCGACCAACTGCGTGTACGGGGGTGCCGGTGGGGGTCGCCAGATCAACGCCGTTGTGGGGTACATTGAGGGCTCCCGTCACCGGGTGTACCGGGCGAATTCGAAAGTGGTCAGTGACATCGTAGCCACCCACGACATCGCCTGTCTCAGGAATTTCGCTGGCCGTGGGATCAGAGGTAACCGTCGGTTCAGAGAGGGTTCGGTCTACGACGTATAGCAGCGGCATCAAAATTAAGGTGGCACTGACGCCAGTCACGACCAGCTTAGGGAAGCGGCGTAGAGGCTGCAGTAGCTCATGGATGATCTCACGGAGAATCTCACGGCTGAGGGAAGCAGATGAGGGCGGTTGCGTTGGGGTTGGCTGCGTCTGAACCGTTTTAGTCTGATGTTGGGTGGACTGGGTTGCAACTGGCTGCGTTAAGGGCCTTGGTAAAGGCGAATCTTCGAAGGTTGATACAACCTCATCACTATTAATAATGGCCAGCTCCCCACGAGCTACTTTCTCAAGCAGTTCTGAAATGCTGCGGCAGCCAGCCGCCTCAGCAGCGATTCGCGCACCGTGCCAGCCTTTTTCGGTCACGGTTACCGTACAGCGACGTCTGGGCTCAACAGGCTGAGAAGTTTCAGATAAATTGTCCACGGCAGTGCAATCTGGCAATTTGTTAGGCAGTTTAGCAGCAGATTTGGCTATTTTAGCGAAACGGTCTAGCTTGCTAACGGCCTCACTCACTGCGGTAAGAATAGTGCCATTATCGTCATGTTTGTTGCCCTATGAACCGCCCTATGAATAACCCTGACCTCAAAACCCAGCAGCCCACCACTTTAGTCGTGAGTCTCGAAGATGAAGACGAGCGCCGCCACTGGGACTACCACTATGACCAGATCGGGAGCATCCCCGGCACGCTGGTGATTGAGGAGGATGCGCCCCCCCCTGAGCTGGTTCTAATTGATTATCAACCGACGGAAGCGCACTGTTTAGAACTCGCCACCCCAGCAGAAGCGGCTCAATACTTGGACAGTGATTCGGTCTCTTGGGTCGATGTGCAAGGGCTGGGCAATGAGGCCACGCTTAGGCAGCTCGGGGAGGTCTACGGGCTGCATCCCTTAGTCCTCGAAGATGTGGTCAATGTGCCACAGCGCCCCAAAGTGGAGTATTACGAACAGCAAATGCTGATCATTGCGCGCATGGTCAACCAAAAAGAAAACGAACTGGGGTTTCATAGCGAGCAGGTCAGCTTTGTTCTAGGAGAGGGCTATCTGCTTACCGTGCAAGAAGAGGAAGAAATTGACTGCTTTGACCCGGTGCGCGATCGCATTCGTTGGAACAAGGGCACCATTCGCAATCAGGCAGCTGACTACTTAACCTATGCGCTGATCGACGCCATCATTGACGGCTATTTTCCCGTGCTTGAGGCCTATGGCGAATATATCGAAGACTTAGAAGATGAGGTGCTGTTTCGACCTACCCGCCAGACCGTACAAAAAATCTATCAAATGCGCCGCGATTTGATGAAGCTGCGTCGCTCGATCTGGCCAATGCGCAACGCGATTAGTGGGCTGATACGCGATGATAGCGAGCTGATCAGTCGGGAAGTCGGGGTTTATTTTCAAGATTGCTATGACCACGCGGTGCAGGTGCTCGACATTGTTGAAACCTATCGCGAACTTAGCTCCACCCTGATGGATGTTTATCTATCGTCGGTGAGCAACCGCATGAACGAGGTGATGAAAATTCTGACCGTGATTTCGTCGATCTTTATTCCGCTCACCTTCATCGCCGGGGTCTACGGCATGAATTTTAACCCTGCGGCGTCTCCGTGGAATATGCCCGAATTGAATGCCGACTGGGGCTATCCGGTTTGCTGGGGGGTGATGATTGCGATCGCAGCCACCCTCACCGTCTATTTTTGGCGGCAGGGGTGGTTTAAGAATGTGTCGGGGTAGGGGGGAAAGGCGAAGGGCGAAGGGCGAAGGGCGAAGGGCGAAAGGCGAAGGGCGAAAGGGTAGGGGCGTTGCATGCAACGCCCGGAGATGGGTAAGGGTTAGGTTAGAGGGCTAGAATAATCTCGGTGGTTAGGGCAAAATCAGGCAGTATTCAATCAGGAGGCGTTGCTGCGTTCGATGGATCTTAAAGCGCTTATTCGAGACATTCCAGATTTTCCTAAACCCGGTATTATGTTTCGCGACATTACCACCTTACTCAACGACCCTGATGGCCTGAGTCATTCCATCGAGCTCATGGCCGAAAAGACCACGGATCTTGCCCCCGACTACATCGCAGGCATTGAGTCCCGTGGGTTTATATTTGGCATGCCCCTGGCCTACAAACTGGGGATAGGCTTTGTCCCCGTTCGCAAATCTGGCAAGCTGCCCGCTGCCGTCCACTCGGTAGAATACGCGCTCGAATATGGGCAAGACTGCCTGGAAATTCATCAAGATGCCTTTCCTGCTGGCAGCCGCGTGCTGATCATCGACGACCTGCTAGCAACTGGAGGCACCGCTGCCGCTGCTGCTAAACTAATCCAAAACACAGAGGCAGACCTAGCCGGGTTTGGCTTTGTGATCGAGCTAACCGGCCTCAATGGGCGACAAAATCTGCCCGAATACATTCATATCGCCACCCTGGTCGAATATTAGAGCATGACCACTGCGCCTGAGACTGCTAACCTACCTAAGGCCCAAAAGACCGCTGACGTGGTTCGGGCTATTTTTACCAGCGACACCACACTTTATATTGTCAAGCGACTATTGCAGGGCTTGCTTACCCTTTTGCTGGCCTCTGCTCTGAGCTTTTTCATTATTCAGCTGGCCCCGGGTGATTTTTTGTCAGCTCAGCGGCAAAATCCTCAAATCACCCCCGAAACCTTTCAAGAGCTCGAGATGCGATATGGCCTAGATCTGCCTGTCTGGCAACAGTATTTCAAGTGGCTTTATCAGGTGGTCACCCAGCTCGACTTTGGCCCCAGCTTTGCTTACAATCGCCCCGCCATCGAGCTGCTGGCAGAGCGTATGCCCAACACGCTACTGCTATCGATCTCATCGCTTATTGTCACCTGGGCGATCGCAATTCCGCTGGGTATTGTCAGTGCTGTTAAACAAAATCAGTGGGCCGATCGCTTTTTACGGGTACTCAGCTACATAGGCCAGGGCTTCCCCACGATTATTACAGGGCTGCTGCTGCTATTTTTTGCTCAAATCACAACGCCGCTGTTTCCGGTCGGCGGGCGCACCATCATTAATCACGAAGACCTCAACTGGATTGGCAAGATTTTAGATATCGGCTGGCACCTGATTTTACCGACTCTAGCCCTTAGCCTGACTAGCTTTGCGGGTCTACAGCGGATCATGCGCGGTCAGCTACTAGACGTGCTACGCCAGGACTATATTCAGACCGCCCGAGCCAAAGGCCTGCCTGAAAATCGGGTGATTTACATTCATGCTCTGCGCAACGCGATCAATCCGCTAATCACGCTGCTCGGGTTTGAATTTTCAAGTTTGTTAGCGGGTGCTTTTATCACTGAGATTTACTTTAGCTGGCCGGGGCTAGGGCGGCTGACGTTACAGGCCGTACTGGCTCAAGATCTCTATGTGGTCATGGCCAGCTTGATTATTAGCGCCACAATGTTGATTGTGGGCAACCTGCTGGCTGACTTAGCACTGTCCTTTGTCGATCCGCGGATTAAGCTCTCTAAGGTGAATTAATGGATAGTAAGCGCACCTAAGTTCCTGGTTTTGAAATGCAGAGTTTTAGTTAATCTATTGAATAACCTTAGTGGTGCAGGAAAGTCTTAAAAGGCCTGATGGATGGTGAGTCTCATCTGAGACAGGGGTGTTAGAAGGGGGCGAACATATGAGAAGCTCAAGTTCCCCAACTCATCGCTATCTCAAATGCGTCTGCCCCCTCTGTATAGTCAACTGCAAGCTCAATTGCGTCAATGGTTCAAGCCAAAAGACAAGCGCCATCTGCAAGGGGTGTGCGAAGCGATTGGTGCGATCCTACACTCTCAAAGTGCATGCATGGGGCGCTGGCTGCCCTACTTGAGCCATAGAAACTGTAGTGCCAGAGCGCATCTGGAGCGTCTGAGCTACCTGATTTACAATCCGTCGATTAGCGATGAGCGGTTCTATCAACCGCTGCTGCGCCATGTCCTGCAAGCGTTTGAACATCAAGCCGTCACCCTGACCCTCGATACCAGTGTGCTGTGGGACCACTTCTGTCTGATTGAGGTGTGTCTGGTCTGGGGTGGACGGTCCTTGACGCTGGCGCAACAGGTGATCTCCCATGCCAGCGCAACTGTCAGTTTCGAGCAATATCAGCCCGTACTGGCAGCGACCAGAGACATTCTGCCTGAGGGTTGCACTGTGACGCTGCTGGCAGACCGGGGTTTTGAGCACGGGTCCTTATTTCGCTGGATGAGCAAGCACCACTGGCACTGGTTCATCCGCGTCAAGACGGACTTGCAAGTGACCCTGCCGAGCCAGCGAATACTGTCGGTGAGCGACTTGCTACCGCCCCAGGGCGAGGTCTACCTGTTTCACGAGGTCACCGTATTGGGCGACGTCAAAGCCCATCTGGCCACCGCTGACGACACGACTGCCCGAGAGCCTTGGGCGGTGCTCTCTGACCAACCGACCTCGCTGCATACCTTCGAGCACTATGGGCTGGGGGTATTGAGCCTCACTTCAAGGACTACAAGTCTGCTGCTTTTGACTTGCTCGACTCTCGGCTACGCAACCACAAGGTCCTCTCCTGCCTGTTCATGCTCCTCGACTGTGCCAACCTGATTGCTTTGCTCATTGGCGTGATGGTCGTCTTATTCGGGCATCGCTCAAGGCTCGATTGGCATAGCCACAGGGGGCTGAGTTTTCTGCAACTGGGCTTGCGTGAACTGGCCCGCCTCACTTATCAGCACCTAGCCCTACCCCAACTGATTCCTTTGCCCACTTACAGTCCGCCACCCGCCTCTGCTTCACGCAAAAAACAGCAGCAGTGGAGCACCCGAATTGAGTTTGCTAGGGTGACTCGCTTCTCAGGATGAGACTGACTAAGTTTTCTGCACCACTAAGATTGAATAACTCAATTTTCTACTTATTCAGGCCTTGTTGAAAATGAGAACA
>JBCBZL010000294.1:0-6198 GCA_039815385.1 Cyanobacteria bacterium P01_A01_bin.114
CCGAGTCCTTCTACGAGAACCCAGTCGCGTTCGGCCTGTAACCGCTGCAGCGCCTGCCAGGCAAGGCCCAAGTCAATCGTGGCATTTTGGAGAGCTGCCGCAATGGGGGGAGCCAGCGGTGCTTCGTAAAATAGCGGGTTAATCTCTGCCATCGACTGGTCTAAGTCAAATAGGCTCAGATAGTGCTCGCGATCGCCGACCCCCGATTGAATGGGTTTAAAGACCCCCAAGCGGTGAGGCTGACAGTACCGTTGCCAGTAAGCCGTCAGCGCAGACGTCAGCACGGTTTTGCCACAGTCAGTATCCGTGGCTGAGATCAAAAGAGATGGCATTTTCAATTCCCGAAAAATTACTGATTGGGGGTGACAACTTTGATCTCCAACCCAAACTCTGACCGGCTCGACGATTTGACATCAATGATGTAGTCGCCGCCTAAGGGCAAATAGCTCTGCCAAAATAAGACACCCGAAGCGTCATCCATCAGATCGCCGCTAGGCAGCATGACATCAAACGTCACCGGTCCGCTGGCCTGGGTAATTTCGGCAGTGATGATTTGCCCCTGGCGGGCATTGACCACATAGCGGCGAATCCGCCCAGGGCCAACGGTGTTCCTCACATTTGCCCCATCTTCCCCAGCAGGAAACTGCACCCGCTGTTGCAAAATTTCAGGCTGTGCTTCAGGGGCATCCCCTTCCGTAGGCTCGTCTGCCCCAGGTTGACTATCTGTCGAATCATCAGGCTCTGTGCCGGGCTCCAGCTCTGTATCGGGTTCGTCGGGCTCCGTGCCCGATTCGGGGGCTGCGGTTAGCCCTACCTCTAGCTGATAGTCACTGCGTGATAGCCCCTGTACCGGGCTCAGCTGAATGGTGTATTCGCCATCGGTCTCGAGGGGGCCGCTCCAGCGAAAGGTGCGGCTAGCGTCGGCGACCGTTTCCCCATCTGGGTCAAGCACAGAGAGCAAAACGCCTTCGCCATCAAGTGTGGCTGAGAGGGTTTGGCCAGCTTGCCCTTGCAATCTATAGTTGATTGTGTCACCACCCCTGACAGAGCCCTCAACCGTTTGACTATCACCCGGGGTGACAGATAGGGCCTGGTTATACTCAGTGGGCTCCGCTGGGGGCGGCTCAGGTGTATCGGTCGGCGTCGGAAACGGCGACGCCGTCAGCTCTGGCATGGGGGTTGTGGTGGGGGTGGGGGTTGCCGCTGGCTGGCTCAAAAAATTTACCACGGCCCAGCCGCCGCCAGCCGCCACCACCGCAGAGCCAAATCCAATCGCGGTTACGGCCCAGGGGTTTTCTAAAACGCCGCCGCTGCGATCTTGGGCCGAGGGGGGCAGGGGGGCCGTTCGGGTTTTGGGTCGGGGCGTACGCCCGACGGTGGCATCCTCTGGGTGGGGGCGACCCACTGCCACCGTACGCATTTCAGAAACGGCGGCCCGTTGGGGGGGCGCAACCGCTGGCGGGGTATGGGCTGCCGATGGCGCAGATTGAGCGGGGGGCGCTGCCGGGGCAATAGCTTGCCCAGCTAAGGCTTGAGACATCTGACTGACTGACTGAAACCGATCGCCTGGTCGATAGTTGAGGGCCCGGTTTAACACCTGGGCCAGAGCAGGGCTGACCTGGGCATACTGCTGCCAGTTCCAGGTGAGGTTAACGTCATCAAAAAGATCCTGGGGTTCTTTGCCGGTCAACAGGACTACCGCCGTCACGGCTAGTGAGTAAAGATCGCTGCTAGGATATGCACGGCCTGTCTGCATTTGCTCACTGGGGGCATACCCCACCTTGCCCACGGTGGTTGCAGGCATATCTGCCCCGTCTAGATGGAGACGGGTGACAACCTCTTTGACCACCCCAAAATCGATTAAAACAGGTTGCTGATCGCTGCGACGCAGAATAATATTGTCAGGGCTAACATCGCGATGAATAATGCCCTTAGCGTGAATGTGGGCTAAAACGGGCAGCATCTGCTGTAAAAACTGACGAATTTCTGTCTCTGAGAAAGGTTGTCCCTGGCTGCGACGCTGGTTGAGCAGATCGCGATAGGTCGTACCCTCAACGTAGTCCTGACTCAGAAATAGTCGCTGGTCTTGCTCAAAAGTTGCCCGAAATTGCGGAATTTGAGGATGGCTGATTTGGTACAAGATCGCCGCTTCTCGTTGAAAAAGCTGAGTTGCCTTATCTGAGAACCGATCTTCTCCCTGGAGCGGTACAAACTCTTTAATGGCGCACCGTTCGTTAAAGCGGCCTTGATCCTCAGCCAGGTAAGTCCGTCCAAAGCCGCCCTGGCCGAGCAGTTGAACAACGCGATATCGGTTTTGCAGCAGGGTTCCAACCGGGATGGCAGGTTGCATAGCGTGATTTTCCTAGCTTCTTACCTTGGCGACACTGCCTTGGCGACATTGCCTTGGCTACATCAGTTTACTTCATGTTTTTGACAGTTGAGCTTTACGCCCCTGACTGTCCTTTTAGGCGGCTCTGGTCTTAACACCGTGGCTTTGATATCAGCTGATGCCAAAGACTCATCGATATCAAGTTAATCCCCATCGGGCCAGTCTTTCCGTAGTTCCTCTGAACCTTAGCAAAATCTTTTAGAAAACCGGTCAATATTCAATGGCAGGGGTTTAGCGAAGAATCATCGGCGGGAATGCTTAGCATGTGAATTTTTCTTGGCAGACTCTGTCTCAGAGTGCAGCGATCGCAATGAAATATGGCTCCCCCCTTGCAGACAACAACCCATCTATGAAGTACCTGGAAAACCGTTTGGCTTGTCTAATCGACGGATTATCTCCTGAGCAGCGCGATCGCAAACGAATCCAAACCCTAGAAAGCCTTAATTTACTTGAAGCATCCCACATACCGGTCTTTGAAGAAGCCTCCCAAACCGTATCGCGTTTACTGGCTGCCCCTATATGCCTGCTCAGCATCCTCGATCAAGATCAACAGCTGTTTAAGTCGGCGGTGGGGCTGTCTAGCCTGGGCCTAATGAATCAACTGGCGGCAGCCCGGATGCTGCCCCGGTCAGAATCCTTTTGTACCCATGTTGTCGACAGCGGCCAAGTCCTCATCTTGAACGACGCGACTCAGCACCCTGCCTTTTCGAATAGCTTGCTGGTGCAGCAGTATGGTGTTCAAGCCTATCTTGGCGTCCCTTTGATGACCTCTGAGGGGTGCTGCATTGGGGCCCTAGCGGTGATGGACCTCATGCCGCGCCAGTTTACGCCTCAAGAAGTTGCCCTTTTAGAGCTCAATGCCCGCTGGTGCATGAGCGAATACGAAAAACAAATGTTGCAGCAGCAGCTGTTGTCAGGGCCCGTTTTTACAAAAGCTGCCAGTCATAATACAGCTAGAGACCTGCCTACTGGGCAAGCGGATGCTTCAGTCAAGGTGCGATCGCAAACGGTGCGATCGCAAATCAACACGATTCGTCTGGGGCTAATCTCGCAGCTGACCCAAGACTTGCGCAACCCCCTCACGGCAATCACAGGTATGGCTAGCATGCTCAGTCGCGAGATCTACGGGCCCCTCACCGAAAAGCAGCAGGAGTACGCCAAAATCGTCCTTGATAGCAGCCAAGACCTGTTGGCGCTGGTGGATGAAATCATCGACCTAGGAGGGTTTGAACAAGACGCTCAGCATCTGTCTTTAGCCCCGATTGACATCGAAATGCTGGCTCGACAGTCGCTACAGGCCTTAGACAAGCTAGTCCAGCAGCAAGACCTCAAGCTTAATCTCTCCCTTGAGCCGGGTTCACGTATTTGGGTACTCGACAAGCAGGTCGTCAAGCAGCTGCTGTATCATCTGGTGTCTAGCATCGTCAAAATGTCGACCACAGGCAGCACCCTGCGGCTCCATATTTCCCGCAAAGATAATCGACTCAACTTTGCCATCTGGCTATCTAACCCCTGGCTCGGCGAAGACCTACCTCAGTCTGTGGTGACCTGGGGACGTAAGCATTTATCCTCTCTTTCTGGCCAACCCACACAAAATGTGCCATCCACCCTGAGTGAAGGGATCAGCAGTGGCAATTTTTTAAATTTAGGCGATTTACTAGATTCAAACGAGATCAACCCAGCAGACAGTACCTCTCGCCATGGGTTAGGGCTGCTACTGAGCCAGCATCTCACCCAAATGCATCAAGGCAATATGGCGCTCCAAGGAAGCCTCGATACAGGCTATCGATTAGTGGTCAGTTTGCCTTCCTTCAAAGCGACTTAAGAGCACTTTAAAGACGACCTGAGCTGTGGGCTGACCGAGCTTATAAAAAAACGCTGAATGCAATCTCCCGAGGGTGTACCATCGGGAGATTTTTGATGGAAATCAATGATTCGATAGGGTTGCAGAGATAAATTCAGTAACCCATACGGAGACCTGACCAAAAAACTCAGTAAGAGCCAGTAAGCTTTTGATTCTTCTCTGAGCATCTCAAAACCGAGTGCCCTAAAAACAGACTGTTCTCACAGAAAAACGCTAATTTTTGAATAGATTTCTTATCATTCTCACCGACATCAAGAAGGTGACCTTATTGTAATCTCTCTGAAAACAATTTAGTTTGTTTCGCATTCTTTTTTACGACTACAACGTCACTCACTACAACTCTTTTCAAATAAAGGGTTAGGGAAGTATCTATCGATATTTACTGAGATTGATATTGTTGGGCTCCGTAGGAGCCCGGACGCTGAAATACATTGAAATATAAGCGATTTACCCCAGTTATAAAACCAATAGAAAAGGCCAAACTATAACTGTCGAAAGTGTGACATCTGATACAAGCCCTCTTTGAGAGATTCACCTCTTTTTAAACTAATCAGCAAAATGATTTTTGTTGATTAGCTGATTGCCTGAGATGACTTGGTTAGTGGTTGGCTAAAAGCACAACTCTCCCAGAGCCGGTCGCAACCAAGTGAACCTGCCCCATTGTTTTTTCAACATATTGACTTTCAGAATTATGCAACATTCCAAGACAAAGGCGAGTCTTCGCTGGAAAGCTTATCGACCCCTGATTGCAACAGCGCTGGCTGTAGGGGGCGTTTTTAATATGGTGGGTACGGTGCTGGCAGAAGGCACAGCAGCTGGTACTCAAATCAGCAACACCGCCACCGCCACCTACCGCGACCCCGATGGCACCCCTCAAACCTCGACTTCCAACACCGTCGTGGTCGAAGTGGCTGAGATCGCAGGTATCACCATTACCAACACAGCTGCCGACAGATACAACTCTGCAACCGATACAGTCCTGACCGGCGCAGTTGAGCCGGGCGACGATGTTCAGTTTGTGTTTGAAGTCACCAACGTCGGTAACGACGAAACGGATATCAGCCTACCCGCCGTTGCCGACTTCACCGGGCCGGTTGACAGTATTCTCAGCATCAAGGCCGATTTGGATGGAGACGGTGATTTTGAGACCGACATCACCAGCCGTACCGATATTGAAAACGTAGCGTCGGGTGAGTCGTTTGATGTTCAGGTTGTTGTTAAAACTTCAACAACTGCACAGTCTGATGATGTTATCACGGTTCAATATGGTGATACCCCAGGTGACGGTCAGAACCAGCCTTACGATTCCTCGGGTGGTAGCGTCTTTACCGATGACAACGATGCAGCCGATGCAGGCAATGTGATTGGCGCACGCGATCCGCTCACCGATCCCTTAGTTGCAGACACGCCTAGCCAGACGCCTGCAGAAGCGGGTACAGATGCCCCCGCTAACGGCGAGCGTGAGGCCAGTGCAACCGGTCAGATCACTATCAATGAAGTTCCCCTTGAGCAGCCTTTGGTTGAACTTCAGAAGTCTAATAGTGCCTACAATGACCAGAGTGATAACGATCCCACCAACGACGTTATTACCTATGACCTGTCGTTCGATGTTTTAGAACAGGCCGATGTCCCCGTTGGTAGCAACGTTACTGCTGCAGATCTGCAATCTATCACTGTTAACGTTAATGGTTCTGATAGCAAGCATGTGCTGGTTTCTGATGCCGTTCCCGATGGGACCTCGATTCAGACCGTGACAGCACCTACAGGCTGGACGGCTGTGTATACTACTGATGATCCATTAACCGTCAGTGCCCTCGAAGCGAGTTGGTTGACTGCCGATCCAGGCAACGCCACTCGGGTCGGTTTCATCAGCGCCGCTGACGAGGTGATTCCGATGACAGCCGCTGCGATTACCGGATTCCAAATCACAGTCGTTACCGATCAG
>JBCBZL010000166.1:0-10570 GCA_039815385.1 Cyanobacteria bacterium P01_A01_bin.114
AGTGAGTGCTGAGTTTTCAACTCGGCGCGGCTGTCTGGACATGGCCAGCTGGGTGCAAGATCTGAAGAATACCCACTCCATTCAAAAAATGTCAGGACTCTTTAACGAGATGACGGAACAGCGATATCTCTGGAGGGTTTGAGTGAACTGAACGGCAAACGACCCATTAAAATTGAGAGTCGGATTGAAACTGTCGACCCTATCTACCCTTATTTTTTATGAGCGCTGCGATTCGCTTTTTAATGTGTGCCCCGAGCCACTACGACGTTGACTATGTGATCAACCCGTGGATGGAGGGCAATATCCATCGGTCTTCTAAGGATTTGGCGAAAGAGCAGTGGCAGGGACTCGCTAACCTGCTGGCTAACCACGCTGACGTTGAGCAAGTTGAGCCGCAGCTGGGCTGGCCAGACATGGTATTTACGGCAAATGCGGGCCTGGTCTTGGGCGATAACGTGGTGCTGAGCCGCTTTTTGCACCCCGAGCGCCAGGGCGAAGAACCCCACTTTAAGGCCTGGTTTGAGCGCCAGGGCTACACCGTCCACGAGCTGCCTGAAGACTTGCCCTTTGAAGGGGCTGGCGATGCGCTGTTTGATCGCGAAGGGCGGATGCTGTGGGCGGGCTATGGCTTTCGCACTGAGCTGGCCAGCCACGGCTATGTGGCCCAGTGGCTCGATGTTGAAGTGCTCTCGCTGCGGCTGATGGACGAGCGGTTTTATCACCTCGACACCTGCTTTTGCCCGCTGGCCGACGGCTATTTACTGTACTATCCGGCGGCGTTTGACGCCTATTCAAACCACCTGATTGAAATGCGGGTGCCCGCTGATAAACGGATCGCCGTCGAAGAAGACGATGCGGTTAATTTCGCCTGCAATGCGGTCAATATCGATCGGATTATTGTGATGAACAAAGCCAGTCAGGCGCTAAAGCAGCGCTTAGCGGATATCGGGTTTGACGTTAAAGAAACGCCGCTGACCGAGTTTTTGAAAGCAGGCGGGGCGGCAAAGTGTCTGACCCTGCGGGTGACTGAGCCCGTCCGACCTGAGCTACATGCGGCCCCCGCGACTCTGGAAAGTCGCACCGTTGCCCTAGAGGGGCATCTGCTAGATTCTGGCCTAATCAACCGTGCCCTGGATGTGATTGTCGAGGCGGGAGGCAGTTTTCAGGTATTGAGCTTTGACCTGGGCACCCAGCGCCAGAGTACGTCGTCAGCCCAGGTCAGGGTTTCAGCCCCGGATCGCAAGGTGATGGAAGATATTATGTCGCAGCTGATCGATCTGGGGGCGCTGCATCTGCCCGATCAGGTGTGCGATGCCCAGCTAAAGGCCGCTGAGCAGGCGGGGGTTGCCCCCCACGACTTTTACAGCACCACCATTTACCCCACCGAAGTGCGGGTGCAGGGGGCCTGGGTGCGCGTCCAAAACCAGCGCATGGACGGGGTGGTGGTGGTCAACCCAACGTCAGAAGGGCCGGTGGCTGACTGTCGCCTGATTCGTGATTTGCAGGTGGGCGAGTCAGCAGTAGTTGGGGTCGACGGCATTCGCACCGTGCGCAAGCAGGTTCGCGATCGCAAAACCGAAGAGTTTAGCTTTATGGGGGCAGGCGTCTCTAGCGAACGCCGGGTAGAGCTGATCGTTGAGCAGGTGGCCTGGGAAATGCGCAAGCTGCGGGATCAGGGCGGTCGCATTGTCGTCGTGCCGGGGCCAGTGGTGGTGCATACCGGCGGCGTCGGCCACCTCAGCCATCTGATCCGCGAGGGCTACATCCAGGCGCTGCTGGGCGGCAATGCGATCGCCGTCCACGATATCGAACAAGCCCTGATGGGCACCTCCCTCGGCGTCGATATGCAGCGGGGCGTCTCGGTACAGGGGGGCCACCGCCACCACCTTAAAGCGATCAACGCGATTCGGCGCTGTGGCAGCATTGCCCAGGCAGTCGAGCAAGGCGTGCTGACCCGGGGCATTTTTTACGAAGCGGTGCGCCACGGGGTTGAGTTTTCGCTGGCGGGCTCAATCCGCGATGATGGCCCGCTGCCCGATACCCAGATGGATCTGATCCAGGCCCAAACCGACTATGCCCGGCTGATTAAAGGGGCCGATATGATCCTGATGCTGTCTACTATGCTGCACTCAATTGGGGTGGGCAACATGACCCCAGCTGGGGTCAAAATGGTCTGTGTGGATATTAACCCGGCGGTGGTTACCAAGCTTAGCGATCGCGGCTCGATTGAATCCACTGGTGTTGTGACCGATGTGGGCTTATTCTTGAGTTTATTAGTCTCACAGCTAGAGCGGCTCAATCGCCCTTATGCCCTTACCCCAGCCCGTTAAATTCCCACTGCCCGCTTCACCGTACTCTGCTTTACCCCGCGTTGAGATGACTGCCCGTGTTTACTGCCGATGGCTGCCTGGCCTTTTAGGTCTTTTGGTTGGGTTGGGCACCGTGCTTATCAGCGGGGTATTTGCTCCCGACGGAGCGGCCCAATCAGCCTGCGAATTTTTACCCAGTCCCGAGCCGTTCAATAGTCGCCAATCTGAAGAAGACGGCGTCATCCGCATTGGTGGCCTATCGGGTCGTTCTTACGTAGTTATTTTGCCAGGGGCAGATGAGTCTGATCTGGCCCTGATTCGTCCGTGCATTACCGATGCTTATCTTACGCGCTCGCGGCTGGGGCGATATCTCCAGGCTGGCTCGTTTGAACGGCGCTCAGAGGCAGAAGCTTTGGCGCGTACCCTGCGGCGCAACGGGTTCAGAGTCAGGGTGGCCCATCGGCGCGGCGTGCCTAGATAGCGACAAAGATAGCGATAAAACAAATTTTCGGACAATCCCAAAGGTTAGCTACTTTTCTTCAGACTAATACCACACGCACCGACGATTTTTCGGCCATGTTACTGAATTTCAAGGCTGTTTGTCGGTACTTCCGAGCGTTCATGCCCCTGGCGGTACCTATTTGGGCCATATTAATAGAGTAGTGTTCCTGTAGAACAAATTGGAGGCTGCTTTGTTAAACCCTAAGGTGCCGCTTATATGGCTGACGGCTGTGGGCATTTGCTGTCTGGCAACCCAGGCCGATGCGCGTGACCTATCGGTGCGGGTCAATCGCTGGTTAGAGTTTCGAGCTTTGACAGGCAGTGTGCAATATATCAACAGCGGTCGCACCCAGACAGCCAGGGTAGGAGCTCGTCTCAACGCAGTGGGTGACGGCGTCAGAACGGGGCGTCGTTCAACGGCCAGGTTGGCGGTAGATACCGAAGTCGGGTTTGTCACAGTGGCCGAAAATTCCTACGTGCGCATCGCTCGGTTAAGAGCAACTCGAAATGGGGGCCGGGTGACTGATTTAGATATTATCAGGGGCCAAGCGCGTCTGCAGGTCAGGCCGTTTACCAATCGAGAATCAGAGCTCAACATTCGGACGCCAGCTGGCGTCAGCGGCGTTCGGGGAACTGAGTTTGGCGTTGCGGTCAAACCGGATGGAGAAACTGGGGTCGCCACCTTAGAAGGGCGCGTAGTCTCATCGGCTCAGGGGGTTAGCGTGGATGTGCCAGCCGGGTTTCAGACGCTGATTGAGCCGGGCGAGCCCCCTCAGCCGCCCGAGCCCCTGCGGGATGATCCGACCCTGGATATTCGGGTTTTACGACCCTCAACCCTAGATGGCAGCGGCACGCTAGAGATCGCTGGCTCGACTGACAAGGTTAATCTTCTAATCATTAATGAAGAAGTTCAGTCTACCGATGAAAATGGCAGCTTCGAGCTGCGAGTTCTCTTGCCGGGCAATCGACAAATACAAGCAACCGTGATTACTCCTTTAGGCACGGAGCAAGTCTATGAACTGGTGGTTCCGTAATCGCCTTAAACAACTGAATAGGTTGAAACCTTTTTTACCAGGCTTGATGATTAGCGGGCTGGTGATTGGGCTGTTTGAGCTGGGGGGGTTGACCTCACTCGAAAATTTGACGATCAGTCACCTGACGCGCTGGCGAGGAGCCAGACCGTGGGATGAGCGCATCGTTGTCATCGGGCTGGACGATGATAGCTTTCGCGAGCTAGGGCAGTTTCCCCTTTCGCGAGCTTACTATACCGAGCTCACCCAGCAGCTGACCGATGCAAATGCCCTGATCGTGGCGTTTGACCTGCTGCTGGCTGAGCCTAGCCCCGAAGATGCTGAGCTGGCTGAGGCCATGGCCATCCACGGCGGCGTGGTCTTAGCCAAAGCTTGGGGAGGCGATCGGCTGCCGATTGTGCCGACGGCCCCACTGCAGGAGAATGCGATCGCAGTTGGCCATATCCAGCAGACCATTGACGCTGGCGGCATTGCCCGCAGCGTTGACATTCGCCAGGGCGAAACCCCAGCCTTCAGCGTCGCGATTGCCCAGGCCTATAGTTTGGTCTCAGACATTGTTTCAATTCCGAGTGAAGCGGAGCAGTTTTTGATCAACTGGCCTGGCCCCGCCTCAGAGCTGACCTATGTCAGTCTGGCAGACGCGTTGTCTACGGCAACAGATGCCAGCATCTTTGATGGCAAAATTGTCTTGGTGGGTGCGACCGCAACCGGCCTGGGAGAACTGCGGACGCCCTTTGACAACCTTCAGCCGATTGGCGATGTCTACACCCACGCGGCTGTTTTACATAATCTGTTGCAGCAAAACTGGTTAAAGTCACCCAGCAAAATCGCGATCATATTTTGGCTATTGCTGGCAGGGCCTCTGCTGAGCTGGGGATTGCAACGCCGACCTTTTTATAACCAGCTGGGCCTGTGGTTATTGATGTCAGGTGGCTGGATGCTGCTGTGCTGGATGGCTTTGTTCTATGCCTATGCCCTCCCTGTGATTTCGCCGCTGGTGTTATTGAGCCTGGTTGAAGGCACCTTAGCCTTAACGAATCGCATGCGGGCGAAAGCCCTTTTGCAAGCACGGGGAGAGTTTCTAAACACCATGAGTCACGAGATTCGTACCCCCTTGAATGCCATTATCGGGGTTTCGGAAATGTTGCAAGATACCCAGCTAAGTTCTAAACAGCGCGAATTTACAGACACAATCCACAACGGCAGTCAAACTCTGCTGGCGCTGATCAACGATGTGCTCGATTTTTCCAAAATTGAAGCCAATAAGCTGGTGCTCGAAAAACAGCCGGTCAATCTGCGTAACTGCATTGAACAAAGTTTGGATATCGTCGCCTCGCGAGCCCTCGAGAAAAATTTAGAACTGGCCTATGCGATTGACCCGGCAGTCCCGCTGGTGATTGCAGGTGACTCTGTGAGACTGCGCCAAATATTGATTAATTTGTTAGGAAATGCCGTTAAGTTTACCGACGCTGGGGAAATTGATCTCTACGTCAGGCTGGCCCCTGAGTCGGCACGACCGCACTCGCCACCTAGTCGTACCGCTATGCTCCACCACAGCCCTCTTGAAAACTACATCATTCAGTTTTCAGTCAGAGATACGGGCATTGGTATTCCGCCAGAACGGCTTCATCAGCTGTTTCAGCCCTTTAGTCAGGTGAGTGCTTCGACCACTCGTAAGTATGGGGGGACGGGGCTAGGCTTGACCATTAGTAAACGTCTAACCGAATCTATGGGAGGAGATCTTTGGGTTGAGAGCCAGCTCGGTCAGGGCAGCCTATTTTCATTTACAGTGCACACCACCGTTGAGTCAGCTGCCGTGGTTAAACCGCTGCCAGAGCCCCTGCGCGCCTGGCAAGGCTCACGCTGGTTAATTATCGATAAAACTCGAATGCGATGTACAAGCCTCGCCTGGCAGTTAGAAGCGCTTTCTATCTATAGTCTGATTAGCCGCAGCATTGCTGAAGCCCTTGTACTTATCCAGCAAGGGCAACATTTTGATGGCATCATTCTAGATGAAACAGTGGCAAAGATTGACAATTTGAGCGCCATTGAGGCCCTGCGCCAATCAACCGACAACCCAGAACTCCCCATGATTGTGTTGTCGACCTTGAGAAATGAACCCACTCAGGCATGGCCCCACCATACTGCCCTGCTTTGGAAACCTGTTAAGCAGGGAACCCTTTATCGAGCCCTGATCCAGCTGATTGAGTCGTCAACTGAGACTGAGCCCCCGATTGAGCCTCCAGATGTTGAATCTCCCACAAATGTCGCTTTTATGGCCAAGACATCAGGGCCTGACACTGAAGCGGTATCAGCCAGCCAGCTATCTGAGGGTGTTTCAAACAATATTGCCTCAAACGAGGTTGCCTCAACCAGTCTTAACTCAACCAATCAAGTGACTGACAGCAATCTTCTAGACTCTCCTAACCCTTCATCATCATCGACATCTTCGTCTCTTAAAATCTTGGTTGCTGAAGATAATCGGGTCAATCAGAGAGTTGCTCAGCGCATGTTAGAAATGCTGGGGTATCAGTCAGATGTTCTCTCAACCGGGAACGCGGTGCTTGAGAATATTCGACAACAGGCTTACGACATTATCTTTATGGATATGCGCATGCCGGAGATGGACGGCCTGGAGGCCACTCGACGCATCCGCAAACTCGGCACCCAAATCGCTCAGCCTTGGATCATTGCAATGACGGCCAACGCCAGTGCTGAAGATCGCCGTCAATGTTTGTCGGCAGGCATGGATGACTATCTCAGCAAGCCGATTCGACGAGAAACATTAAGCCAGGCAATTCAACGGTGCCCTAAAGTTAGCAGCTAGAACCACTCATCAAACCACTCTTCTGTGGCGTCTTCTTGGGTATTGGTATTGCGGTTTGAGGTCTCTCGCTCAAACTCCATATGCACAGAGCGGGTTTGTTCTCCGTCGGCGGCGACTGCCTGGATGGGATAGTCAATCATGCCGTCCTGGAAAGACATGTGAAAGCGGAAGGTGCCATCGGGATTTAGCTCAACTACCCGGCTACCGACGCTGACGGTCGCGTCTGGCTCAGTTGCCCCATACACAATCAGCTCAGCATCCGCCACTAGCCAGAACTTACGGGGCCGCATGGGCGGAGCCGAGGCTGAGAACCCGACCCCAGACATCCCTGACACGGTCGGTAAGGCCCACCTGCCCATGCCTGACGGGAAAACAAAGGAGCTGATGGCCTGCTCTGGTACCTGGTGCACAGAGCCAAAGACGGAGCCGGCTACCCGCAGAGATTCGGTTCCCTGGGCTTGGTCAAAAATAGCATCGTGAATAAGGGAGTCTCCAACTTTGGCAGCGACCACAGGCCGTTTAAGGGTGGCAAAGGTTTTGCCGCGCAGATCTTCATTCCAATCGATCGTCAAGAAGCGATCGTCAAACCAGTCTGAAGGGTAGACCGGTGGAATATGGGCTGACGCTGAGCGGGCCAGCACTAGCCAACGGTCGTCAGTAGATAGATATCCAATCTCGATCACGTAGTCGCGATCGCTCACCGGAATCGGTACGTACCAGGTGCGCGCCATTTCGTCACAGTCATACTGCTGCAAACTATGGGGGGCCTGGTGTTCTAAATCAATGTCGGTGACGTCATAGAGACGTAAGGCTAGCTGCTGACCGCCCTGCTGCCGTACTGCTGTCCGGTGGTCGTTGGAGACATCCCAGTAGGTATAGGCCCACTGTGGATCTCTCGGCATCAGCACAATGCGGCTCTCACCGTAGCCGTCAGGCAGATCATCAAGGCCTTCATCCACCGTTGCTAGGGTCTCCATGTCGAGCGCCTCAGCACCCGCATCATATTTGGCTGCCTCAACCTCGGATTGCTCATCGGAAGGCGCTTCGGGTACGGGGCGACGATCGGGATTCCATTGGTTTGCGGCTGCGGTGGCCCCTAACAGGGTTCCGCCCGCGATCGCAGCTGCCCCCAGATCAAGTTGACTGGGCTCCTCAACGACCGGCTCTTCAAGCCAGGGGTCTCGGATCGCTGGCTCAACAGCCATCGGCGTCGCAATATCCGGCGTGGCCATGTCAGGTGTCGGAATACTGGGGGTCGGAATGTCCCTGTCAGCTTCGACCTGAGGCAGTGTGCCTGTCTCGGGGGGCTCTTCTAAACTGGGTGCGTCTGGGGTGGGCCGGTCAGAGGTCGTTTGAGAGAGCAGTGGGTCGAGGGCCATTGCCCCGGCTGTCGGCCCGGCTGCCAGCCCTGCATCGGCCACTGGGTCAGTAAATGCAAAAGACTGCTCACGATCTTCATTAATCACAGTGTGGGCACGAGAGGAGAGCTGAGGCTCTGCGCCGTCTAACATCGCTGGGTCGGGGCCGAGATCGGGGGGCGTTACCGTCGCGACCTCGGGCAGGTCGGCAGACGCCTGATCTGGCTCGGGTGGGGCCACAGCCGGAGCTAAGTCGGATGAAGACTCTGGGGTCGCTTTACGCCCCCGCGTCAGCGCCCACAGCAGCAGGCCCAGCAGCGCCAGGGGAAGCAAAAACCACCAGAAGGGTATCTTGCGGCTGAGCGGATTGCCTTGAAAATCAAAGAGCTGCGTGCCTTCTGCGCCAGCAACGGCTAACCCTCTGTTGTCGTTTGTAAAGGTTAAATTGAGGGGAGGCGAAGCCGCTACCTCAAAGGGCTCACCCAGGGGGCGACCGTCAGTGCTCCATACCTGTACCTGGCTATCATCGGTGGCGATGGCTAAAGCCTGGCTGTCTGGGCTGAACTCCAGGGCTGTCACGGTGCTGGTGATGCCTGCTAGGGCCGCGACCTCGACCCCGTTAGGATCTTCAAGAATGACCTGACCTAGCTCAGTCACACGTGCTGTAATTTGCCCATCTGGACTGATAGCGCTTAAGTCACCTGCGGGGGCTGCCCCATCTAAGTCAGCAGCTTCAGCGGCTTCAGCGGCTTTAGCTTCGGCCACAGCGGCCTGCCCATCAGGGCTCGTGGCAAACCCTAGAAAAGCCTGTACAGCTGGGCTAGGATCCTCTAAGTAGACATAGCCACGGGGTTGGGAAAATGGGTAGCGCGGATCGTCGGGCAATGTTTGGTGCATCGGCACGATCTTGACGCTATCGTTATCGAGCACCTGGGATGCGATCGCATAGCCCACCCCGTCATCACCCAGCGCCTCAATCACCGCTCGGGTGTCATCCTCATCGACCGGGTCAGCTGTAGCCCCCGTTTCAAAGGGAGCCTCTTGAAAGACAGGATAGTTCTGAAAAGCAGCCCTCGTATCGCTGCTTTCGGGCCGATCTACAAAACGAATTTCGCCAGGTTCACCCCCGAGCTCTGACCAATCTGTAATTTCTCCACGAAAAATCTGAGCAAACTGCTGAAACGTCAGGTTCTCGTCAAAGGAGCTAGTAGGGGCAACGACAATGGCAATCTTTTCTCGACTGATCAGCGCCTCGCGCAAACCCTGAGCTTTCTCGTCGGTGGTGAGCGGGCGACCGATGGCGGCTAGCTCAATGTCACCCTCTAAAAGGGACTGTAGGGCCTCATCGCTGCCGTTGGCCGATAGCTCAACTGTGGTCCCGTCGTAGCGGTCTTCAAACTGGGCTTCTAGCGACTGATTAATGACTTCCATGCTGGAAGACCCGTCGATCCGAATCGTCGTGCCGTCCGGCACTGATTCCGGGAGGGTAAAGGTTGAAGGCGCTTGCGCGAGCAGTCTAGACTTGAGCGCCCAGGTCAGCGGTTGACCTGACAGCGTCAGCGTCGCAAGCAGAGAAAAACCAAACAGCCAAGACCGAGATATGCGCACCATAAAGCAAGATTGAAAAAATGATTACAAAGCAATGCGATACGAAAAAGAAGCTTTTGAAAGCTTCATTCTATGACGTCGATCTGGAATTGAAGATTTTTATTGAGCGTAAAATAAAAAAAGGTATGCTCCACTATCTCAGTGATTTTTCGTAGAGTCAATGGCCTACGCTACCTCTTTTTTCGCCCTGAGCGATGTTTGCTACCCGGCTTAGTTTGATGGGCTCCAAAATATTTTTCGCTACGGTAGCGTAGCCATACGCGCAGCTGCTGCGGAATCTTTTCTTTTTGCGGCTTGGTCAGTTGGTTATATAGCTGTAGCGCTCGCTCCCGCTCTTTGCGACATCCGGCATTATTGTGGGCATCCCAGAGGCTGCGGGCCACCCGGATGCGGCGGCAGGTTTCTTTGATCAAGGCATCGCCCTGGAGGGGCTGATCGGGGTTGGACATGGGATAAGGAGGTTTGAAGGAGGTTCTTTTAGTTTAGTAAGTTGTGGTGATGGGTGATTGGTGATGGGTGATTGGTTAAGAACGATCCCCCCTCTCCGCGTCTCCCCCTCTCCGCGTCTCCCCCTCTCCGCGTCTCCCCCACCCTTCGCCTTTCCCCTTCGCCGTCATGTTCGTGTTCATGCCCGTGGCCACTCTTTGCATGCGTGTGTTCTTCCCCGTCATGTTCGTGTTCATGCCCGTGGTCGCCCTCTGTATGTGTGTGCCCTTCCCTCTCATGTTCGTGTTCATGCCCGTGGCCGCTCTTCGCATGCGTGTGTTCTTCCCCGCCATGTTCGTGTTCATGCTCGTGGTCGTTCTGCGTATGCGTGTGGGCGCTTGTGATATAATCGGCATATACTAATTGGTTGGGAAGCGGCTTACCTTCTAACAGTAGCTGTACATCTAAGGTGTCACCACTATATTTTTCATAAGGATTTGCTTGGGGAAC
>JBCBZL010000196.1:0-9510 GCA_039815385.1 Cyanobacteria bacterium P01_A01_bin.114
ATCCTCCTCGCTGGCCTCTGGGGGCTCGGCTACCATGGTCTTGCCCTCTCCTGGATCTCGTATCTGCATCCCCTGATGTGGCTTGGGATACCCTGGGCAGGCAGCATTGCGATTACAGCTTTTGCCTGGGCCTTTATTACGCTGTGGGGGATGGCCCTGGTGATGACTTGGGCGCTGGGGCTCACCACCCTCCAACGCTGGGTTTCACTAACGCCGGGGGCTCGAGTGTTGGTGGGCACGGCACTGTGGTGCGGTCTCGAAGCCCTATGGGGGCTAGGCCCGCTGTACTGGTCGTCGCTATCTTATACACAAAGCCCGTATAACCTGGCGATTTTACATCTGGGGCAGCTGTCGGGGCAGCTGACAGTGACCGCTGCCATTGTGGCGGTGAATGGGCTATTGGCAGAGACAGTCAGGGCGGTTTTCCAGCATCGGGCAAAACCGTTCACTGACGGGTTCCAAACCCCTTCGGTAAAAAAACTAGCCGGCACAACCGTGGCTGTTTTGCTGGGGGTTCACCTAATCGGGTTTGTTATCTACAGTCGTCCGCTAGCAGATATCCCGACTACGGTCCTCAAAGTTGGCATCATCCAAGGCAATGTCCCTACCCGCGAAAAGCTATCCACTCCAGGAATTCAGCAGGCAAGAGAGAAATATTTGCAAGGGTATCGAGAATTGGCAGCCGCTGGTGTCGATGCAGTACTCACACCAGAAGGGGCTATCCCAGACACTTGGGAGCCATTCACCCAAGAGACTAACCTGTTTTACAAAGCAGTACAGCCAACCCAGACTGCGCTGTGGTTAGGTACTTTTGTGGTCGCGCCCACAGAAGCTTTTCACATCACTCAAAGCCTGCTTTCAGTGGTGCCCGGCGTCAGCGAGCTGAGTCAATATAACAAAATCAAGCTAGTGCCCCTAGGGGAGTATATGCCGCTGCAATCAGTCTTGGGAGACTTTATCTCGCGACTGTCGCCCTTAGACACCAGCATGATTCCAGGGAAAATCAATCAGCAGTTTCAATCAGGATTTGGCCCCGCTGCAGTTGGTATTTGCTACGACTCTGCCTATGGCTGGCTGTTTCGCAATCAGGTGGCTCGAGGGGGTGAGTTTATCATCACCGCCTCCAACAATGACCCCTATCCCCCGCGCATGATGGCTCAGCACCATGCCCAGGATGTGATGCGGGCTGTCGAAACCGATCGTTGGGCTGTGCGAGGCACAAATACCGGCCTCTCTGGTATAGTCAACCCCCACGGCGAAACGGTCTGGCTCTCGACCCCTAACCAGTTTGTCACCCATGCCGACAGCATTTATCGACGACAGACGCAGACGCTCTATGTGCGCTGGGGTGACTGGCTGACGCCGTTCTTATTAACAATTAGCCTCGGCTATCTGATCTGGCAAAAGTTCACTCGTCTCACGGTGACTGGCTGACGCCGTTCTTATTAACAATTAGCCTCGGCTATCTGATCTGGCAAAAGTTCACTCGTCTCACATCGCACCTAGGGCTTCTAGCTGCTCGATCACCCGGGGGATTTTGACGGCGTAATTAACCACCCCTTCCCCATGGCGATTGGTGAGTTGGGCTGAGTTGAGGGCCACAATCCCAATTTCATCCTCGATCACGGCTAAAATAGGCCCCCCCGATGAGCCGCCAAAGGTATCGCACAGGTGGTAGACCACGTCGTCTCGCTCTTCGGTAATGCTGCAATTGACGTGGGCGCTGGCGGTTTCACCCGGCCCCGTTTCGGGATAGTCGGCTGAGTACCCCACCATGGCTAGGGACGCCTCGAATGGTGATTCTGTCAGGGCGTCTGTTTCAAAAGGCTGCATGGCAATAGTGCCGTATTTTTCCCCGAGGGGGCGATCGAGCAAAATCAGCGCCCAGTCGTCAGGGTGGGGTGGCCCGTCTACATCGCTAAAGTCAGTGCCGTAGAGGACGTCTACGCCGTAGGCGATGTCTTCGGTATTGGCGACAGTGCCCTCAATCAGGTTGGGCTGGAACTCAACCCGCTGGGCTAGCTCCCCGGTATTGGGGTCAACCACACAGTGGGCGTTAGTCAGCACGATATCAACGTTGATCAGCGTGCCAGTACAAATGTAGGTGTCGTCCTCGGGGGTGACGCCAAAGATGCGCCCCACCGCCGACCAAGGGTAGCTAGTGCTGAGGACGGCGGTGCGTTCGTCGCGGCCAATTACGCCCCGTGCCTCGTCAGGCCCAGGGTAGCCGGATATCCCTAAGGTGTCTGGAATGCTGGATTGGGCGGCGGGGGTGAACTGGGGCAGGCTATCGGTGTCAGCTGGGTTCAGCGAGGGTGGGGTAGATGGGTTGACGGGTAAGGGGGTGAGTGCGATCGCGCCCGCTACTCCTAACCCAGCCACAGCCAAGCTTCGTTTGGCGTTCAACATAGGGGGCTTTCCTTGAAAGTCGTTTGAAGTCGTTTATCAATCGATAACTAAAACTTGATAACTAAAACTTCAGGGGCTTCAAGAACCATTCCGAAGATTACGGCAGACTACAATGGAAACCTATCGAGATTCCAGCGAATAATCATGGTTTCTAACCCTCTCAAGATTACGCTGCCGAGTACCGCAGACCTGCCTTGCTCTGACGATACCCCTGTGGATAACGTAGGCCGAAGGACGTGGCGAAGCCAAGATCAGAACTTACTCCCCAACCTGCTCTTGCTGGCTTTGGCTAACCTATGGTCAGAGCGGATGGACTGGTTTTTTGCAGTCGATATGGCGGTGTATCACACGACTGGCGTCAGCCCCAAAGTCCCGGTGGTACCGGATGCCTTTCTAAGTCTGGGGGTGGAGCGTAAAAAAGGGGGCAAATCGCGTAGAAGCTACGCCACCTGGGAAGAAAACGACACGGTGCCCATCATGACGCTAGAAATGGTGTCGCATCGTCCCAATGACGAGTACGACGATAAACTGGCGCTTTATGCCAGGTTAGGGGTGCTCTACTACGTCGTCTATAACCCCGAGTTTTGGCAGCGAGACCGATACCAGCCGTTTGAGGTGTATAAGCTTGAGGGCCAAACCTATCGACTTCAAATTGGTGAGCCTTACTGGATGCCGGAAATCGGCCTAGGTATCGGTCGCGGTCCGCAAACCATTGGCGGTATCGAACAAGAGGTGCTGCTTTGGTACGATCGACAGGGTAAGGCTTACCCAATGCCGGACGAGGTGATCCGAGATATGCAGGCACAGCTTGAGGCCGAGCGGCAGCGGGCAGATCGGATGGCTGAGTATTTGCGATCGCTCGGCCTCGACCCAGACAATTTGCCTGAGCCATAAATATACGGCTAGCTAACTAAATCTTTGACCTTCACGCTAAAGCCTTTAAGAACGGTTTGAGCCATGGCAACCTCATCTGCTGTAAACCAGAGATGCTGATTTTCAGTTAGCACCAACACCCACTCAGCTTCTGGAAACACCATCCAAACTTCCTGACAGCCAGACGCCAGATACTCCTTAGCTTTAGCAAACACGTCTTCCGCACTATCTGAAGGTGAGACAATCTCTGCAATTAGCGGAAAACTCTCAGGAAATGTGGCAGGCTGGCCGTACTTATCTAAAAGATCGGCTGGGATAAATGCAACATCAGGACGACGAACTTGCTTGAGAGTACAGCAAGGTGCTTCTGTGCAAGCTCTGCCATCGTCTTGAACAGAGTCTGCGTACTGCTGCCAAAGATGACTCAGTTGCCCCTGAACGATGCCGTGTTTAACCGTCATGTCTTCTTTTTCTATAATCTGGCCGTCTACCCATTCGGCATCGTCGATCGGGTTTTTGATAAATGCTTCAAGCGCATAAAATCGGCTGGTTTTGGGTGCAGCAGCTGCATGAGCTTGAGGATGAGAGGTGGGTTTTGAGGCAACCATTGCTGTCGTGTCCTCGACGAACCGTAATTCTATTATGTCTGAGATTCTATGACATCTGAAGGCATTGCCAGGGTTCAAGACGCCAAAAACGGGGTTTGAACTTGCTTGACCAGTTCGTAAAAAGGTTGCCAATTATTCTCGATGGTGATCGGTTCCCAGATGGCTTCGATTTCGGGCCTGAGCAGTACGGTAGCTGGGTTGGTTTGCTTTAGACGCTTGGCCACCTGAGGCATATCATCTTCTGGCAGCTGATTTAGGCACTCGTGATAGCGCTGTCGCCACTGTCGCAATAGGGCCGCCGCCGCCGCGTCAGAGCTCTCAATCGTGGCTTGAAAGATCCCCTCGGGGGCCTGACGCCATTGAGGTGAAAATTGCTGGGTGAGCCCCAGAAAGAAATCGTGATAGCCCACCTGAGTCTTGTCGAGCATATCTAAGGTCTGGACTAAGAGTGGAGTTACCAACGAAGGTTCCAGAGTTTCGAATCCTAGCTTGTGTAGCAGACGCTGGCGATAAGCTGTTTTATAGTGTTCTTCGTATTGGGCCAAGCCCGCATCCAGATTAGACTGCTCGATCACTAGGGCTAGAGGTGTTTGCAGCTTTTTTAGATTCCACTCACAGATGCCGGGCTGGTTGCCATAGCTGTAGCGCCCCCCGTAGTCAAAATAGGCCGCTGTGAAGGTGGGATCATACTGATCTATAAAGGCGTAGGGGCCATAGTCAAAGCTCTCTCCGGTAATCGACATATTGTCAGTGTTGAGAACGGCGTGGCAAAAGCCCACCGACATCCACTGGGCGGCTAGATTAGCCACCCGCTCGACCAGTTCTGCATAAAACCGAGCATAGCGCTCTTGGCGGTCAGCAACAGCCTGTAGCGGCGTGTAATAAACCTCAATCACATGGTCGAGCAACGTCTGAATGAGATCGGGGCGATCGACAAAGGCTAATCGCTCAAACGTCCCAAACCGGATGTGGGAACGGCTAAAGCGCACCATCACCGATGAGCGAGTGGGGGAGGGTTCATCGCCGCGCCAGAGTGATTCTCCTGTTTCAATCAGGCTCAGGCAGCGAGAGGTTACCACCCCAAGCGCATGCAATGTCTCAGAGGCCAGCACTTCACGCACGCCGCCTTTGAGAGTCAGGCGACCGTCGCCGCCGCGAGAGTAAGGGGTTGTCCCCGAGCCTTTAGTGCCAAAATCGTAGAGCTCACCGTCAAGGCCGCGCACCTGACCGTAGAGAAAACCGCGACCATCGCCTAAAAACGCATTGTATTCGCCGAATTGATAGCCGTGATATCGTAGCGCCAACAGGGGCGACCGATGCTGAAATTTGCCGAAGGCGTCGATAAAGTCGTTGTCACTTACCTGGGTTGGCAAAAGGCCCAGCTTTGTCAGCAAATCATCGTTACGAAAGCGCAGCGTATGCTGGGGAAACTCAGCGGCGGTAACGACATCAAAATACTCATCACCGAGGGATTCTAAAGTGGGCTCATAAGTGAGCTGATCAAACGGATTTGGGCGGCTAGCCATGGGGTTACCCACTATCAGATTCCATCAGGTTAATAGGTGACTTAATGATCGACGGAGGTTACTCGCCACAGCTTGAGCACGTCGGCCATTTTGCGAATCTGGTTGAAGGTTTGATTGAGCTGGGTATGGTCTTTGACATCTAACCCTAAGTCGATCTCAGCTACCTGCCCTGGAAAGGTCTTGACCGCTGCCTTGTGGACGTTGATCTTCAGATCGGACAGATGAGACAAAATATCTTTCAGCACCCCTACCCGGTCAATCACTTCAATTTTGACCTGCACCGGGTAGGTGTGGGGACGACCCGTATTAAACTCGGGGGAATTCCAACTGACGGGGATCAGCCGATCGCCGTCGACTTTCTCGATGTTGGGACATTCTTGCTGGTGAATCGCAATGCCGCGGCTCCCCAGGGTCACCACGCCAATGATCGGCTCCCCAGGGAGTGGATTACAGCATCCGGCAATGTGATGAACTAACCCTTCTACCCCAGCAATGGGGGCCATACTGGCCTTAGCAGTGGGGCGTGCTGTCTTGATGATGGACTTAGGAGTGGTGTTAATAGCCGCCACCAGATCTGAATTTTTGACCTCGACTGGCTGCTGCGCTTTGACAATATCTTGCAGACGATTGACGACTGAATTTAGCGTAATCTCGCCATAGCCTAGACCAGCCAGTAGGTCATCTACATTTTGATAGTTAAACCGCTGGGCGGCCTCCTGGGCAGGGGCAGACTTTAACAGCGCCTCCAAGCCATCCCTACCCATTACCTTCTCAAGCATTTCGCGGCCACGGGCCATGTTTTCATCGTGGTTAGAGCGCTTATACCACTGGCGGATACGATTGCGTGCCCCTGCTGATACCACAAAGTTGAGCCAGTCCAAGCTGGGGTGACCATTTTTTTGGGTAATAATCTCGACGATGTCGCCATTTTGCAGCGGGGTATCGAGGGTGACGATGCGATCGTTAACCCGTGCGCCACAGCAGCGATGACCCACCTCAGTATGAATGCGATAGGCAAAGTCGACCGGCGTAGCGTTGCGTCCCAGGGCTATCACGTCTCCTTTAGGGGTAAAGACATAGACCTCTTCATCAAAAAGGTTGTCTTTGACATCGCTCAAATACTCCTGAGCATCTTTGAGGTCGCTCTGCCACTCCAGCAGCTGTCGTAGCCAGGTAAACTTCTCGTCGTCGGCAGACACCTGGGTGTTGCTATTGCCAGTTTCTTTGTACTTCCAATGGGCGGCGATTCCATATTCAGCGATATGATGCATTTCCATCGTGCGGATTTGCACCTCAATGGGCTTGCCGTAGCTGCCAATTACTACGGTGTGTAGAGACTGGTAGCGGTTGGCTTTAGGTAGACCGATATAGTCTTTAAAGCGCCCTGGGATAGGGCGAAACATGTCGTGTACGATGGCCAGGGCACGATAGCATTCATCTTTATTCTCAACAATGAGACGAATCGCGGCGACGTCGTAAATCTGATGAAAGTTTTTTTGCTGCCGCTCCATCTTGCGATAAATACTGTGGAGGTGTTTAGGACGGCTGCTGACTTCGATGCAGTTAATTCCGGTTTGGGTAAGGTGTTCTTGTAAGCTATCAGCAGCTTGCTTGAGCCGGGTTTCTCGATCAGCACGCTTTTCAGAAATCAGAGACTGTAGCTCTCGATAAGCTTCGGTCTCAAGGTACTTAAATGAGAGATCCTCGAGTTCCCACTTAAAACGACCGATCCCCAGGCGATTGGCGAGCGGTGCAAAGATATCCATCGTTTCGCGGGCGATGCGGCACTGTTTTTCAGGGGCCAGGTGCTGAAGGGTGCGCATATTGTGGAGTCGATCAGCCAGCTTGACCACAATCACGCGAATGTCTTTGGCCATTGACAGAAACATGCGCCGAAAATTTTCGGCCTGACGCTCTGTTTTACTGCGAAAGTTAAACTTTGAAAGCTTAGTAACCCCCTCAACCAGCTGACGCACCTCAGGTCCAAAGTGCTCTTCAATTTCATCTGCGGTGACATCGGTGTCCTCTACCACATCATGGAGAAAACCGGCTGCAATCATAGCGCTGTCTCCCCCTAGCTCACGCAAAAGCCCTGCAACAGCTACCGGATGTGCGATATAGGGCTCACCCGAGGCCCGCATCTGACCTTTGTGAAGCTGATAAGCAAACTCAAAGGCCCGACAGACAAGCTGGTTATTATCTTTGCAGCCAGCTGCTTTTGAGACTGACCCAGGCGTTTGACTCTGCTCAATAATGCAGGTTTCTAGCCAGTTGGGTAGCGAACAATCGGCAGGAATAGCGGGCGCTGTAACAGTCATGGCACTTGGGTGAGGATGAGGGTGGATGTGTGTAAGACCATCGATACCCTTGCTTTAAAGCATTTTAAAGCGCGGGATTAAGCTCGGCTACAGAAAAACCATCATACAGATAGAAGAAACTTGCAGATAAGCAGCTAACTCTCAGAAAGTTCAATGCTATCCGCTCTAGATAGAACACATGTACGCCCGATAATTATTTGTTAAGTGTTTGGGATCAATTAAAAGTAATTGACTTAACGGCAGGGCTCTATACAATCAATCAGTTAGACAACTAGCCGGTTAAACAACCACTTTACTATAGGTGTTTTTAATTGGGGGGTGGAGATTGCCACTCATCTCTTGATTTCCTTAGCTTAGGCTGTCTTGAAGAACCGTTTCTCAAGACAGTTTTCAACTCAAAAACAACGAGCGGAATCTAAAAATGTAGTCTAAATAACATTTTGTATTTAATTCATAATAGGCACAAAGTGCCGTCAGAAAATGGCGTATTTTGTAAGGTATTTTGTAATGCAGGCTTCAGAAGGTTTCAAGGTAGCCGTTCAAGCGTTTGATTGCCAGATAGATGCCCTACAGGCGTTGTTCGCTAATAGCGCGGTATTCCCTCAAGACGCGCCAGCGGCACTGATTGGCTTGCAGACACTTTTTCAAACCCGGATACGTGCATGGGTCATGGCAGAGCAGTGGGAGGCTGGGATCCCGATAGTGACCGAAATGCATCGGCATTTGCGCCTGCTAGGAGTTGATCTCAATTTTTTACGGGCAGCCAAGCAGCCAACAACCCGGCGACAGCGTTTGCAACAGGTGGAGCAGCGTCTGTCTTCGCTTAAAGAATTTAGCCAAGGATTGCGCACTCTAATTGTTTGACATGACTGAATCTTTTATTGATGCAGGCAAGTCGAATGGTTTAATACTTGAAGTGATTTGAAGCTTGGCTAAATCCAGATTGGCAACAAGGGAGCCGACGCGGTGCGCTGTCCAAAAGATTTTGATGTAACTTTAGAAACCGGGTCACTGGCGGAAAATTTATCTGCTGAGTGCTGCCCGACCTGTCAAGGTGCCTGGATTGATTCGGAAGCCTATCAAGCTTGGCAAAATAACCAGGTGGAGCTGAGTCCGAGTTTAGACGACTTGCCGTTGCCTAGCGCGTTAGATATCAACTACCGACCTTCTTCGGTAGATGGACGGGCAGGGCTATGCCCCAACTGTGGCCATTACTTGGTGCGTGGTCGAATCAACCTGCGCTCAACGGCGTTTTTTGTCGAGCGTTGCCCCGTTTGCAAAGGCATCTGGTGCGATCGCGGCGAGTGGACCGTCCTCGAACAGCTTAAGCTCAATAGTCTGATCCCGGTGATTTTTACTGAAGACTGGCAAACTCACGTCAGAATTAAAGAAGCTGAATTTCGAGAGAAGCAGGCCACCATCGATAAGCTTGGACCAGACATCGCCGAAAAAATATTTGAGCTGGCGGTTCTGTTAGAGGAGCATCCTAATGGGGATTTTGGGGTGGCGTATTTGATGCGGCGGTTTGAGACGTAAGGGGGTGAAGGGCGAAGGGCGAAAGGCGAAAGGTGAAGGGCGAAAGGCGAAAGGTAGAGGCGTTGCATGCAACGCCCGGACGGTAGGGGGCAATGGGTAATTAAGGTAATTAGATGGGTGCTCCTTTGTTAGCGGTTGAAAATTTGTGCGTCGCCTATCCGGGGCAGCCTACCTGGGCGGTAGACCAGGTTTCATTTACCCTGCAATCCGGCGAAAAACTGGGCCTGGTCGGGGAATCAG
>JBCBZL010000285.1:0-6488 GCA_039815385.1 Cyanobacteria bacterium P01_A01_bin.114
AAATCGTAAGACCGCCCCCAACCCTAACCCCGCCGTAGTGGCCCCAATCACGGTCATGAACAGAGCCAAGCGCCGCTTGTGGACCAATTGCTTTTGCAGATGCGCAGGGCTACCTTTTGGATGGGGAGAAAACGACATAGGGTGACAGGGCGCTCCAGAGAAAGGTGACCAAATTAAAAACGCTATCGAGCTAATCTAGCATTAAGTTTAGTCAAATTGAGTGGGCAATTTCTGGCAGCTGTCGCTTTAATCCTGATCGGTACGGTTTCACGGCCATTGATGAAAGTTTGAAGAAAATCCTTTTGGCCGACTTTGTCTTGGAGAATTTGGCCGTTAACGACATGCACTAGCGCACTATGTCGGGTAGTTTGCCTTTAGATAGGTCAGGGCATCACCACGGGACCTGATTGCGCCATTGAGGGTGGCATGGGTCAAGTCGGTGAGCATCGACTTAAATTGGGGGCCTGGTTGGTAGCCGAGTTTTTTAAGATCTTTGCCATCTAATGGGGATTTAATGGTTGATAAGTGGGTTATGTAGCGCCAGATTTTAGCCCCCAGTCTGTGAGGATGGCGAGTACTCAATAACAATAGGGTGGCCATGTCGCACGCTTGTAAGGCTTGATAGATGTCGCTGGGCTGGCGAGCTGCAGAGAGCTGACCCAGCAATGTTTGCTCAAGGTCAGCCAAGGTGCTCAACCGCTGTATCACCTGGCTAGGCAGGACCAGGGCTTGGGCAACCAGCGGTCTAAACTTGGGCTCTAGATCAGCGATTAGAACTTCTATCAGCATTTGCCAGGGGAGAATATCAAATGTAAAGCGTTCTACCCACCGCTCAACCCGGCGCATCTGACGCCACAGCCCAGGATGCATAGCTAGGGTCGGATGGAGGCAGCTGAGCGCCCCCAGTTTGTCTAACAGAGCCAATGCTTTCTGCCAGTCGTGGGTTTCTAGAATATATTTTAGTTCGGCCTTAAGTCGAGTTTGTAGGGCTGGGGCACGCCCTGGCTGGGTCTGCAACCCAACGTAAACGCCACTCTCGATGGCATAGCGAATAAACTGCTGGGTCTGAGCGTCAATCATAAACCCGAGCCGAACGGCAAACCGAACGGCCCGATAAATCCGGGTAGGGTCTTCGATAAAGCTATTGGCATGGAGAACGCGAATTTGTCGGCGTTGCAGATCTTGCCAACCGCCGAAGAAATCGAGCAGTTGCCCTGGCTGGGGCGGCGTCAGCCGAATTGCCATTGCGTTGATGCTAAAGTCTCGCCGGTACAAATCTTGCCGGATTGAACTGGGTTCTACTTCCGGGTTAGCTGCTGGGTAGGGGTAAAACTCTGTGCGTGCGGTGGCAATGTCAATCACCAGAGGTGGCGTATCAGGGGCACTCTGCCAAACCAACGCGGCGGTCTGAAACTGTCCGTGGATTTGAATCTCAGCCGCAGGGTGCTGAGCTCGAATTACTTGAGCAAGTGCGACCCCTGCCCCTACATCAGCAGCGGATTGAAGCCCATCGACAACTAAATCAATGTCTTTGATAGGCAGGGATTGATCGGATGAGTTTAGCAGCAAATCTCGCACGGCTCCCCCCACCAGATAGAGCTGCCAGCCTCGATCTGTGGCCGCCTGTGCGATTTGCTCAAGCATTGCCCCAAGCTGAGCTTTGCCGAGTGGTCCCCGATCTAGGTGCCGTCGGAGCTGTTGATGAAGTTGAGCGGGTGTAGGTAACTCAGCAACGGCAGGGGGGGCGATAGAGGATAGCTGCTGATTTAAGGTGCCTTGATAGACCTGACGTAGCACATCGGTGCGGGTTACGATGCCCAATAAGGCCTGATCTTTGAGCACGGGCAAACGCCCTACATCATAGGTCACCATCAAATTTTGAATCTCGGGTAGGGGGGTTTGGGGCTCAATTGTTTTGAGGTTGATGGTCATGTATCCCTTGACAGGGGCATGGCTAAACCCGTGGTGTAGGGCCAGGTCGATGTCTCGACGAGAAATCACGCCGACCAGGGTGCCATCAGCCTCAGCCACGCAGAGCCCTGAGTGACCGTAGCGCAATAAGATCCGCTGCGCTTCTGTAATGGGGGTGTTGGGGCGAATGGTGCGGACTGGCGAGGACATCAAATCACGGGCAACTGGGGCATGGGGTATTTGAGCTGAGAGCTTTTGCACCAGCTCAGAGAAGACGGTGTTAGGGTGCTGATCTCGCAAAGTTGCTGCGGCTGCATGGGCATGTCCGCCACCGCCTAGCGGCTTAAATAGCTGTTGAAAGTTAACGCCCGCAGGGCCGCGAGAACGCCCTATCAGGGTCAGTTTTTGATCGCCTTTAACAGTTAAATACTCGGTGCCTAACAACAGGCTGTCTAGCCCCAAAAGCCCCATCAAGTAGCTGGCTAAGCTCGATAGCCCTGGGACAAACTGGTTTGCTTTTAAATAGGCCCAGCCGATCTGATGGCCTTCAATAGTTTGGGTTTGAATCTGCTCTAGGGCTTCGGCCAATAAAGTTTGAAGCCTGTCTGAAAGGCCGGGTTTTGTGGCTTCAGCAATGGTTCTCTGATGGCTGCCCTGGGTCATCAACCAGGCTAGCGCAGTGGCATCTCGTGGAGTGGCTTGTTCAAAGGTGAGGGAGCCGGTGTCGGCATGGATGCCCAGAGCCATCACCGTGGCTTCATGGGGGGATAGCTGTATCTTTTCTGTCTGCAGCACTTCGGCAATTAAGGTTGTGGTAGCACCGACCGGCTCAATATGGAGCTCGGCTGGCTTAATGTCGGTGCCTTTACAGGAATGGTGATCGTAGATGGTGATGGGGAGATGATTTGAGATTGCATACTCAACCAAATCAGCGGCGGGGGCAATGCGATCGCGTTGATGGGCATCCACGATCATGATCGAGCGAATTTGCTCAAGCACCACAGCCCGCCGCTCAATCAGGCTGTAGACACTGCGGCGAATGGACAGGAAGCTACGCACTGCCGGATGACAGCCCCCTGTTAACACAATCCGAGCCCCAGGATAGAGTCGAGAGAGCCCTACGGCAGCCCCGAGGGTGTCGAAGTCAGCAGTGGTATGGCAAAGGATGAGATCCATGGGGTTAAGGGGAAAATAGCTTTCGCAAGCGACCTGATTTTTGATAGCTTACTAAACATAATAAGATGCGCATTTTGCCCATTTGCTGGATTCATTAGCTGTCTTGAGAGTAGCGAGTTATGTCTATCCTGTTTCAACTGTTTTTATTCATCTTGGTTGTTTGGTCTTTTGTGATGGTGATTGGCGTGCCAGTAGCCTATGCCTCACCCCAAAATTGGGATCAGTCTAAGCGACTCATTTTCTTAGGCTCAATTATCTGGGGCGTGTTGGTCGTCTTGGTGGGTGGCCTAAACTACTTTGTGGTGTAACGAGATAAATCTCTTATGGCAGTTTTTGAAGGGACGTTTTCGCAATCGAGTCAGTTTCGATTCGCGTTCGTGATTGGTCGTTTTAACGATTTGGTGACTACAAAACTGCTGGAAGCCTGTCAAGACTGCCTTAAGCGCCACGGTGTAGACATTAATCCCGATGGCACCCAGGTCGATTATGCTTGGGTTCCCGGCAGCTTTGAGGTAGCGATGGTGGCTCGGCAGCTCGCTTTAACAGGGCGCTACGATGCCATCATTTGCCTGGGAGCCGTTATTCGAGGTCAGACACCGCACTTTGACTATGTGGCCTCAGAGGTGTCTAAGGGCATCGCTGCGGCCAGTTTTCAAACGGGGGTTCCCGTCGTCTTCGGGATTCTAACGACGGATTCTATGCAGCAGGCGCTAGAGCGAGCTGGCATCAAGAGTAACCTGGGTTGGAATTACGCCATGAGCGCCCTTGAGATGGCCAGCCTCGTTCATCAGATTCGTGCGGTGGGGCAAGCTGATACGGGGCGCGGTAGCTTACCCGAAGCCAGTTTTCAGACCACGCTGCCAGCTGTCACGCAAGAGTAGCTGCTGTCTTGAGTTTGCATGAGCTGTTTGCTGAAAGCGGCCTACTGAGTGCTGCTCACCTAGCTGCGGACCATACATTGGATTTGGTTTACGGGTACGAAAGTTATTGACAAAGATTGACCTGTTTGAGACACTAGAAAAAGTCTAAAAAGGCAAGTTTGCGGGTGTAGCTCAGTGGTAGAGCGTCACCTTGCCAAGGTGAATGTCGCGCGTTCGAATCGCGTCACCCGCTTTTAGTTAAAGGTTATGAAAAAGGTGCTTGGCATAGGTAGCCGGTGAAGGCTGGGTCAGTTTTAGCTGATTTTTGACTCAGTCTCATCCATCTAGGGTTATCTGGCTGAACTGTGTCCGATTTGGTAATGGCAGCTAGCTGGCCGAAACGGCTTCGGGTGTTTTGCTGGCGGCTAAATCCAAAACCATCCCTTCTTTGGCAATCAAGCTGTTGGGAAAAGCCGCAGCAACCTCCTGCGCCAGGGCATCTAAAAAGGTGTCATCATGGAGCGGATCGTGATGAAAAATCACCAGTTTTTTGACATTGGCGGCTTTAGCGACTTTAACCGCTTCTTGCCAAGTAGAATGCCCCCAGCCCACTTTCGGATTTTTGGCATCGTAATATTCTTCGTCGGTATAGGTGGAATCGTAAATTAAGACATCTGCATCTCGAGCCAGCCAGAGTACATTCTCGTCAAGCCGATCGGGAAAATGCTCGGTGTCAGTAACGTAGGCCGCACTAAAGTTTTTCCAGCTGACCCGATAGCCCACAGATTCCCCCGGATGGTTGAGTAGGGCATTCTCCACTTTGATATCCCCAACTCGGACTATCTCACCCAGTTCTAAATCACAAAACTTGAGCTGAGCCCCCATGATTTGCAGCGGTACGGGGAAATTAGGATGCAGCATTTGGTCGTTGAGACGTTGCTCAATTGTCGACCCGTTGGGCGCAATTGTGCCGTAGATGTTAAACGTATTGCCAGGGACAAAGGCAGGCGTGAAAAAGGGGAACCCCTGAATATGATCCCAATGGGAATGGGTAAAAAACAGGTTTGCCTTGATCGGCATCACGCCTAAGAGCTTTTGACCCAGCCCTCGCAGCCCAGTCCCGCCGTCAAAGATCAAATGCTCACCATTGACACACATTTCGATGCAGGAGGTGTTGCCACCGTAGCGCACCGTTTCAGGGCCAGGACAAGCAATGCTGCCTCGAACACCCCAAAACTGGATTGTGAATTGCGTCTGTGGATCTGACATGTCTGATGTGTCCAATGCGGTCAATCACCGAGTAGCTAGTCAACGGCGGTTTTCTACAGCCTTGAACCAAGGCCTTGAATGGGGGCCTTGATTCTTCGTTCAAAATACCTATTCTTTTTACTTCTCAAGAATACGCAGGAAGTCAGGATATCCGCTAATTTAATTAAGGTTTCAATTATGCGTTTCTGGCCCCAACCCTCAGTCTTACTATAGAGTTTTCCCATATGCTCCATTAAGCTTACGCAAATGTTAGTGTCATTGATCACACCCTGGGCTCGCTTTTCATCACAGCTCCTGCTGTGACTGCCCACCGGGATTAAATTTTCGGAGAGAATGTGCAAACCGGGCACTACAGCCGCAGTGACAGACTTTTCCAATGATGAAGATAGTCTAGCCCGCCATAGGCTGTGAGGTCATACTGCAAGGGGGTGAGCGTAATAAAATTGTCTTTAATGGCCTGTACATCTGTCGGAAACTGGTCGCGCAAGGGGTGAATCGCAGCTTGAGAGTCCCCGCTATTAGGAAATATCGGCGGCTCTAGATCACTGTCTTCTAAAACTTCGCCTGCTAGCCAGTAATAGGTTTTGCCCCGCGGATCGACGCGTTTGTCAAACAGATCAAAATAGCGTCGCATGCCTAAGCGAGCTACACAGGTGCCCTTGATATCGGAGGCCGATACGGGGGGAATATTGACATTTAGCAAAACAGGCAGCTGAATAGGCTGCCGGCCCAGCTGCCGAACTAAATTGCAGGCGGCGGTAGCAGCGGGTTGAAAGTCTTGAAATGACGCGTTTGCCAAACTCAGTGCAATACTTGAAACCCCTTCTAAAACACCTTCCATGGCGGCCGAAACCGTCCCTGAGTAAAGTACGTCGGTGCCTAGGTTCGCGCCGTGGTTGATGCCAGAGAGGACTAAATCAGGCGGGTTGTCTAAAATAGCATCTAGGGCTAGCTTGACACAGTCTGCCGGTGTCCCAGAGCAGGCCCAGGCTTGAACAGTCGGTTCAAAGACGGTGGTGACGGCCTCAACTCGAATCGGTTTGTGTAAGGTCAGACCGTGGCCAGTGGCAGAGCGTTCTCGATCGGGACATACCACGATTACCCCGTGTCCTGCTTTTGCCAATGCATTGGCTAGGGCACGAATGCCCATTGCAAAGATGCCGTCGTCGTTGCTAACCAGAATCTTCATTGGCCACATGGCAGGCTACTATTTTATGAAACCCTATTACCGACGTTCTCCGCTAGCATGAGCACCGAATTAGAGCAGCAATT
>JBCBZL010000148.1:0-11362 GCA_039815385.1 Cyanobacteria bacterium P01_A01_bin.114
AGCGGAGAGGCCTGCTAGTTTTAAGCCCTCAGGGCTGAGTTTTGAGCCAGGGCTTTTACGGAATCCTCAGAACTCAAACTGTACAACGCGTTTACCCCTTGGCTGCCAACTGTCTGAGGGCTCCCTTAATCGACTGGGGCTGATACCCCATTTGAAATGCTTTCTGGCTACTGAGCGCCACATCAGCCGGTCGCGGGGCGGCCATAGGCACATCGGCCTGGCGACATGCTTTTAAGCAGATGGGATTCAGCTTCCACTGCTCGACCAGGCGCTGACCAAATTCATAGCGAGAGAGGCGTTCTGGGCCGCCTAGGTGCCAGATGCCGCTGCCGGGATGGGTCACAGCCAGCAACAAGCCAGCAGCGGCATCGGTCGCAGACACTGGGGTGCGAAACTCATCGGTAAACAGCGACAGCGTTTTGCCAGTTTGCAATGTGCTCAAGCAGCCCTGTAAGAAACTCTGTGCGGTCGGGGTAGCAGCCCCAAACATTAGCGGCATTCGGCAGACAACCGCCTCTGGATGAGCGGCCAGGATGCGCTGCTCAGCCTCTACCTTTTGCGCTCCATAGAGATTGACCGGCTGGGGCGTATCTGTTTCTGAGTAGGGAGCGTGCTGCCCGTCAAAGACCAAATCGGTAGAGGTAAACACCAGTGAAATGGCCGCTTGGGCACAGAAATAGGCTAACTGCTCTGACGCGGCGACATTAATCCGATAGCTCTCAGCGGGGTGCTGCTGACAGGTGTTGGGCTTTGACTGAGCTGCAGTATGGATGACGGCATCAGGCCGTAACTTTTCTAACCGCGTTTGTAGGGTAGCCGTATCGGTAAGGTCGAGCGGCTCAGTGGTAAAACGTGGGCTACTGATCGACTGGGTGAAATAGGTTCCCAATACCTGGTAGCGATCGCACGCCTGATGACAGAGATGCCATCCTAAAAAACCACTCGCACCCGTGACCAATAATCGAGGAAGGCGTTTCATGATGGCGGATAGGCTTAACGCTGCTCTAGGTTTATCCTGAGGTTTCGGGTAAACTCTGCTTAATATGATGCATCCGAATGTCGCGTATTAAATGTGGGCAACTTAAGTAATCGCGCGTCAAATAACAGTAATCGCGCGTCAAATAACCACGCGTCAGCTGTCATGCGTTAATTGTAATCAGCCCAGTGTTTAGTGTACGAGTGCGACCCGTAGCGCTGTTAGCGCGCACCCATCTTCATCAGAATCTATGACTACTTCCCCCGAGTCTTCTCAACCCGATGCTGCGCCGTCTGCGATGCCGCGTTCAGCTGGAGTTAACGGTGGCTTAGGGGGGGATGTGAGAGGTGGTATGAGTCGCAACAGTAGGGCTAAAGCTTCGCCGCCAGAGGCGTTTACCATTGACTATAACCCTGATCCTGACTACGCCAAAGACTACGCTGATGCTGACGCGGTTGACCAGCGGTCGGTTCCGCCCGCTGACGATGACCTGGAAGAACTCCCTAACGTTCATGCGGTACAGGTGCCGCTCTTGAAGGTTGCCTCAACCCCGGCTTTGCTGGCTGCGATCGCCTCTACCCTTGGGGTGTTGATTGGCCTTAGCTTAAATAGCTTTTGGCTGATTTTGGCCGGTTCGCTTGTCGCCCTGGCCATTTCCCTGAGGCTGGCACTGCCCACGATCACAGAAGTGTTGCGAGACTTAACCGCCGACCAACAGGCGCTCCTCATCTCGCTACCGGGCATTATCTTAGGTATCTACGGCATCATGCACGTCAGCGGCCTCAATCGCCAACTTCTAGTTTGGGGTCGCGGTATCCGCTGGGAGGTTGTGGGGGCCCTGGGGGACTTTTTAGGCGCTCTGGGTCAGATTTTTATTGCCATGTTGGCTCTGTATGTCGCCTGGCGGCAGTTTACAATTTCCCGCGATCTAACCACTCAGCAAAATGTCATCACCCAGCAGCAGACCATTGACGCCTACTTTCAGGGTATTTCTGAACTGGTGCTAGATGACGAAGGGCTGTTAGAAGATTGGCCCCAGGAGCGCATCATCGCTGAGGCCAGGACCGCCGCGATTCTCAGTAGCGTCGATGCCGCTGGCAAATCTAAGGTGCTGCGGTTTCTATCGGGGTCTCGGCTACTGACGCCGCTGGCCCGCGATCGCCGTCTGGGTCGCCCAATTCTCGATGGGACTGGCGGCTATGCTGAAGATCGTATGGACGGGATTCGGGTCATTGACCTGGGGGTGATGCTAGCCGCCGCCGATCTGGCCAATAATGATTTGCGCTGGGTCGATTTGAGTGGGGCTAACTTGATCCGAGCTGATTTATCAGCAGGTAACCTGGTTCGGGCCAATCTGTCACGCACGATTCTCTGCGATGCCCTTTTTGTGAATGCAGACATCATGGGGGCTCGCTTGTTCTATGGCGAGCTTGAAACGGCTTCTCCCAGAACTCGTACCGACACGCCTAACTATCAGACTGGCAAATTTACAGGGGCGGTGGTTGAGGGCGCAGACTTTACGGAGGTTCAGCGAATGTCCGAATCTCAGCGATGTTACTGCTGTGCCTGGGGGGGCAATCAAACCCGAACGACCATTCCAGGTGGATGTAGCGATGTCCCTAATTTGCTAGGGCGATAACCTTAAAGTTACTGAAAGCATTAGATGAAGCTTTCAATAAAATCAGCCCTCAATGTCGAAACTACGTGGAGATATTGCCCTAGCGCCAAACTTTTTGGATACATTGGGTTGGGTACACTAGGCAAGACAGAGCAAACTCAACCCCCTTAAAACCAGTTGAACCCCTTGAAGGATAGCCTTCAAGGGCAAAGCTGACGGTGACCCAGGTTTCCTAAAGGTTGCGTTAAACCAATTTCCTCAGGCAGATTATGGCTAAAAAGACGCTTTCAAAAAAGAAAAAAGCCAAGCAAGCGTTAGCGCAATCAGATGAGCCCGTCCTTAGTCGCAAAGAGCAGAGGGCAAAGGCACGACAGCTGGTAAAAGTGCGCAATGAGCTGATTCAGTTCACCATTTTTGCCTTTGTCGGCTCTGGCTTTGCCGGGTTGCTTGTGGGCTTGCTCGTTGAGCCCACACTCGGGATTGGGCTGACAGCGGCCTTACTCTGCTTGAGCCTGTCTTTTAAGTATCAGCGCTATGCCCTTTACGCTTTTATCTTTTATATCCCCTTTTCTGGCACGGTGGTCTATGCCCTGGGGGGTAGCCCCATTTTGCAGCTCGCTAAAGATGCCTTTTACATTCCAGCCTTATTTGGGGTCATTCAGTTTTGTCGCCGTAAGCGGCTACCGATCTTATTGCCTAAATCGATTGGAGTCCCTCTGGGGATCTTATTTACAATCGTGGTGATGACCTTGCTGCTGGTCAATCTGCCCCAGCAAATTCAAGCAGGTGCAGGAGAATATCCTCTGGTGATGGGTTTTTTGGGGCTTAAAATTTTGCTGGGCTATCTGCCCCTGATTACCTGCATTTACTATCTGATGCGCACTAAAGAAGACCTTTATCTGCTGCTGCGGATTCAGGTAGTTGTAGTTTTGATTGCTTGTTCACTGGGATTTGTCCAATATTTCATGCTCAAGACAGGGATCTGTGCGGGTACTCAAGGGGTTGGGGTTGATAACTTCAAGGCAGGCTTGGGAGCTCGCTGCTTTGTCGGGGGGTCACTGCTCTATTCGCCCGAGCATGGTCAAATTCGACTGCCAGGCACCTTTGTTGCCCCCTGGCAGTGGGGGTGGTTTTTAATTTCAAGTGCATTCTTCAGCTTCGGGACAACCTTCAACGATCGCTCACCTTTTTGGCGACTGATGGGCATCATATCGCTGGTGGCTATTTTCATCATGGCGGTCGTATCAGGTCAGCGGATTGCGCTCTTTTTGGTCCCGCTTGCCGTTGGCGTACTGTCTATTTTGACAGGGCAACTGGCCAACCTCAAACGTTTCGTGCCGATTGGGGTGGTTCTAGGGCTCATTCTGGTCTTTTTAACGATTCGAAATCCAGAGGTGTTGCAAGCTCGTATCGATAGCTTTCAAGACCGCTGGAACGCCTCGCCGCCCCATGAATTTGTCATGCAGCAGTTTCACGAAGTGACGCAAGAACAGAAGGGTCTCTTGGGTCAAGGGGTTGCACGGGGAACCAATGCGGCTCGTGTATTTGGGCGAGTTCGGCTGATTGAGACCTATCATCCTAAGCTGCTGTACGAGCTGGGGCCGCTGGGGCTGGTTGCTGTACTGGCGCTCTATGCCACTTTGACGGTCAGTACTTTTAAGGCCTATCGTGCGACCAAAGATAAAAACCTGCGGGGCTATGCTGCGTCCATGTGGGTGTTTGTGATGTTTATTAGTTTTTTCCCGTATTACTACCCTCTAGATGTGGATCCAGTTGCAGTTTACTACTGGCTAGCAGCCGGGATTACCCTGAGGATTCCTCAGTTGGATAAGCAGGAACGTCGGTTGGCCAAAGAGGCTGCCGCTATTGAGGCGGGCAAAAAGACGAAGTCTCGGCGCAAGAAGGTTCCAGAATATGTGTAGCGCATTATGTATTTTGCGCAAGCGACCCCTCGCGAAAGCTCTGAGCTAAGTAATGCAAATCTAAATAATGCAAATATTGACGAATGGCTATGGACAGTGCTGTTATTCAGTGGCCCTTAATTTCGGTCATTATTCCCACCTACGGACGTGAAGAGGTTTTATGTACATCGATTCAGAGTGTGCTAGACCAAACCTACGCGGCTTTTGAGCTGATTGTAGTAGACCAAACACAGCAGCACACAGCGGCAACGGCGACGTTTTTAGCACAGGTAGGGCAGCGTCCTGAGGTGCAAATTTATGCCGTTGAGTGGGCCAGCTTGCCCGCCGCTAGAAATTACGCCATTGAGCGATCGCAAGGGGACGTGCTGCTATTTATTGATGACGACGTGGAGCTGCCCGCTGGCTTTCTCGAAGCCCATGCTCGCAACTACCTAGAGCGCCCCGAGATTGGGGCCGTAGCGGGTCGTGTTTTTGATCGCATGAAACTGGCTGAGTCAAAATCAGCTAAACAGATTGAGACCCTACCCCCCGAGGCAATGGATCCAGGCATTGCCTGGTACCACATCGATCTAGTTCATACGATCAAACCTCAGCAAGTGCTCACCGCCCGAGGCTGCAATATGTCATTTCGGCGGGCTTTATTCGAGCAGCACGGTCTCCGCTTTGATGAGCGCTTTGAAGGCAGCGCCGTGCGTGAAGAATCAGACTTTTGCTTGCACATTCGCGATACCGGTTTCCAAATTTGGTATGACCCAGAGGCTCATCTTATCCATCTAGGCGAAGAAACCGGTGGCTGCCATGACATCAGTACCCGCTCACTGCAATATCAGGTCACTTTTTACCACAATCATTTTTTGATGGCGCTCAAAAATCTGACCCCCTGGCAGTTTTTGCGACTCTCAGGGCGGCTATTTGATTGCCATGTGCTGGGGAACCCCCCTTGCAATAAAAGCGGCTCCCCTATCAAGGTGATCAGTCGATTTGGGTTTTATTGTTTAGGGCTGCTCAAAGCCTGTGGCACTCTATTAAACCCTAGAGGGAAAAGTGGCCGATTATATAGTTTGCCAACCCAAGCGATGCCTGCTGTTTCCAGGGATACGGCAGCGGTCGGCTAGCAGGTCGAAGGGCGTTAGCTGAGCCTTGACTTAGCCAAAAGGTCCTTTCCACTTAAACAGAGACCTCTTATTTTTACTCCTATGCGCATTCTCGTTGCGAGTCACACCTATATTGTTGACCTCAACTGTGAAAAATATCGGGCGTTGGCCCAGCTAGACCCCTCGATTGAGGTGACGCTGGTGGTACCCAAGCGTTGGAACCCAGGCGGGGTGCAGAATCGCATCATTGAACCAGAATATCGAGAAGAGGGTTCATTTCGGGTGGTGCCAGTGTCTAACTTTAGCCAAAATAACCAGGGCTTGCTGAGTTTTGGGTTAGACTTGGTTGCCCTCTTGAGAGAATTTCGGCCCCATATTATTCAAGTAGAACAGGGATCTAAAGCCCTGGCCTATGCTGAGTGTATTACCCTCAATCGCCTGCTGGGCCTCAAAGCCAAAAATCTATTCTTTACCTGGTGGAATCTGCCCTACGAGCTGCAGTTTCCAGTGTCTCTGCTTGAGAGCTACAATCTCAAGCAAACCGATGGGATTGTGGTCGGCAACCAGGATGGGGCAGATATCCTACGTCAGCGGGGCTATGGCGGCCCGTTGTGTGTCATGCCCCAGTTGGGGGTTGATGAATCCATTTTTGCCCCTCAGCCCCAGCCTGAGCTGCGATCGCAGCTCGGCATCGACCCCACTGACTTTATCATTGGCTTTGTCGGCCGCTTTGTGCCTGAGAAAGGGTTATCCACCCTGCTCAAAGCGCTGGCCATCCTCAAAGACCTCAGCTGGAAAACCGTTCTCCTAGGCCGAGGCCCCTTGAAAGATTCTTTAAAGCAGCAGGCCACAGAATTGGGTATCGATCACCGTATTTCCTGGGTTGAAAGCGTCCCCCACGATGATGTACCCCGCTATATCAATCTGATGGACACCCTGGTGCTGCCCTCTGAGACCACCTATGACTTTAAGACCCTGACCGCCGCTGGCTGGAAAGAACAGTTTGGCCACGTCCTGATCGAAGCCATGGCCTGCCGCGTCACTGTGGTGGGGTCTGACTCCGGTGAAATCCCCCATGTCATTCAAGAGGCGGGGCTGACCTTCCCAGAAGCTCAATCAGCTGACCTGGCAGATTGCTTGAGCAAGCTGATACAGCAGCCTGAGCTGCACAAAGCACTGGCCCAGAAAGGCTACGAACGAGCAATGCAGCAATATACCAATACGGCGCTGGCAAAAGAGCTTTTAGCGTTTTATCAGACACTGTGAAACAGGCGAAAGGCAAAAGGACTATTCCGCAAATCCACGGGTTCTCATGTCAAAAAATTAACCCCTTCCTCACAGATAACCCAGAGAGATTTTGTGATATTTGTCACCAAAGCGGGCAATCTCGATATATCAGATTGTGCATCGCTGCTGGAACAGGACATGCAGTATTTTTCCGAAGCTTACATTCAAGAACATTTCGATTTTTCTAAACTGAGTCAATCCTTTAGCGCCGTGCTCGAGGTGGCGAGTCGAGATCCGCTCACCTGGTATCTCTTTTTACATCGATATAGCCATTTCAATAGCTACGCGGCTGCAGCTGCGACCCGACTGGCCAGCTCGATTGCCCTGTCGCGCTATACATTTATGTCGCCAGGGTCGATGGTGCACGAAGAGTCAGACTGTGGCGCTGATATTGCTGGGCAGCTGATGGCAAGCATTTTAGACGGAGAGCGGCTGTCTCGACGACGTCTGGTACAGAGCGTTTTGAAAGCAGCGGGAGACCACGCCGATCTCTTGCCCGACGAACGTAATTTGCTGCTGACTCTCCCTGATTGGCTATCTCATTTGGAGGGTGAATTTGTCCGATATTACGAAGGCAAGCCCGGACGAGTTGTGTCCCTACTCAATGCGGCGGGGGTTCATGCGGCCTCAGATCTGTCAGACACCTATGAGCAGCGGTTGCTAAATCAGTTTATGCAGCACTCCCCCCTCTGTGGTGAGTTTTTTGAAGCGCTGTCAGAACACCTGACAGCTGACTTTTTGGGCACTCCCCAAGCTTGGTGCTGTTTGGTAGGACGAGGGCCGTGGCAAGGGCACACAGTCGCTAAGTTTAGCGGCATTCATCTGTTAGAGACGCTGGTGCAGTATCGATCAGAGTCATCCTTTCAACTGCAGTGCTGGATCTTTGAGGGTTTTGCAATGTTTATGAGCCTGCAACAGCGACTCCTCGATGAGATTTATCGAGAATGTTTAGAACTAAACCCCATCTACGAGTGTGTGGGGGCAGCAGTTTAGGTGCTCATTAGTAGTCAGCTAAATTAGAATGGGCGGGTAACTAAAGCAGTGCTAAAATCCCTCGCTGCTGCCACAGCATCACGCAGCCGCTAAGGGCAACAAACCCAAAAACAAAAGATTTGAACCGATCGTTGCTGATTTTTGCTAACACAAGTTTACCAAGCCAGTTGGCGGGAATACCCGCTAGGCCAATAAACAGGCCATAGAGAAAATAGTCGGTTTGTAAAACGCCCAGGGCCAAATAAGCGCAGAGTTTGACCGTATGTAAAACGGCTTTGTGTAATGACTTGGTGGCAATCATGGGTTCTTTAACCAGCCCATACCCCAGATACAGCGGGTTCATGACTGGGCCAGTGCTACCAATCAGACCAGAGCCTACCGCATTGAGAAAGGCCACGGGAAGAAAATACCAGGCTTTGATCTCGATGGAGCAATCTTTGGGCATAACCAGGTAGCTAAGCACCATTGCCAATAGACCTAGTCCAATAAAAAATTGGAGATATTCTAGGTGGATGAAGGTGAGACTATAGGCACCTACGAGAGCACCTGCGATCGCACCCGGCACATACCAAACCGTCAATCGCCCATCAATCTGGTTCCTAAAAAACAGGCAGCGCTGACTATTCCCCACCAGCATGGCCGTGGTAATCACAGGTGCAACCGCTTGAGCCCCTAGCAGCGAACTCACCAGGGGAATCAAAATAAACGGGCTGCCACCGCCTGCCAGCATGCTGAAAAACCAGGCAATACAGCTAACTGTGCCAAGAACCAGAAGGAGTATCAAAAATAATCAGATGTTTACTATGGGAACGTTTCTTCGAGAACGTTTCTTAATCTTTAATATTAACTTTTGTATCTTCAGGAGAATGTCGTTTAGATCACATCTTTGTTAGGCCGCTTAAACACTGCATTAGACCCATTCACTTTATGGTTTGTTTCAAACACAAGTATTAATGGACAAAGTAGACATGAGATAGGAATGGGAGCGCTCAGTTTCGCCCCACCTTTAGGAATCATTGTGTTGCTGTTGAGTATGGTGTGGTCAGTGGGTATCGAAAGAGTATTGTGGCAAGAAAAGCCAGCAGGCTAAATTCAAATGCAGCGGCTGGCTGCAAGTTTCTGGTCAGATTGCTGAGATTGTTTGCCGCCACTGGTTTAGGCCGCTATCTCGAAAAAATCTCCGAGTAATGATTTATTCGACGGGTGCCCATAATCTATGCTGGTCTTCCGAGAAGAGGGTGAATTCCCCAGCCCACTGATCAGATTCTGGCTGAGCAATCAGGCTCAGGGCACCCTGCCAACTGCCCCTGTCCGTTTCAATTTGCCACAGGCTCACGAATGAACCCTCTGACTCAGTGGCTGTACGTTCGCTCCACCCTGCCTGATGCAGTTGCTCGGCGTAGTGAGCCACTAAGGCATCCGCTGCTAATCCAGACTGAAGATAAACAGCGTCTTTGTAATAACCTTGTTCGCCACCAGGAATAGTTCCACCCCCGTTCCCAGGGAGTACAGTGGTTTCTGGAGGAGCCGAAAGCTGAGGTAAAGGCGCATTGCCCCAAAAATTGCTATTGACGCTGAGATCAGTACGCTCAAGGCGGCAGGGTGAATATTCCCCGCTGGGGTAGACATGGAGTTGAATCGTTGTCAGGCTATTGGGCCCTGGTAAGGTGTATAAAGCGATTTCATGCTCCGTTTCTGGCTGGCAAAAAACTTCTGCACTGGCGTAAAAAAGTTGGGGCTCTGATGTTTCAAAAATGGCACCGTAAGAATCCGTAAAATTTTCGGCTGTGTGCCAGCCAGCCGCACTTAAAGAGTCACGATAGAAAATCTTGACAGTTTGTGGATGTAGTGAGGTTTCTAAAACAGCTCGGGTTTTTGTAGAGACAACATCGCTGCCTAGAACAGTCGTGTCAGCGGGTATTTGAAGCTCAGCAGGCAGTCTAGGCGGTAGCTGCTCAACCCATACCTCATAGGGTCTATAATCAGACTGTCTTCCTGGTTCTAGTACTTGTAGGGCAGTGGTTATCGGCAAGGTTCCAGACTGAATATCAAAGTCTTGGGGGGCCAATCGCTCTGCCTGCCGAGAGTTTTCCTGGACAACGAAGTTGCCAAAATACTGATCTGGCCTTTCTGTTGCAAATAACTGAATCGTTGCCTGGAACAGGGAGCCTGGCCTGTCAGGGTCTGATTCATTAGCTCGCGACCAGACATTCCACTGAAGAAAATTGTTGCCATCCCTGCTCTGGATTTCCCAACCTTGCTGCTGTATCTGGGTCGCGTAGTGCTCAGCTAAAGCGTCGAGAGACAAGGGCGTTTGAATAGATGCCTGGATGTCTATGATGCTGTTGCTATCACCGTTGTCACTCCATTCAATCCGCGTATTGTCATCCGGTGGCAACAGCAATTCTTCAAATGACTCGACTTCTGACCTCAGTTCATAAAATAAGGCCAATTCGGGCGGGAGGTCTGATTCGGAGAACACTTCAGAGTCAGATTCGTTAAATGATTCAGACGATAATTCGGACGCTGTAGATACTTCAGGGTTACAAATTGAACTGAGTTGCCCTGTGGTGAGATTGAGCCGTAGCTCTGTCCTATTTGCAGCGGTCTCAAGAAAGTTTAGAGTGATTGCCGCATGGCTATTCTGCTCGCAAAAGATCAGTGGTTCAGGTGGAGAGGCATCGGCTTCTGCGATCTCTTCTCTCGCGTCATAGCCTATCGCGAAACTCTGGCCCCGTCCCTCTACCGCATTAGGGTCGGGCGGCGGCGGCTCTGGGGAAATCTTTGCTGAAATCTCTTGCCAGGTTCGAGAGTGCCATCCAGAGGTTTGTAGCTGTTCTAGATAGGCAGTCTCTGCTTGCGATCGCGACTTCGGTATCTCAAAAAATAAGGTAAAGGATTCAGTATCCTCAACGAGGCTGGATAAAATTGAATAGCGTGACTGACCGATCAGGCTCCATCTAAGGTCTCCAGCCTGAGGAATTGGCAAATCAATGGGCAGATTGGGGAACTCAGAACCTACGTTTAGACGAGGCGGATTTTCTGACGACGGCAAAGCGTCCAGTAGCTGGAAAAGCAAGCGGTAGGGTACGCTATCACCGTTGTCTGTGGCTTGATTATCAATTGATTGGGCCATCGCAGGCACGGGTAGCAGGCAGGTAAGCAATGCTAAATGGCAAGTCAGGGAGCTTGCGATCGCGCTAGTCCATATTTTTTTCATCGTCAGTCATAATAACGATGGACTGCCTCAATTATGGATGAATCTATGAAAATTAGAACGATCTCACCATTAGGCGACTGCACATTAATAACATCCCCGCAGTGAATATCCCGGTAGCCCACTCTGTGAGAAGAGCAAAGCTCTACGTCCCCCAGCCCCTCTTCTCAATTTTGGGCTACCGTGTATATACAAGTCGGAGAGTTAAGGCGCATCCTGAAGCCCACTCTGCGAGAAGCCGCTTTGGCGTCTACA
>JBCBZL010000260.1:0-7247 GCA_039815385.1 Cyanobacteria bacterium P01_A01_bin.114
ACTGCTGCTTGAGAACACGGCTCAAATGGAGCTCGAAGAACACATTTTTGAGATTGTCAATCAGCTAAACATGGGCGCAGCCCTCATCACCGATCGGGTCGAGAGAGAGGTGTTAGCACAGCTCAATTTGAACGCTGGACGCAAAGCCAAACTCTCAACCGCCTACGCGGCTGCGGTGAACTATTTTGCGGCTGGGCTGACGGGAGTAGAGGGCTGGCAAAGACAATATTTACTCACCTTGGCCCTGCATGAAGAGGCGGCAGAGGCAGCCTATCTCAACGGTGATTTTGAGCCCATGTCTCAATGGCTCGACGCGATTTTTGAAAACGCAGCAACGCTATTGGACAGCGTAAAAGCCTACGAGGTTAAGATTCAAGCTTATGTAGCTCAGGACAGCCCCGTTGATGCTGTCAAAACAGCGTTGGGGATTCTCAAAAAACTGGGGGTCAGGGTGCCTGAGCAGCCTAACCAGTACACGGTTGCTTTCTCAATTTGGCAGACCCAGCTAACGCTCGCGGGCAAACAGATTGATGACTTGTCGAAGCTGCCGACTATGACCGATCCAACCCAGCTTGCAGCCATGCGTATTTTGGCAAGTGTCATTTCACCAGCTTCCTTTTTTGCGCCTCGGCTGTTCTTGCTCCTCTCACTCAAGGCACTTAATATCTCTTTGAAATACGGCAACATTGATGTTTCTGCTTACGCCTACGGCACCTACGGGCAAATTTTATGTGGGTTGGTAGGCGACATTGATCGGGGATATCAGTTTGGTCAGCTGGCGCTGAAGCTGCTGACTCAGCTAGATGCGAAGAAATTTAAGGCCAAGGTCTTGATGCTGGTCAATGATTTTGTGGTGCATTGGCAAGCTCACGTAAAAGAAACCCTGCCTCCGTTTATAGAGGCCTATCAAAGTGGTCTAGAGACCGGAGACCTTGAGTTTGCAGCGCGTTCAGCCATGGTCTATGGCTATCATTCCTATTTCCTCGGTCAAGATCTGGTGATCTTAGAGCGAGACATTCGAAACTACACCACAGCTATCCGCGAGCTTAAGCAAACCAAATTTGTGTACATGAATGAGCGGTTTCGGCAGATCACCTTAAACTTGCTCGGGCAGGCGGATGATCCCTGTCGTCTGGTGGGAGAAGCCTACGATGAAGATCAGCTACTGCCACTCCACGTTAAAGCCAACGATCGCAACGCAATTTTCAATGTCTATTTTCACAAGGCAATTCTTTGCTACCTGTTTCAGAACCCTACCCAGGCGACTGAAAATATTGCGCAGGCAAAGCAGTGTCTGGCAACCACGGTGGGGCTATTGTTGGCACCGCTCTTTCATTTTTATGAATCGCTGATTGGCTTGGCTGTCTTTTCATCAGTTTCTAAGCGTGAGCAATCGCGCATTTTACGGCAGGTCAGAGCCAATCAACGGAAAATGAAGCAGTGGGCACATCATGCCCCGATGAATCATCTGCATAAGTTTTATCTGGTTGAGGCCGAACTGGGACGTGTCTTAGGTGATGAAGATGCGATCGCACGCTACGATCGCGCCATTGCCCTTGCAGAAGAACATGGATATATCAACGAAGCAGCCCTAGCCTACGAGCTCGCCGCTAAGTACTGCCTGGCCCAAGGCAAAGTAAAATTTGCCCAAGTCTATCTGACCGATGCCTACTACCGCTATGCTCGCTGGGGGGCCAAGGCCAAAGTTGAAGATCTAGAAACCCACTATCCCCAGATATTGGCGGCTATCTTGAGCAGTCAAGAGGTTAGCCTGCCTTCAACCACTGAGTTGGGCCGGTCAGATGAGCCGATTGGTCTGGCGGCAACTGTCACTGAGCTCTTGCCAGAGGCGCTTGACCTGGCTGCCGTTTTGAAAGCCTCTCAAGTGCTGTCGGGTAAAATTCAGATTGAACAGCTGATCTCAACATTGATGACCGTTGCGATTGAGAATGCGGGAGCAGATAAAGGAGTCCTGCTCTTACCCCAGGACAAAATCTGGTTAATACAAGCCAAAGTAGTCAAAAAGAGAACTCAGACAGAACCATTACAGGTAGACTCTCTTCTACAAGCTATTCCCATGGAGTCTAGTTCCGAGGTACCCACCACGCTGATTAACTACGTAGGCAGGACTCAAACCCCTTTGTCTATCGTAGATGCTTCATGTGATGCCACGTTGGTGGCAGACCCCTACATCCTTGAGCAGCAGCCCAAGTCTATCTTGTGCACCCCCATCCTTAGCCAGGGACATTTGGTGGGCATTTTGTACCTAGAAAACACGCTGGTAGCCGGTGTGTTTACCCGCGATCGTCTAGAAATTCTCGAATTACTGATGACGCAGGCAGCCATCTCCTTAGAAAATGCCCGCCTGTATGAGCAACTCAAAGACTATTCGCGGACCCTAGAGTCTCGGATTGAGGCGAGAACTCTAGAACTGCGTCAAGAAGCCCAAGAAAGAGAACGGGCATTTCGGGAGCTTCAGCAGGCCCAGGTCACTCTCCAGCAAAAGATTCAGCGCGTGCTGCTGGTGGAGCAAATCACCCAGGCCATCCGCCAAAACTTAGATCCTCAAAGTCTCTTTCAAACCGCTGTGAATCAAATTGGAAAAGCGTTTAAGGTGCATCGCTGCCATATCCACAGCTACGTCCTCGCGCCAGAGCCTCACGTGGCTATCGTGGCAGAATATTTGGTCCCCGGTGGCGACTCTATGCTAGGGGCAGAGCTGCCGATTACAGGCAATGCCCATGCCCAGAGAGTATTAGCTCAAGACAATGCCCTGTCCTCACCCAATATCTATACTGAACCGCTGCTCTATGAGGTGATTCCAGATACTCGCCCTGTCCACCTAAAGTCGATGTTGGCTATTCGCACCTCCTATCAAGGTGAACCCAACGGGGCAGTCGTTTTACAACAAAGTGGGCCTTTACTGTCTCGACAGGCGTATTTGGCTGGGCAATCTTCTGAAGATGCCAGCTTTTTTCGCCAGTGGACAGCAGATGAAATTGAGCTTCTAGAAGCCGTCGCGGCCCAGGTCGGCATTGCGCGCGCCCAGGCAGAGCTACTGGCGCAGGAAACGTTACGACGTCAGGAACTAGAAACCGCTAAACAGAATGCAGATGTTGCCAACCGCACTAAAAGCCAGTTTCTTGCCAACATGAGCCATGAGTTGAGAACCCCGTTAAATGCCATTCTCGGGTTTACCCAGCTGATGAATCGGGATTCGACCTTGAGCGTAACCCACCAGGATTATCTCCAAATTATTGGCCGCAGCGGCGAGCATCTGCTCAACCTGATCAACGATGTCTTAGAGTTCTCCAAGATTGAGGCCGGTCGGCTGACCTTCTCTGCAAATTCTTTTGATTTGTTTGGGCTACTCAATGCCTTAGAAGAAATGTTTCAGCTCAAAGCCGCCTCAAAAAGGCTGCGGCTCAGCTTTGAAAAAGCGGCTGATTTGCCCCGATATATCAAAACTGATGAAGGCAAACTGCGTCAGGTTTTGATCAACTTGCTGAGCAATGCGATTAAGTTTACGTCAGAGGGGCGAGTGGTGTTGCGGGTAAGACAGGGGGAGAAGGTAGAGGGTAGAGAGAATTGGGTAGAGGGTGGAGAGAATTGGGTAGAGGATAGGAGTGATGCTGCCCTTCACCCACTACCCACTACCCATGACCCATTACCCACCACCCTCCACCCTCCACCCACTACCCTCCACTTCGAAATCGAAGACACCGGCCCTGGCATCCAACTTGGTGAGATCGATCAGCTGTTCGACGCCTTTGTGCAAACAGAGCCGGGGCGTCAGTCTCAAGAAGGAACCGGATTGGGCCTGCCCATTAGCCGTGAGTTTGTGCGCTTAATGGGCGGCGATATTACAGTGCAGAATGTCTCTAAGACGGCTTCTAGATCAGGGGCGTTGTTTATGTTTACAATTCAGGCGCAGCGGGTTGAGCCTGTCAGCATCTCTAGCCCTGCCCTAGATCGTCGGGTGATTGCCCTGGCCCCTAACCAGCCGACCTATCGACTGCTAGTGGTCGAAGACCAGTGGACAAATCGTCAGCTGTTGGTAGAACTGCTAACCCCCTTAGGGTTCGAGGTGCGAGAGGCTGAGAATGGGGAGGTTGCGATCGCACTCTGCAAAACCTGGCAGCCCCATCTGGTCTGGATGGATATGCGCATGCCGGTGATGGATGGGTATGAGGCAACAAGAAGAATTAAGGTAGAGGGTAGAGAGAATCGGGTAGAGAGTAAGGGAAATCGCTCTGATTCTATGCGTGACTCATTACCCACTACCCAATTCCCACTACCCACCCCCCCCATCATCATCGCCCTCACCGCCAGCGCCTTCGAAGAAGACCGCACTGCGATCCTAGCGGCGGGCTGTGATGACTTTGTGCGCAAGCCTTTGCAAGCCTCGGTGATTTTTGAAAAGATGGCTCAGCACTTGGGGGTGCAGTACATCTATGCAGAAAGCGACTATCCGTTTGGCATCAGCGCCCAGCAGATGGCCGATTCAGGGATTGAAGCAGATAGTTTATCAGTCATGCCCGATGAGTGGATCAAACAGCTTTATCAGGCAGCTGTCCAGGTTGATGCAGATGTCATCTTTCAGCTGCTGGCACAGATTCCTGCAGAGCATGCTCCTTTGACAGATGTTCTCTCTGATTTAACCCATCGCTTTTGCTTTGACGAAATTGTTGACCTGATTCAAGACGTTGAGGGCTCAGCGTAAAAATCAGCAGCTACCCCTACTACCTAATCTCTGACTGACAGCTAGGGGCAAGCCTACAGTCTTGTTAAATCTGCCAACGTCTCGCAGATATCGTTGAATAGGGGACGCATCGTCGGGATGGGAGCCAGGCAATCTTGTTGCAAGCGACGCAGCTGGGCAATCTGCGAAGCAGTCTCCTGAGGATGAGCACAGCGATCTAACAGGTCTTCTAGTAAGCAGCCAAAGGCTCTCACCTCTAATCTTTCTAATGATTGACCTCTGGCCGAATGACTTGGATCATAAAAGGACGCTGCACCAAAGTCGCCTAAGATACTTGCCCCGGTTTCATTCACCAAGATATTGTGGGCGTAGAGATCGCCGTGCAAGATGCCTTGGCGATGGAGATGGGCCACGGCAGAGGCAATGCCTCGAGTAATGGTCAAAATTGAAGCTAGGCTAAACGTCGTATCAGTATCGTAGGTGTCTCGCGTACAGGTGTCTAGATCGGGCGGCCCACCCAGATTTGTATAGTCAGGGGGGACAAATGAAAACACCAGCCCGGCTTTGCTGCCGGCTTTGCTATCGGCTTTATGATCAAAGTGATTTGCCAGCTTGCCTAACACCGTGACTAGGTTAGGATGCGCGCCCGCTGCAATACAGGCCTGCATTTCATCTAGGGGAGAGCCATCGCTGGTGATCTCGCCTTTGAACAGCTTGATTGCGACTGACTTAGCCTCAGTATGGGTTGAATCAGCAGTTGCCCATCGACCTTTATAAATGATGCCAGAGGCCCCCTGGCCCAAGATCTCTCCGAACGCTAGCTGATCGGCGTCGATGGTTGAGAGCGATCGCAACGATGCTGACGCCGCTGCAGGCGTTTCACAAAAAGGATTGCCTGCGTAGGCCAGCCACGATAGGCGAGGAAGTGTCAACAACCAGTCTGGGAGGGACTGCAGCCGGTTTGCCGACAGCCGAATCAGTTCTAGATTTTGGCAGGCGGCCATCTCTTCGGGCAGCGCGGTGAGCCGGTTACCAGCCAGCATTAGCTTTTGTAGGGTGCTGAGGTTGCCAATCGAGGCGGGCAGGGTCTCGATTTGATTATTGGTGAGAATCAGCCAGCGAATGGTTGGCGATAGGGCTTCTTCTGTAACCGTGGTAATCTGGTTGCCCTTAAAGCTGATCATAGAGAGCTTTGGGCAGGCGGCAAGGACCGTTGGAAAGTCTTCAAACTGATTGTTGTTGAAGAAGGCAATTTTGAGATTCTTTAATTGCCCAAAGGCATCGGGTAAGGTACGTAAATGATTATTGGACAGATCTAAAATTTCGAGCGAATCGGCCAAATCTAGAATTTCCATTGGAAACTCGGTCAGTCCGCAGGCGAGCTTGAGTCGCTTTTGCCCCGTCAGCTGACCTGATTTTAGTAGGTTTAGGGTTTCCATTGATTAAGTTTAAATATCAGTGAGTGGATTATCAGGGTTAAGCCAAAACGCTTCTAGCATGGCCTAAATTTGAAGGGATGGCCACTTCTGTATAATTCCTAGACTGCCCTTGCGCCTCACGTAGCGTCAGGTTCTAGGATGGGCTCATCAACCGCATTTCGCTGATAAGTACCTCGTCAGTAATAATTACTCATCGTTTCACGTTCCCGAGAGATCCCCCCGGCTGCGCCACCCCCCTTATCTTACGCCTTTGGCGCATGCCCGAAGGGCTTTAGGGGGGCAGGGGGGATCCCAACCAAAAAGTGATACTGAAAATAATTTTGCTTACCTACTTACAGCTATCGTTTTTCTGACTAGAGCCGAGGTGATTTTGTCTATGAAAATTGGTGAACTGGCGAAACAAACCGGTCTCTCAGTGCGGACGCTGCACTATTACGACGAAATTGGGCTGCTCTCACCGTCCAACCGGACTCAGATCGGACACCGGATCTATAGCGAGCAGGATATTACTCGGCTCCAGCGCATTGTGTCGCTGCGACAGCTTGGATTCTCTCTTAAAGAGATCCAGGCGTGTTTAGAAAACCCTGAGTTCTCGCTACCCCAGGTGATCGATCTGCATCGGGCTCGATTGCGAGAGCAGATGGCTTTGTCGCAGTCGCTGTTGGGTCGGTTGGATGCGATCGCAACCGACCTACAAACTACCCAATCCGTCGCGGTTGAAACCTTAATTCAAGCTATGGAGGCAATCACGATGACGACTCAATATTTTACCCCCGAACAACAGGCTGTCCTTGACGCTCGATTTCAAGCAGGCGAGACAGAGTGGCAGGCCCTGCTGAGCGAAGCACGGGTCGAAATGAACAAAGGTACAGACCTCAACAGTCCCTCAGTGCGCAAGCTGGCCAGACGCTGGCTGTGGAGCATGAAATCATTTGTGCAAGGTGACGAAGACATTTACGAGTCGCTCACCCGCATGTACCAGCAAGCAGGCCCAGCGGCGGCAAGCTGGGGCACCCTGGATGCTGCCACGTTCGAATATATCTTGAAGGCAGTGTCATTTTTGACCCTGGCCGATTTCACAGATTTACTGATTCCGACCGCCAAAA
>JBCBZL010000332.1:0-5210 GCA_039815385.1 Cyanobacteria bacterium P01_A01_bin.114
CTTACGCATTGCAGACTACAACTTTAAGCGGATTAAAAAAGGCCCGGTGGCTCCATTCTTTATTATCTCTAGCGAAAGCGATAAGGCGGTTGATAATTTTGACCACCAACACTTTTTTGAACGAGGCCTTAAACACCAGCCTAAATGCTGGTATCACCGCTTTGACCGAGTGCTCGATATCCCCCACACAATGATGACCGAGGCCGAGGGCAATCGGTATATTAACCTGCTCAACGTCATGGCCAAAGCTTATATTCAGAGCAACCTCACCTGGAAAGAGGTCGAAGAAATCGCTTACCGTATGACCAAAGGCCGCACGTTTAATTCCGTTGTGGCAGAACTGGGCTGGCAAGATCAGGTCTCACCCGATATGCCCGCCATGATTACCCTGGTCGACAAATGGTCAATTGCGGTAAAACGTCAGATGGGGCTGCAGCGAGGGCGGCGAGACCGGCGACTTAAATATGATCGATAGGGCGAGCTTTTAGAGCAGGCGGGTCAATACATAAACTCTATGCGTTTTGGCTTTGAAGGGTTGTGGGGGTCTTTGGTGAATCACTTCAAATCCCATGTTTTGCCAAAACTGCAATCCCGGTAGATTTTCTGCAATCACTGACAGTGATATTTTTAACCCTCCCTGGGCTGCTACCCAGCCCTCAAATCCTCTATAGAAGTCTGTGCCTAAGCCTTGACCTCTCGCCTGAGGCGTCAGCATCATCAGCCCTACCCACCAAGTTTGCTTGTCAGGATAGTGTTGAACTGCCGTAATCATACCAAGTAGAGCCTGCTCTGCATTGAATAAACCAAAGATATAAATGTCTTCAGTTGTCTTGCCGGGTGGCAAATCATCAAATTCTTCACGCGCTGCGGTGGGTGAAGGGGGTAGCCCATCTGTCAAGAGAATAAACGCTGCGCAGTGCTCGTAGAGTTGTTGCAGAGTATCCGCATCTTTTGGCGTGAGGCGCTTTGTTGAGCAGCTAGGATGTTTTAAAGAGAAAGCAGGACTCATCATGAGATTAAACGGCAAAGTCAGTTTAGTTACAGGCGCAGGGTCAGGGATTGGGCAGGCAACTGCGCAGTGTTTTGCTCAGGAAGGAGCCACCGTAGTTGCGGTTGATCTCAACGCTGAGGCCGTGCAAGCCACCCAGCAGATGATTACAGACGCCGGGGGCCTTTGCCACAGTCTGACCGTTGATGTGAGTCAAGAGCAGCAGGTTAAGGATGCGATCGCAACCACCCTCGATCAGTTTGGCCAGCTCGACATCCTCCATAACAATGCTGGCATCTCCATTCTCAAACCCATTACCGAGACCACAGAGGCCGACCTGGATAAACTCTTAGGCATCAATCTAAAAGGCGTCTTTTTTGGCTGCAAACACGCCATCCCACCGATGATTGCCCAGGGCGGCGGTGTGATTATCAACACGGCTTCAGAGCTGGCCTTGATCGGGCAGTCCCTTTACAGCGCCTACTGCGCGACCAAGGGTGGCGTGCTCGCCCTGACTCGAGCCCTGAGCGCCGAGTGGGCCGCCCAAAATATTCGAGTCAATGCCATCTGCCCTGGCCCGATTGATACGCCGATGATTCACGCCGAGTTTGAAGTGGGCGACGACCCCAAAGCCGAAGAAACCGCTCTAGTTGCCACGATCCCGGCAGGCCGACTCGGTAAACCCGACGACATTGCCCGCGTGGCACTCTTCCTCGCAACCCAAGATGCCGCCCTGGTTCACGGCGCAGCAATCGTCGCAGATGGAGGCAGGACGATTGTCTAGGTGTTAGCTGTCCCCATCACCCACCACCCACCACCCACTACCCACTACCCATCACCACCACCCACTAAGATAGATTTGAGTCATCAATCAAGGCAGGCACGCTCATGAACTTCACATGGTCTAATGTGTCCGATTTTAGCTATCTCCAAAACTCGGTCGAGACGCTAAATCATTATCTATCGGCAGCCCAGACCGTCGTGGCCTGGGCGACGTCCCATCCGTATTGGGCGGTTGCGATCGCAATCCTCGCCCTCACCCTGCTACAGGCGCTGCTTAGTCTGACCAGTACGGCAGTTAAGCAGGCGCTGCTTTGGCTGCTAAAGGTCCCTTTTATGGTGATCGGCTGGCTAGCTATTCAGGGGTTTCGCTCGACCCAGCAGGCCATGGCCCCCGCCCCCGACGAACAAGTTACTCACATTTTGCAGCAGCTAGAAACCCTGCGACACGAGCAAGATGAACTTTTGAACGAACTCAAAACGCTGCTCTCTGAACATGGAACCGCTGCCATAGCATTGCGGGGAACCAGCCAACAAAAGCTTTAGATATCTCTTTAGCCAGTGAAGATCATAAAATGATGGTAGATAACTTTGCTATACACTATGGCTGCCAAGGATCTTTACCATGATGCAGTTAGAAATGCTCTTATCAAAGACGCCTGGAATATTACGGACGATCCTTTTAAGTTAAAAATCGGTGTACGAGAACTTTCTGTAGATCTAGGAGCCAGAAAGCTACTGGCAGCTCAAAAAGGAGAGCAGAAAATTGCTGTCGAGATCAAAAGCTTCATTAATACTTCGCCAGTCTTTGACTTAGAGCAGGCTCTAGGACAGTACATTCTGTATCGAAACATCCTGGAAGATAAAGAGCCAGAGCGAAGTCTTTACCTGGCTATTCGTAAAGCGACTTATCAAGAGATCTTTTCAGAACCCATCGGTAGACTTGTGGTTAACAAAAATGCATTGCGATTACTCGTATTCTCAGCCAATCAGGAGGTTATCGATCAATGGATCAATTAGAACGTTTTCGCCAAGTTATTCTGAGTACTCTGACAGAGCATGCAGCTATTCCCTATGCGTTTGGTGATATTCAGTCTCAGGTGATTGTAAGCCAAGATGGCAATAGCTATTTGCTAATGACCTCTGGCTGGGAAGACGGGGTGCGAGTTCATGCTTGCATGGTACACATCGACATCATTGATCAAAAAATCTGGATCCAGCGAGATGGGACTGAAGACGGTATCGCCAATGACTTGGTCGCACAGGGAATTGCTAAAGATCAAATCGTGCTAGGATTCCACCCGATCGAGATCCGACAGCACACGGAATACGCCTTCGCCTGAATGAGGTCTGACGTGACATTTACTAAACACGAGCTAAGGTCACCATCTCGGGCTGGTCTTGATACTTGCCCTTGCGGGTTTCGTAACTGACTTCGCAGGGCTCACCTTCTAAAAACAAGAGCTGCACCACCCCTTCGCCAGCATAGATACGACAGTCGGCGCTCGATGAGTTAGAAAACTCTAGCGTCAGGTAGCCGCGCCAGCCAGCCTCTGCCGGGGTCAGATTGGCAATAATGCCGCAGCGGGCGTAGGTACTCTTGCCGATGCAAATCGTGGTGATGTTGTCAGGAATGGCCAGTCGCTCTAGCGCCACCCCCAGCCCGTAGGAATGGGCAGGCAAAATAAAATAGCGGCCATTTTCGTCTTCCTTAAGCTGGGTGGGCTCCAGATTGTCAGGGTTAAATCGCTTTGGATCAATCACCGTTCCTGGAATGTGGCGAAAGATCCGAAACTCGCTGGGCGATAGCCGAATGTCATACCCGTAGGACGATAGACCGTAGCTGATCACTGGCATCTCTGTGGGCATCTCTGTGGCTATCTCTGTCGCCCCGAGCCGCACCCGGCGCACCAAAGCGGGCTCAAAGGGGGCAATCATCCCCTGTGCCGCCATCGTCTGGATCCAGGTATCGTTTTTAATCATGGCAAAACCTGCTGAAAACTTAGGGTAAAAAATTACGACGATATTCCGTCACCTGATCGGCAATCGAGAGAATGGCATAGGGCATCTGAGGCCCCGTCAAAATCATATCGATTTGGGGCGGGCGCGCCTCGAGAAAGTCTAAGACGTCTGCTTCGGTCAGCAGGCCATACTCAATAGCCAGGCTGAGTTCGTCAAGGACGACTAGACTATATTTGCCCTGCTCAACCACAGCTTGCGTATGTTCCCAAAGCTGCTTCAGCGCCGTTTTGGCCTCATCTCCCGAGGTTGTCTCGGTAATGCATCCAGCGTAGCCGCACCTGAGCCAGTCTAGATTTTGCCCCATCTGGGTGGGGTGGTCAGGCCCCTGATTAATGCCGCCCTTTAGAAACTGCACTAACAGCACCGAACGCCCCTGATCCGCTGCCCGCAGCGCCTGCACCATCACATTGGTAAAAAAGCTCCGATGCACGCAGGTAAACACCTGCAGCGTGCCTGAAATGGCATGTAGTAAGGGATGCCTGATCACTTTGGCAGCCCCCTGAGCAGAACTAACACCAACAGCCCTAAGCTGAGAAACCATGGCCGACTCTTTTTTAAGACGCTCTAAATATAGCGTACTGCTCCGCAGTATTAACGAATCTAAACACTAGATATCCTAAAAAATCTACTTTAAAGATCCATTAGAATTCATCTGTACTATACCGATGGACTATGCCGATGTCTAGCTCGGGCCTGGCTAATACCTGCAGCTAATGCGACAGCAGGGCACACGATGTTTAGAGGTAATGGCTGAGCTGAAAACTCAGCTTGAGGTGTCGGATATCGATTCAATCTACTCTAAACGTTCACCCCGAATCGATCTATCCAACAGTTGGATGGGATGCATCAGCGGCAGGGTTTCTCCTTGCAGCTTGAGGTGATTGAGAATCTGCAAAGAACACCCCGGATTTGATGACGCAATCAGGTCGGCCCTGGTTTTACGAAGATTAGCGGCCTTCATTTGCCCTAGCTCATGGGCCACCTGGGGCTGAAGCATGTTGTACACGCCAGCGCTGCCGCAGCACAGGGCTGCATCGATAGGTTCTCGCAGCGTCACCCCTGGAATCTGGCGTAACAACTGACGGGGCGGCGCGCTGATTTTCTGGCCGTGTAACAAATGGCAGGCATCTTGATAAACCAGGGTAAGCGGTTTGGTTTGGAGCGGATTTAGCTGGGCAGTGACCCCCACTTCTGCTAAAAACTCCTGCACATCGCGTACCTGGTTGCTAAACGCGATTGCCCTGTCTCGATAAGCGGGGTCGTGGCGCAAGATGTGGCCATACTCTTTGAGGGTATGACCGCATCCAGCCGCGTTGATAATCACATAGTCAACCTCGGTACCCTCAAAGCTGTCGATCATCTGCCGGGCCAGTGCCTGAGCCTGGGCTTCTTCGCCTTGGTGGGCCGGCAGCGCAGAGCA
>JBCBZL010000249.1:0-7620 GCA_039815385.1 Cyanobacteria bacterium P01_A01_bin.114
CTGGTTGCGCCCTACGGCCCTGGTGGTGCATCTGACCTCCATGCCCGGGTGGTTGCCGGCACGGCAACGAAGTATCTGCTTCAGGCCGTCTTGGCCGGCAGCGGGCCTTGTTCTAGGGGTGTTTTTGTTGCTAGGGTGCTTTGTCGCCAGCGTGGCCCTGGGGGTCGCTGATATTGGCCCAGGGGAAGTGTATCAGGCGCTGACGAGCCCAGACGGCTCTACCGGACATTTGATTATTCGTACAGTGCGGGTGCCGCGCTCAATCACGGCGCTATTGGTGGGGGCAGCGGTGGCCGTTGCCGGGGCGATTATGCAGGGTCTGACGCGTAACCCGCTGGCCGATCCGGGCATTCTGGGCATCAACGCCGGGGCCGCCCTGGCGGTGGTGATGGCTGTTTTTTGGCTCAATGCCGCTTCGCTGAGCGTGTACGCCGGGTTTGCGCTGTTGGGGGCAGCGGTGGCGGCGGTGACCGTGTACGGGCTAGGGTCGCTAGGGCGGGGTGGGCTAACGCCGCTGAATCTGACCATTGCTGGCGCTGCCTTGACGGCTCTGGTGTCGTCATTAACAACAGGCATTCTAATTCTCAGCCAACGGACCTTAGAAGAGATTCGTTTTTGGCTGGCTGGGTCAGTGGCGGGTCGCGATATCGACCTGGTGATGCAGGTGCTGCCCTACCTCGCGGTCGGGCTGGCCCTGGGGCTGGCGATGGGGAAGCAGCTTACCACGCTGAGTCTGGGAGAGTCAGTCGCCCAGGGATTAGGGCAAAAGACCCTTTGGGTCAAGGGGGTCGCAGCCCTGAGTGTGGTGCTATTGGCTGGTGGGTCAGTTGCGATCGCAGGCCCTATCGGCTTCGTTGGGCTGATTGTCCCCCACGTCGTGCGCGTTTGGACGGGGGCTGACTACCGCTGGATTTTGCCCTATTCAGCCCTGGCTGGGGCCATTTTGTTATTACTGGCTGACATTGGCGCGAGACTGATCATTCAACCCCAGGAGCTGCCAGTGGGGATCGTCATGCCGCTTTTGGGCGCACCGTTCTTTATTTACCTGACCCGCTCTAAGGTGGGGCGCTGAGATGCCTTCTACAAAATCTGCTATCAAAAACACAGGTCGATCTCAAGGGTGGGTATTGCGCACACAGTGGCTGTCATTGCAGTTAGATCGGCACGTGCCAAAGGTGTTGCTAGGGTTAATGCTGATAACCCTGGTGGCCATGGTGTGGAGCATCGGGCAAGGAGAGTATCCCGTGCCACCGCTGGATGTGATTCGAACCGTTTTGGGGCTGCCGACAGATAACCCAGACTATGGGTTTATTGTGAATACGCTGCGGTTGCCGAGAACGTTGGTGGCCTGGGGCGTTGGAATGGCGCTTGCGATCGCAGGCACCCTCACCCAGGGCATCGCCCGCAATCCGCTGGCGGCTCCTGGGATTATTGGCGTCAACGCCGGGGCAGCTCTGGCCGCAGTCAGTTTGATTGTCGTGTTTCCATCAGTCCCCATCGCTGTCTTGCCCTTGGCGGCTTTTGGCGGTGCATTGACAGCAGCTCTGCTGATTTATCTCCTCGCTTGGCAAGGGGGTAGCTCTCCCTTGCGGCTGATTTTAGTGGGGGTGGGCTTTAGCCTGATTGCTGCTGCTCTCACCGAGCTCATGATTACCTTTGGCAATATTTACGATGTCAGTCAAGCCTTAGTCTGGCTAGCTGGCAGCGTCTACGGGCGCAGCTGGGCACAGGTCTTAGCCTTTACCCCCTGGTTGATGGTTTTTGGTGGGTTGTCGCTGCTCTTCAGCCGTGAACTGAATGCCCTACAGATGGGGGATGATATCGCGCGCAGTCTGGGCAGTCGCTTAGAATGGCAGCGAGGCTGGCTGTTGTTAAGCAGTGTGGGGCTGGCTGGCGCAGCCGTTGCGACAGCAGGCAGCGTTGGCTTTGTCGGACTAATGGCCCCTCACATCGCGCGGCAGCTTGTGGGCCCCTCTCATCAGGGGTTGCTGCCAACTGCTGCCTTGACAGGCGGCATGGTCGTTGTTGTAGCCGATCTGCTCGGTCGGCTGCTGTTTGCGCCGATTGAGTTACCCTGCGGTATTATCACTGCCATCATCGGTGCACCCTACTTTTTATATTTGCTAATACGCACTCGGCGGTGACTATAATGCTTGTCTAACTGTCTGACAATTTCTGTCTGATAGTGACTGTCTGCTGATTGATAACTTACTCAGGAACTTCTATGAAAGACCTTGACACCCAAAGCACGATTGCACTGCTAAACCAGATCATGGAATTTGAGCTGGCAGGTGTCGTCCGTTATACCCACTATTCCTTGATGGTGACAGGGCCTAACCGCATTCCAATCGTAGATTTCTTTAAAGCCCAGGCCAATGAGTCTCTGCTACATGCTCAAGAAGCGGGCGAGATTATTACGGGTTTAGAAGGTCACCCTAGTCAGCGCATTTCAGCTATTGAAGAAACCAATCGACATGCGGTCAAAGATCTGTTGAAAGAAAGCTTAAACCATGAGCAAAGGGCATTAGATATGTATAAGAAACTGCTAGGCGTCGTAGAAAATGCCAGTATTTATCTGGAAGAATATACCCGCACCAAGATTGGTCAGGAAGAGATGCACAATCTCGAAATTAAGAAGATGCTACGGGATTATAGTTGAGCTTCTGATGGTTGCTAGGTTGTTTAGTTCTTGAAAGGCATGTCCTCGAAAATTATGTCTTCGCTCACGGCGCTTGATGTTGCTTCTCCAGCAGCCTTAACCACCCGCAAGTTGACCTTGGCCTATGACAATAAGCCAGTGATTGATGACCTTGATCTGGCGATTCCTGCTGGCAAAATCACCGTGCTAGTAGGACCCAACGGCTGTGGTAAGTCGACGCTGCTTAAAGGGCTAGGGCGACTGCTCAGGCCTAAGCATGGGGTGGTGTATCTAGACAGCGCGTCGATTTTTAAGATGCCCACTAAAGCCGTCGCAAAACAACTTGGACTGTTGCCTCAAGGCCCTGCAGCACCTGAAGGACTAACGGTTCGTGAGCTCGTTGCTCAGGGGCGTTACCCCTATCAGAGCTGGCTCCAACAGTGGAGTGCAGAAGATGAGAAACAGGTTGAATCGGCCCTGGCAATTACTGAGCTCCAAGATCTAGCAGAGCGCCCCATTGATAGCCTGTCAGGCGGGCAGCGACAGCGAGCCTGGATTGCTATGACCCTGGCTCAAAACACCCAGATTTTACTGTTAGATGAACCGACCACCTTTCTCGATTTGGCTCACCAGATAGAAGTGTTAGATCTGCTTTACGATCTCAACCAGCGCGAAGGCCGCACCATTGTCATGGTACTGCACGAACTCAACCAGGCTTGCCGATATGGAGATTATCTAATCGCGATGAAAACAGGCCGAGTGTATGCCCGAGGGCAGCCCCATCAGGTGATGACTGAAGATCTTGTTCAATCAGTTTTTGGGTTAGACTGTCGCATTATCAATGATCCCGTGGCAGGGACACCTCTATGCATCCCCATTGGCCGTAAGGGGCAACGAAGGTGACGGTAAATGTCAGTGACATGAGCAAAAGAGATGAAGTCTTGTCTCACTTCAGACTATTTTCACTAAATGACTCACCCAATATTGTTTGACCGGCATCAGTGAGATTTTTTGGTCTGCCTGGGCGGCTGAGTTAAATGCACTCATTACCTCACCCTTTTCCTCAATGCTGATCTGATACAGGCCTTTACCTTGCCGGGAACGGTAGGTAACGTTAATGTCTACCTTGCTGGCGCTGCTAGTCCAACGGTCTAACCAGAGCTGTAACAGTTTGATGGGAACCCGGCGCAGCATCGGGTAAAGCCAGCGCTTTAGGCCTTGCAGTTCTTTGCGAGTGGCAATAGCTGTTCTGGGGTAAGTAAACCAGTCCCAACCTTCTTGCATCCAGACTTCGCGTTCGGCGATTTGCTCAAACCGCCTGACGCCGGTCCAGCCTCGATAAAAGCGCTGCATCTGCCGGGGGTCGCCGCTGCGATCAATCAGCTGGGGTAGCATCGCCGACTCTAGATGTCCCCAAACTTGCCCGGTGGGCAGATCAATCAAGGTGGGGGCCAACTGATGCCCGCCAAAATGCATGCTTTGCCAGACTCGCAGCGGCTGGTCTGGCTTGACGCAGCTGACGATAGAGGGGGGTGCCAAAACGACCGCAGGCGAGATCGACCTGGGTGTGGGTACATACCAGGATTTCTCGGAGTGACTGGGCGTCTTGTTGATAAACGGCAAACTGGGAAAGCTTTTGGGCTTTGTTTAACAGGGTGTTCAACAGAGTCAGCACTAACGAGGCAGCCTGCTCGCCTGGGACTACCAAATCCCAATACTGCTACACAACCAGTGGAGTCAGTTGACATGTTTTGTGCCATTCAGTCAATTGTCTCTAGGGCGATTATCTGGGTCAGGCATGCGTCGTTGAAACTCTCTCTACAGAATCATCTTGCAAAATGTGAACTTCATCTTGGTCATCGATATCTACAATGACAGCAGTCCCCCTTTGAACTTGACCAGAAAGCATGGCTTCCGCAAGACGGTCTTCTAACAGTCGCGTAATTGCTCGCCGTAGCGGGCGTGCTCCTTGCTCAGGGTTATAACCCGCCTCAGTTAAATGATCCTTAAATTGATCGGTCACTGTCAGGTTGATGCCTTGCTCAGCTAGCCGACTGCTCACTTCGCGTAATAAGATATCCGCAATGTGCTTAACCTCATCTTTAGTTAACTGTCGAAAAACAATCACTTCATCAAGACGATTGAGGAATTCTGGACGGAAGTACTGCTTGAGTTCTTCGTTGACCAGCGTCACCAGATTTCTGTAATTGGCATTTACTTGATTATCGGCAACATTAAAGCCTAATCCGCCTGCTCCCTTCTGAATTAGCTTTGAACCTACATTAGAGGTCATCACTAACAGCGTATTCTTAAAGTTGACGGTACGCCCTTTAGCATCCGTTAAATGACCCTCATCTAAAATTTGCAGTAGCAGGTTAAACACATCGGGGTGAGCTTTCTCGATTTCATCAAATAGGACAACCGTATAAGGCTTTCGACGGACAGCTTCGGTTAACTGCCCTCCTTCGCTATATCCAACATAGCCCGGTGGGGACCCAATCAGTTTAGAGACCGTATGACGCTCCATATATTCAGACATATCCAACCGAATCATGGCACCCTCAGCCCCAAAGCAGCCTGCTGCCAGTGCTTTTACCAGCTCTGTCTTACCCACCCCGGTCGGCCCGGCAAAGATAAAGCTCGCAATCGGGCGATTGGGGTTTTGCAGCCCAACCCGGGCCCGACGAGTAGCTCGCGAGACCGCTTTGACAGCTTCTTCCTGCCCAATCAACCGCTGATGCAACATATCTTCCATGTGCAACAGCTGATCAGATTCGACTTCTGTCAGTTTGCTGAGGGGAATGTCAGTCCAAGATGACACAATGTGTGCAATATCTGCTTCGCCTACAACAGGGGATAAACTAGGAGCAGCAGCAGTCTGCGTGGCGGCCTTAATCTCTTCTAAAATTCTGACTTCGTCAATTCGCAGCTCACTGGCCTGGGCAAACTCCTGGAGCTGAACAGCATTGTCTTTCTTTTTCAAAGTCTGTCGAAGTGTTTTGTGTAAATCTTTGGCAGCAGATGGCTTTTGTTTAGACGAGAGGATGCGAGCGCGAGATCCGGCTTCATCCATCAAATCAATCGCTTTATCAGGCAAAAACCGATCCGAGATATAGCGATTTGAGAATTTAGCGGCTGCCTCTAACGCCAAATCTGAAATTATCAGCTGGTGGTGTCGTTCGTAGCAACTCCGCAACCCCTGTAAAATTAAAATAGTTTCCTCAACACTGGGTTCGTCTATCATCACAGGCTGAAATCGGCGTGCTAAAGCGGCATCCTGCTCAAAATACTGACGATACTCATCTAGGGTGGTCGCACCAATACATTGAAGTTCACCTCTTGCCAGGGCCGGTTTGAGAATATTGGCAGCGTCAATCGCACCTTCTGCTGCACCTGCACCAATTAAGGTGTGCACCTCATCAATGACCAGAATAATATTTCCAGCCCTCCGAAGCTCATCCATGATCGTCTTTAGCCGCTCCTCAAATTCACCTCGATATTTTGTTCCGGCGATTAATGAGCCTACGTTTAGGGTAATCACTTGCTTATCCTGCAAGGGATCAGGCAGATCGTGATTGATAATACGCTGGGCCAGACCTTCTGCTAGAGCCGTTTTGCCCACACCCGGTTCACCAATGAGAATGGGATTGTTTTTTGTGCGGCGGCTCAAAATCTGGATGACTCGTTCAATTTCCTGGTGTCGCCCAACCACCGGGTCTAGCTTACCTAAGGTAGCTAATTCCGTTAGGTTAACGCCACATTCATCCAGCGTCGGCGTCTTTGCTTGGTCTGGGCGCTTTTCAACAGCGACAGTTTTTGTTTGGGAGATCGCTTGTAGTAGATCAGTCCGAATTTTGTTTCGGTCAGCCCCTAACGTTTCTAACACGTTCACGGCTAAACCATTCTCATCCTGTACCAGTGCCAGTAGCAAGTGTTCAGCATCCACCTCGCTGTGCCCTAATGCCTGCGCTTCTTTAATCGATTGTGCCAATACCTGTCTGCAGCGAGGTGTGAACTGAATCTCAGTATTAATCTGAGGGCTAGAGCCTCGTCCGATCACCTTTTCAATAGCAGTTCGCGCAGCCGCTAGGGTAATGCCTAGAGAACTTAAAGTGTCTGCGGCTAGGTTGGGTTTTGCCACCATTAGCCCCAAAAGAAGCTGCTCGGTCCCCATAAAAGGATGCCCCAGGCGACGGCATTCCTCTTGAGAGAGCATAATGACTTTAATCGCCCTTTCTGTAAACAATTCAAACATGTTAAATGTCCATTACTGAAGGTTTGTCGCTCATTAGGGCGCATCCAAATCGTTACATCACAGCAAAACCCTTAATGGGTACACCTTAACTCCTCGCTTGCTGTTTCCACTTCTATTTTATCTCGACTAAATCAATAAATTTGCTAATACATCAAAACAAGCTTTATGACAAACATATTTCCTACAAAAGTGTTATGATTCATTCATGAATAAAAATAGTAGCAAGTCCACTCACCCTCACTTCAAAAAATGCAGCAGCGCATCATAACAAGTAAAGGAGTGAGAATTTAATAGGTATTAGGTATCCGATTGACCCCCTTCCCCGAGAGAAGTGACTGAAAGGAGAGGTGGGGCTCGATAGCATCAACGCTGGTTTCATGGCTTCAGCTCACTAGCGCCCATCCCCCCAACCCTTTACAGGATGGGATAGGGGGCATCTTGAAAATACCCAGATTGATTCATCCTATTTGATCCTTGTTCCAGAGGGGTTAGTGGAAGTGTGGAAGTGAAATTGGTAGCCCAGATTCCTTTAAGCCATAACCTGCTATTACCCGCTATTCTAGCAGTCCTTATCTTTTCAATGGCTCTGCCATTGTTAATTCGGACTAAGTGGAAATAATTAAATATTATTAGTTAAATGTTGTACAAGAATCCGAAACCGCTTTCTTCTTAGAGAAGAGGATTACAGCTTTGATTGAGCTGATAATATTGCGAGCAAACTTAACCA
>JBCBZL010000047.1:0-19749 GCA_039815385.1 Cyanobacteria bacterium P01_A01_bin.114
CATCAGCTCGATGGCCCGGTCATAGACTAGCTCATACTCAGTCGCTGAGCGGACGGTCAGCTCATAGCTACCCCCTTGCCCAGAAAAAGAGCTGGCAACGGCTTTGTATTCGCCTGCGGCCGGTAGCGTCGTCACAATGGTGGAATTGAGGGTGCCGCCGTAGTCATCGTTCATATCTAGCTCGGTACCGTCTGGCCCAACTAAAAATAGAACGGTGTCAAATTCTTGGCTGGAGAGCTCAATTGTGACGGCATCCCCTGCTTCTCCGCTGAAAGCATATTCGTCGCGGATAGGTGCCAAGGTGCCCTGCTGCTCAACAATATTTTGGGCAAGTGCTGGAGCCGACAGTATTAGCCCAGCTACGCCTAACGACAGCGTAGACAGCCCTGAACGACTCAGGAATGAAACGGAAGCGGGAAACTTAATCATTACAAATCCTATTTTCTTCAGCGATCGGGGCGGCTTTTAACTCACTCTTGACCCTTGGCAGAACCCAGGCTTACGTTTAGCCGGGAATGGCTTAGAGCAGCCTACAGAGAGCTCCTGAGGCAGCTCCTGAGGACCGTTTCTACTGAACCTTCAAAAATTCGTCTTTATTAATCTAGCCCACCCTGCCATTGTAGCGAGCGGCACCATGACACTCTGTTATCTGTCTGGGTTATTTGTCTTTTGATATACAGTCGACTTCGCCGTCAGCCGGCTGACGGCGCTCGTGTTTTTAGGCAACTAGCAGATTTTTGCAAATCTACTCCATATTTGCTCCATATTTAAGGTATTCATCATTGATAATGCTCTTATGTGAAATCCTGCCTGGCTATACCCGACACCAAAGGGCGTAAACCTTTATGCCCCGTATCAAGATCTGCTTTAAGATTTTTGCTCAAATTCCTATCTGCTCAAAAAATTAACTTTATGCGGATTCAACTCGTGCTGGGATTGCTCATGACAATTGGGATAGCAGGCCCTGCCTATGCAGAGATTCAGCTGCCTCCGGAGGATGAAATCCCTGAAGAGATTTTGAGGACTGAAATTATTTTTGAGGCGCGCTCCCCTTTGGATGGCACCCCTATCGACGCTGAAGAATATGCGGAACTAGAGGCCCAGCTGCAGGCTCCACCAGAGACAACGACGATCAGGTCTGATATTCGATCTCTTATCCTGTTGCTTCAGGTACGCCGGGCTATCAAGCCGGTTTTGCCCTTTATCCCATAGACAGAGATGGCCAGAATTTGATCCAGTGTCTTCTATGTGGCAACGCTATTCATTAAAATTAGTTAACTTAGCGTAAACTACATTCAGCCTTAAAACTTTACAAGTTTTTCTGAACGTCAACCGCAAATCTGGAGGCGGTCAAGGTTTGGTTCACTGCTGATTTTTTAAAAACTTCCGATTGATACTTTTGTATAGGTTTAGATTTCTATGACGTTGACGGTTGCACCTGACCAGATTGAGCGGATTGTTTGGAACCAACACCATAACCCGTTTGAGGTATTGGGCCCCCACCTTGTCCAGATAGAGGGCAAAGAGGTTTGGGCTGTGCGGGCCTTTATTCCGACTGCCGATAGTGCTTGGGTGGTTTTACCCGAAGCCCGCCAAGAGTTTGCGATGGCCAACGAGCACCACCCTAATTTTTTCGAGTGCGTCGTTGAGGTCAAAGACTTAGTTAACTACCAAATTCGCTACAAAGAGGGGGAGCATGAGCATGTCATTTATGACCCCTATGCGTTTAAGTCGCGGGTGATTAGTGACTTTGATATTCATCTGTTTGCTGAGGGAAACCATCATCGCATTTACGAAAAACTGGGGGCGCATCCCACTGTTTTAGAAGGGGTAGCAGGGGTTTATTTTGCGGTTTGGGCTCCGAATGCGCGAAATGTGTCTGTAATCGGCGATTTCAACAACTGGGACGGTCGCAAGCATCAAATGCGCATCGGTGGCGGCATTTGGGATCTATTCATTCCGGGCGTGGAGGTCGGAACCTCCTATAAATATGAGATCAAAAACCAGGCGGGTCATATTTACGAAAAGTCTGATCCCTATGGTTTTCAGCAAGAGGTGCGGCCTAAGACGGCTTCGATTGTAGCTGAGTTAGATAGCTATCAGTGGCACGACGATGATTGGCTCGAGCAGCGCCGCCACAGCGATCCGATGGCGCAGCCCGTCTCGATCTATGAAGTCCATCTGGGCTCATGGCTGCATGCCGCTTCGTCTGAGCCGGCAAAGCGGCCAGACGGCACAATTGAACCTGCGGTCACAGTGGCTGAGCTGAAGCCCGGTGCGCGTTTTCTCACCTACCGTGAGCTGGCTGCCAAGCTAATTCCCTATGTAAAAGAGCTGGGGTTTACGCACATCGAGCTGCTGCCTGTGGCCGAGCACCCTTTTGATGGCTCTTGGGGATATCAGGTGACAGGCTATTACGCAGCGACGTCTCGCTACGGCTCGCCTGAAGACTTGATGTATTTCATTGACCAGTGCCATCTCAGCGGGATTGGGGTGCTGGTGGACTGGGTGCCGGGCCACTTTCCTAAAGATGGCCACGGTCTCGCCTTTTTTGATGGCACCCATCTGTATGAACATGCTGACCCTCGTAAGGGCGAGCACAAAGAATGGGGCACGCTGGTCTTCAACTATGGCCGCAACGAAGTGCGCAACTTCTTGGTGGCCAATGCCCTGTTCTGGTTTGACAAGTACCATATCGACGGCATTAGGGTAGATGCGGTCGCCTCGATGCTTTATCTCGACTACAACCGGAAACCGGGTGAGTGGGTGGCTAACGAGTATGGCGGTCGCGAAAACGTGGAGGCAGCCGATTTTCTCCGGCAGACCAACCACTTACTCTTTAGCTACTACCCAGGTGTCTTATCCGTTGCCGAAGAGTCAACCTCTTGGCCGATGGTGTCTTGGCCGACCTACGTCGGTGGCTTAGGCTTCAACCTCAAGTGGAACATGGGCTGGATGCACGACATGCTGGACTATTTCCAGATGGATCCGTGGTTCCGGCAGTTCCACCAAAACAATGTGACCTTCAGCATTTGGTACGCCTTTAGCGAAAACTTCATGCTGGCGCTATCCCACGACGAGGTGGTCCACGGCAAGAGCAACATGATCGGCAAAATGCCAGGGGACGACTGGCAAAAGTTTGCTAACCTGCGCTGTCTGTATACCTATATGTTTACGCATCCGGGTAAAAAGACGCTGTTTATGAGCATGGAGTTTGGCCAGTGGAGCGAATGGAACGTCTGGGGTGACCTAGAGTGGCATCTGCTGCAATATGAAGATCACCACAATCTGAAGCAGTTTATGCAAAAGCTCAACGCGTTTTATCGCAGTGAGCCGGCTCTCTATACTCAAGACTTTTCTCAAGAAGGGTTTGAGTGGGTCGATTGTAGCGATACTCGCCACAGTGTGGTGTCTTTTTTGCGGTGGGATAAAGACTATAGCGAGTTTGTGCTGACGGTTTGTAATTTTACGCCGCAGCCCCACAGCCACTATCGGGTGGGTGTACCGGCCAAGGGTTATTACAGAGAGCTGTTTAACAGCGACTCCCGTGATTTTGGTGGCAGCAACATGGGTAACTTGGGGGGTAAGTGGTCCGATGATTGGGCTTACCACAATCGTCCCTACTCGTTAGATTTGACCCTGCCTCCCCTGGGTGTACTGGTGCTCAAGCTTGATACTGCGATCACTCAGGCTACCGAGATATCGGGTTACTCGGGTGTAGATGTCCAAGATGAGTGAGGCTGATTGATGACTCAGACCGGAAAGCCGAAACAGCATGGCTGTCTGACAGCATGGCTGGTGTTGATGATTGTGGTCAACACTATCGGGACGCTCAGTAACTTATTTTTTGCCCTGAGGCCCAGTGTTTATGCAGATATTGTGGCTCAGCAAGGGCTAGCCCCGATTTCAGGGGCAGTCTTCTTTTTGTTTGTGCTGATGTCTGTCTTTAATGTGGTGTGCGCGATCGCACTCATGCGCTGGCAAAAGTGGGGATTTTATGGATTTATCGCCTCTAGCGTGGCCGCCTTTGTGATGAACCTGGCGGTGGGGGTAAACATCGGCCAGGCTCTGCTGGGGCTGATTGGGTTGGCCATTCTCTATGGGGTCTTAAACATTGGTGGCGAAAACCGAGCCTGGCCGCGCTTGGAGTAACCCTAGTGCAGGCTGGGCACGTACTGCTGGTTTAGCTCAGCCTCGCTGAGATTGGCCAGGGTAACATCCTGCCTGAGTAAGCGACCCGTGGGACCCACGATCTGGCGCGGCAGCTGTTGGGTATCGACTTGCTGCATCGTGTTCATGTTGTAGGTGGTGTACACCGTTGTGGCCTGTTCTGAGGCGTCTTCTTCTGAGGTGTCTCCTAGAAAGATATCGAGCACGGTCAGGGTCTGCATGGCCGGGTCGGTGCGATCGAGCCAGGTGCGGGGGCCGCTGCCCAGCGCCCCACAGTGAAGCAGATCTAGCTGCCCGGCATGGGCTGGATAGTAGGCGTGGTGATGACCGCTGATGTAGGTGTGGACATTGTGGCGCTCGAGGAGCGATCGCAGCGCGTCGGGCTGGTTTAAAATCTCTCCGGCGCGATCGCGACCCTGGGAAATCGCGAAAAAAGGTAGGTGCCCGATCACAATCCGTAGCTGGGCGGACTGAGCCTCGGGGCTGCCCAGACTGCGATCGGCCCAGGCTATCTGCTCAGCGGGCACAGCTGCCGCAGAGGCATCCCAAATCAGGTAAAAGATATCGTTTTGCTTAAAACTGTAGTAGTAAGGGAAATTACCCGTGTCAACATAGGCAAGATCCAGCGCATCTTGATGGGCTTGCCAATATCGGGTGGCAGACTGACGATCGATCTCAAAGACATAGCCCCCCTCCCTAAGCAAGCCCGAAGCATCGTGGTTGCCTATGGTGAGCGCAAAGGGCAAATTCATGGCTCGAATGGGGGTCAAGATCTGTCGATCAAATTCCGTCCACATCAAATCGACCTCAGCCGACGTCAGCGATATCTTTTGAGCGGCAATCATATCCCCTGCGCAGATGACTAGATCTGGCTGCCAGTCTGGCAGTAGTTCAATTCCCCTCAGGACTTCTGTTTTATACTCTGTGGATCCGTAGCGGCTATTCATATCGCTCACCACCACCGCCCGAATATCTCCTCGCGCAGGTGCATACAGCCCCGCGGGCCCAATCGCTTCCCCAACCCGCGTACTCCTTGGAACCTCATGTTCCCGCGTTTCTGCTGCCGCTTCTACCGGTGCTCTCTCGTCCTGTCTAGACTTTTGGGGCACCGCAGCCGATGAGCAGGCCCCTAGTGCCAGCCCGCCCAGCACCATAAACCGACGACGATTGAGAGTCATGGACAACTTTCCGCAGCAATCACTACAGCGCTAGTATGCCACTGTTTAGCGCTGGGGGCAGTGGGATTGAGATCCCCCCCACCCCCCTTGCAAAAAGGGGGGAGTAGAAAAGTCGTACATGCCGTTAGTCAGGTTTGTATCCTATTCAGTGGGGGGTAATAAAACCTGGTCAATGATGTGAATAACGCCATTATCAGCAGCGACGTCAGCCTGTACGACCCTGGCTTCGTTGATCATGACGCCCTGGCTCAGGCTAACAGCAATTGGATTGCCCTCCACTGTGGCGACCTCTCCCGCTGATAGCTGATCGGAGGTCACTCGCCCAGACACAACGTGGTAGGTCAAAATGCTGACCAGTAGCTCTTGATTTTCGGGCTTGAACAGGCTTTCAATGGTGCCATCGGGCAGTGTGCCAAAGGCCGCATCGGTTGGCGCAAAGACGGTAAACTCGCCGGAGTGGTCAAGCACATCGACAAGACCGGCCCGCTTGAGCAAAGCCGTCAGTACATAAAAAGAATCATTGGAAGAGGCAACCCCAACGATGCTATTCCCATGATTGTCTTTGTTAAGGGCTGAACTGCTGGCTTGAACTTCTAGGCTGGCTTGGACCTCTGGGCTGGCTTGGACCTCTGGGCTGGCTTGAACTTCTGGCATCATTATCAGGCAGCTTGCGGCACTCAAACCGGCTGCAATCCAACGAAAAGCGGGGGCGAAGAAAAGTTGAACGGTCATGATCAATAATTCCTAACTGAGGACTTATTAATTGATACGGAATGTAAACAAAATCGGATTGCAGCCGTTTCTGATTTTTGGGCCCCTTGGAGACAGATTTTTGTTGGCCGATTTTGCCCCATCCCTGGCATGATGGTTGAGATTATTTCTCCCCTTCACCATGCTTGACGCCGTTCTTCAGCGCCTGACCTTTGGTCGCTTTGCACTCCATCAGTGGCGAGAGGCTAGTCTGTTACATCGCTTACTCTGGCCCCTGCGCCAGTGGCGTCAGGGCAGTGCGCTGCTGCCATACGGAGACGCGATCGCAGCCATCTTCATCGCGATTATCTTTGCGATCGCGCCCTACGTATCGACCACGCTGATCGGGGTCTTGTTGCTGATTTGCGCTGCGTTTTGGCTACTGCTGACCGTGTCTGACGAGGCAGAAGGCGGGCTCACTCCGGTTCACATCGGGGTCTTGCTTTACTGGGTTGCAATGGTGCTGGCGACCATTGTCTCACCGGTCAAACCGGTGGCGATTTCAGGGCTGATCAAGCTGACCTTAAACCTGATGCTGTTTTTGCTGGCGGCACGGGCAATGCGGCAGCCTAAATTACGCACCGCTATCATCACGACCTTTTTAATCACAACGCTGTTGGTGTCTGTTTACGGGCTGCGACAGTGGTTTTTTGGGGCCGAAGCACTCGCCACCTGGGTTGACCCCGAATCCAACCTATCGGGGACGACGCGGGTCTATAGCTTTTTGGGCAACCCTAACCTACTGGCCGCCTATCTATTGCCAGCAATCGCGTTTAGCTTTGCCGCGATTTTTGTATGGCCGCGCTGGCTACCTAAAGGGCTGGCAGTGACTGCCTTAGTGGTGAACACCACCTGTATGATTTTGACCCTGAGTCGGGGGGGCTGGCTCGGCTTTTTAGGCCTTGGCTTTGCGATGATGGTGCTGCTGGTTTACTGGTGGAACGCTCTACTTCCTCCGTTTTGGCAACGCTGGGCGCTGCCGATATTGCTCGGCGGGTCAGTGGGTGGGGTGGTGCTGAGCATCCTGGTGGTGCCCCCCGTCCAAGAGCGGGTGATGAGCATGTTTGCCGGTCGCGAAGACAGCAGTAACAACTTTCGCATTAACGTCTACGAGGCGGTCGTTGAGATGATTCAAGACCGACCCGTTTTAGGCATTGGCCCTGGCAATGAGGCCTTTAATAAAGTTTATCCGCTCTATCAGCGCCCTAACTACACCGCTCTAAGTGCCTACTCTATTTTTCTAGAAACCCTGGTCGAGGCTGGTTTTGTTGGGTTCACTGGTCTCTTGTGGATGCTCTTTACCGGGTTTTATCAGGGGTTTAAGCAAATCCAGCGGCTGCGTGACACCCTCAATCCTCAGGGTTATTGGCTGATTGCGGCGATCGCAGGCCAGGTGGGTGTGCTTGTGCAGGGGCTATTTGACACGGTGTGGTATCGCCCCCAGGTGAGTACGCTCTGGTGGCTGACGATGGCCGTGATTGCCAGCTTTTATGTGAGTCGGCAGCAGCGTTATGAGAAGAGGAGTGCTGGGGTTGAGTATTCTGATGTTTAGTGATGGAAGGGGGGTAATGGGTAATGGGTAATGGGTGATTTGTTGCTTGTTATTTGTTATTTGGAATTCACCAATCACCAATCACCAATCACCAATCACCCCACCCTCCCCATCTTCCCCACCTCAATCCAGCCTGTCATTCTGCGCCAAAATGCTCCCTGCCGATATCCAAAACCTCACCGAAGACACCTCCGTTGCCCTGTCCAAGGCGATTCAGTTTGCTGAGGTGGCGACACCACTGTCAGATCAGCCGATTCCTACTAGCTACGTTTGCCAGGGGGCGGGGCCACCGATTTTGCTGATCCACGGCTTTGACAGTTCGCTGTTTGAGTTTCGGCGGCTGGTGCCGTGTTTAGCGGAGCGCTTCCAGGTTTGGGTTGTAGATTTGCTGGGGTTTGGGTTTACCGACCGTACGGTGGTTTCGTCTTATAGCCCAGAGGCGATTAGGCTGCATTTATATAGCTTTTGGCAGCAGATGATTGGGCAGCCGGTGATCTTGGGTGGGGCGTCGATGGGGGGCGCAGCGGCGATTGATTTTGGGCTGACCTACCCCGATGCGGTTAGCAAACTGGTGCTGTTTGATAGTGCTGGGTTTGCAGCGGGGCCCGCAATGGGTCGGGTGATGTTTCCGCCGTTAGATAGCTGGGCGACAGCTTTCTTAAAGCGGCCTGGGGTGCGACGGCGGATTTCGCAGCAGGCGTACTGCGATCGCACCTTGGTTACCCCCGATGCCGAACTTTGTGCCTCGCTACATCTACAGGCCCCCCGCTGGAAAGAAGCCCTGATTAGCTTTACCAAAAGCGGCGGCTATAATTTCTTAAGCCAAAAAATCAGAGCTATTTCAATGCCGACCCTGGTACTGTGGGGCGAGCAAGACCGGATTCTCGGCACCCAAGACGCTCAAAAATTTCAAAAAACCGTTGCCGATAGCCAGCTAGTGTGGCTCCCTGAGTGTGGCCACGTTCCCCATTTAGAAAAGCCCCGAGCCGTTGCAGACTCTATTATTAAATTTGCGCTATGACTCTCCTCAAAACTCCGCTCCATAAACTTTGCGTGCAGCAAAAGGCCAGAATGACCGCCTTTTCTGGCTGGGAGATGCCTGTGCAGTTCAGCGGCATTCAAAAAGAGCACCAGGCCGTGCGGCAGCGGGCAGGCATGTTTGACATCTCCCACATGGGCAAATTTGTACTGACGGGGCGCAACCTGCTAGAACACCTGCAAAAGCTAGTGCCCACCGATCTCAGCCGACTCTCTCCGGGCAAGGCCCAATACACGGTGTTGCTCAACCCAGAGGGCGGCATCATCGACGACCTGATTATTTACGATCAGGGCAAGCAGGATGACGGCACAGAGCAGGTTTCTCTGATTGTGAACGCTGGCACGACAGAAAAAGACAAAGCGTGGCTATTGCAACATCTGCCCGAGACCGATGTACAGCTGAATGATATTTCTCAAGATCGGGCTTTGCTGGCGGTACAGGGCCCCCAAGCGGTCGCTAAGCTGCAAACGCTCACCGAGACAGACCTGTCTGAGGTGGCTCGATTTGGTCACTGCCACGGCAGTCTGCTGGGCCACGATGCTTTTTTGGCCCGCACCGGCTATACCGGCGAAGACGGCTTTGAGGTCATGCTTGACCCAAAAGGTGCGATCGCGGTCTGGAAGAAACTGCTTGATAAAGACGTGGCCCCTTGCGGCCTGGGTGCCCGCGATACCCTTCGCTTAGAGGCCGCGATGGCCCTCTATGGTCAAGACATTAACGATACCACCACCCCCTTAGAGGCTGGCTTGGGTTGGTTAGTGCATCTGGATAAGCCCCAGGCGTTTATGGGCCGCTCTGTTTTAGAACAGCAAAAGGCCCAGGGGCTGACCCGCCGACTGGTGGGGCTACAGCTCGAAGACCGCAACATCGCCCGCCACGACTATCCGGTTTTATCAGGGGGCAGCCCGGTGGGCATTGTCACTAGTGGTACGCTATCTCCCACGCTGGGCTACCCAATTGCCCTGGCCTATGTCCCCCCTGAGCTGGCCAAAATCGGCCAAACCGTTGAGGTTGAAATTCGTCAAAAACCTTTTACTGCAACGGTTGTAAAACGCCCCTTTTACAAAGCCTAGTAGGCGTGTTATAGACTTTCTTTAATCCCCTGCTGGAAAATTGCGCAGAGGATGAATTTCCATGCGAAACTGGCAGAATGAAGGAGGAAAAGTAATGGCTCTTGAATATCCTGACGATCTGCAATATACCGATAGTCACGAATACGTCCGCATTGATGAAGACGAAAAAATCGTCACGGTGGGCATCAGCGCCTTTGCAGTTGATCAGCTGGGCGACGTGGTTTTTCTAGAGCTGCCTGAACTGGGCGATAACGTTGAAAAGGACGAAAAGTTTGGCACCATTGAGTCGGTAAAAGCGGTAGAAGATCTCAAATCACCGGTCTCAGGTGAAGTATTAGAGCGTAACGATCAGCTGCTCGATGCCCCTGAGCAAATTGCCGATGACCCTTATAACGATGGTTGGCTAATTCGCATCAAGGCGGACGACATGGCAGAACTCGATGACTGTCTGACTGCCGAAGAATACAGCGAGCAGGTTGAAGGATAACCCGCAAAAAATTACGACAAAGATTAGCAATCTATTACAAAATGAAATAATCGATTTAAACCATCACAGCTCGCTGATGGTTTTTACATCCCTGCTCACCTTTCTATTCGTTAAGTGGAGTTCTCAATGTCTTACGATCGGCATCCTGATGAGGTCAATGTGATGTCTACGGTGGCGTCTACGGTGGCGTCTACACCCATGACTCACACAGGCTCGCCTCAATCAAGCTGGTCCGATGAACTTGCCCTTGAGAATACCTTTCCACAGCGTCACATTGGGCCAACGTCCACCGATGTTCAATCGATGCTCTCAGCCCTTGGGGTTGAGTCTTTAGAAGCGCTGATGGCAGCCGCTGTCCCAGCGGGGATTCGGCTACGGCAGCCTTTGTCGGTTGGGGGGGGGATGAGTGAGTATGAGGCGCTGGCCAGCCTGCGGGCGATCGCAGCTCAAAACCAGGTCTTTAAAAGCTACATTGGCCTGGGCTATCACAGCTGCATTACCCCCCCAGTCATCCAGCGAAATATTTTAGAAAATCCGGGCTGGTACACTCAATACACCCCCTATCAGCCTGAAATTGCCCAGGGTCGTCTGGAGGCGCTGCTCAATTTTCAAACGATGGTAACCGACCTGACTGGGTTAGAGATTGCCAATGCTTCACTGCTAGATGAAGGGACAGCAGCGGCTGAGGCGATGTCGATGAGCTGGGGAGTGTGCAAAAACAAGGCGGCTAAGGCCGCGAAGACATTTTGGATATCGAGCGAATGTCATCCTCAGACAATTGAAGTCGTCAAAACCCGCGCCCTGCCCTTAGGCATTGAGGTGATTGTCGGCGACCATCGTAGATTTGAGTTTGATCAGCCTGTGTTTGGGGTGCTGCTTCAATATCCGGCCAGCGACGGGGCGATTTATGACTATGCAGATTTTATCGCCCAGGCCCACGCGGCGGGCGCATTAGTGACGGTCGCGGCAGATCTGCTGAGTCTGACCCTGCTCAAAGCTCCGGGCGAGTTTGGTGCAGACATTGCGGTGGGCAATACCCAGCGGTTTGGCGTGCCCCTCGGCTACGGTGGCCCCCACGCCGCCTACTTTGCCACCCAGCTTGACTACGCCCGTAAGCTGCCAGGACGGCTGGTGGGGGTCTCTAAAGATGTGCAAGGTAAACCGGCGCTGCGGCTGGCGCTGCAAACCCGTGAGCAGCATATTCGCCGTGACTCAGCTACTAGTAATATCTGTACGGCTCAGGTGCTGCTGGCAATTATTGCCAGTACCTATGCGGTTTACCACGGGCCTCAGGGGCTGCAGCGCATTGCCACCCGCATCCATCGACTGGCGGTGGTGCTCTCAGAAGGGCTGTCTAAGCTGGGGTTTACCGTGGGTGAAACCCCTTTCTTTGACACGGTGCGGGTAGAGGTCGGCGACCAGGGTCAGACGATTTGCGATCGCGCCCTAGCCTGCCAGGTCAACCTGCGCCGCATTGACCCCGACACCCTGGGTATTGCCCTAGATGAGACCGTCACCCCCGAATCTATTACCGAACTGCTGGAAATCTTTGCGGGGTCAGACCGGCTGCCGGGGCTTGACCAGCTTAAATCGGCTTCAATTATTCCGACGGAGCTACAGCGCACCTCTGAGTATCTAACCCATCCTGTCTTTAACCAGTACCACTCTGAAACTGAGCTACTGCGCTATCTTTACGCGCTCCAGACCAAGGATTTGTCCCTGGCTTCGGCGATGATTCCCCTCGGGTCTTGCACCATGAAGCTCAACGCGACGGCTGAGATGGTGCCGATCACCTGGCCAGAGTTTGGCCAGATTCACCCGTTTGCACCGCTGCACCAGGCCAAGGGCTACCGCCATCTGTTTGAGCAGCTCGAGCGCTGGCTGTCAGAAATCACCGGGTTTGCCGGGATTTCCCTCCAGCCCAACGCGGGTTCTCAGGGAGAATACGCCGGGCTGTTGGTGATTCGCCAGTATCATCAGTCCCAAAATGAGGGACACCGCAACATTTGTCTTATTCCCCAATCGGCCCACGGCACTAACCCGGCCAGCGCAGTCATGGCTGGGATGAAGGTGGTCGCAGTCAAGTGTGACGATGACGGCAACATTGACGTGGCCGATCTGCAAGCCAAAGCCGAAAAGCACGGTGAGAATTTAGCTGCCCTGATGGTCACCTACCCGTCTACCCACGGCGTCTTTGAAGAATCGATTCGCACCGTCTGTGAGACGATCCACCAGTATGGGGGGCAGGTCTATATGGATGGAGCCAACATGAATGCCCAGGTGGGCCTGTGCCGTCCGGCAGATTTTGGGGCAGATGTGTGCCATCTGAACCTGCATAAGACCTTCTGCATCCCTCACGGCGGTGGCGGGCCTGGGGTTGGCCCAATTGGGGTGCAGGCCCACCTGGTGCCCTTTTTGCCAGGGCACGGTTTGATTCCTAGCCTGGGAACTGAGCAGTCTATCCCTGCGGTCTCGGCTGCGCCCTGGGGCAGTGCCAGCATTTTGCCGATTTCTTGGATGTACATTCAAATGATGGGGGCAGCCGGTTTGAAACAGGCCACCGAGGTGGCGATTCTCAACGCTAACTACATCGCTAAACGATTGGAAGACCACTATTCAATCCTTTACAAAGGCGAGAGTGGTTTGGTGGCCCACGAGTGTATCGTCGACCTGCGAGGGTTTAAGAAATCGGCGGGCATTGGCGTAGATGACATTGCCAAACGACTGATTGACTATGGCTTTCACCCGCCCACTATGTCTTGGCCGGTAGCGGGCACGATCATGGTAGAGCCCACCGAGAGCGAATCGCTGGCCGAGCTAGACCGCTTCTGCGATGCGATGATTGCGATTCGGGACGAAATCCGCCAGATTGAGGCCGGTGAAGTCTCCCAGACAGCCAATCTGCTGACCCAGGCTCCCCATACGGCAGCTGACCTGACGGCTGAGACTTGGGAGCGGCCTTACTCTCGTGAGCAGGCGGTTTATCCGACCCAGTGGACCCGCGATCGCAAATTTTGGCCAGCGGTCAATCGCATTGATCAAGCCTATGGCGATCGCAATCTCATGTGCTCTTGCTTGCCGATGGATGCGTATGAGTAATTTTCTGCAATGCATTTTCGTCTCCTCCCAACGCTTCTCCCTGCCCTTCTCACCCTTCTGCCTATGCCCGCTAACGCCCAGGTGACCTGGCAAAACCCGCCTGAGCCGATTGCCTCAATGCTAGATACTGAAAGGTTGCCGGCAGTCTCAATTTCTCCTGACAATCGCTGGATAGTTGAGCTGGAGCGTCCATCGCTGCCGCCGATCGCGCAACTATCAGAGCCGGTGGTTGCGATCGCAGGCATTAAAATCAACCCCAAAACCTGGGGACCTGCCCGTGAGGCGGCTTACCATGGCATCGGTATTCGGGCGTTAGGAGACAGCACCGTAACCTCTATCCTGCTGCCTCCCGGTGCGCGGATTCGCAATCTGCGCTGGTCGTTTGACAGTCAGCGGTTGGCTTTTACCCTGACTCAGCCAGATGGGGTCGAGCTGTGGGTGCTCGACTTAGAGCAGGCCAAAGCCAGGCCGCTGACGGGCCCTATTTTGAGTGCCCTGTATGGTAACCCCTGTCACTGGCTACCCGGAGAGCAGGGCCTGATCTGCAAAATCCGCCCGACCGATCTAGGAGCCCCCCCGGAAGCACCAACCGTCCCCACCGGACCCATTATTTCGGATAATGACGGTCGGGTGGCTCCGGCCCGGACCTATACAAACCTGCTCCAAAATGCCCACGACGAAGCGCTGTTTGAGCACTACTTTAGTGCCCAAGTGGCCCATGTCAGTCTGGACGGGACGATCACGCCGATCACATCTGCTGATTTGGTTCGCAATGTGGTGCCGTCCCCCGACGGGCAGTGGCTGCTGTACTCCGCCGTCCACCGTCCCTTTTCTTACCAGGTGCCGCTGGGTCGGTTTCCGGTTCGATATGAGGTGCTCGATCGGCAGGGGCAGGCTATGTATGAAGTTGCCGATTTGCCCCTCGCAGAAGAGATTCCGGTGGCCTTTGATTCGGTAAGGACGGGCCGACGCAGCATTAGCTGGCGGCACGATCATCCGGCGACGCTCTACTGGGCCGAAGCGCTAGATGGGGGAGACTCTCACCAACCCGCCGAGTTTCGAGATGCGGTGTATACGCTGCCAGCGCCCTTTGATGATGCGCCTCAGCTGCTCTGGCGTTCGACGCTCCGGTATCGGGGGGTGACCTGGGGCCATGAAAATCTGGCGCTGGCAAACGAAGCCTGGTACGACACCCGTCAGCTGCGCAGCTGGCAAATCAACCCAGCTGATTTGCAGGCAGAGCCGGTGCTGGTTGAAGAACGAGATTTTCAAGATGCCTATGCAAATCCGGGGGCTCCGGTGACCAGACCAGGGCCTTACGGCTGGTCAACGCTGTTGCTGACGCCCGCTGGGGATAGCATTTATCGCAACGGCGGGGGCGCGTCTCCCGACGGGGTGTTTCCTTTTCTCGATCGGTTTAACTTGGCCACGCGAGAAACTGAGCGGCTGTGGCAGGCTGAGGGCGATCAGTTTGCCAAGATACAGCGGCTATTAGACCCGGCTGCGACTCAGGTAATTATCCGTCAGCAGTCGCCGATGACCCCCCCCAATTATTACCAGATTGATCTGGGCGACCGTGACGATGGCGGCAATCTTGCCCTGACCGAGTTTAGCGACCCCCTTGCCTGGTACGCAGATGTTCATAAAGAGGTGGTGCGCTACCCGCGTGCAGATGGGGTGATGCTGACTGCGACCCTTTACCTACCGCCAGGTTACGATGCCGCCAAAGAGGGGCCGCTGCCAACGCTGTTTTGGGCCTACCCCCAAGAGTTTAGAGATGCTGAAGTGGCTAGCCAGGTCACTCGCTCTGAGCATACCTTTACCCGGCCCAGCGGGTCGTCGGTCCTGTTTTTGCTGACCCAAGGCTATGCCGTGCTCTCGGGGCCGACGATGCCGATCATTGGTGAAGGAGAGGCTGAGCCTAACGATACTTATATAGAACAGCTGGTGAGCAGCGCCGACGCTGCGGTGACTTATTTGGTCGATCGGGGGGTGGCTGATTGCGATCGCATCGCCATTGGCGGTCACTCTTACGGGGCCTTTACCACGGCCAATCTGCTCGCCCACAGCGATCTGTTTCGAGCCGGGATTGCCCGCAGCGGGGCCTATAACCGCAGCCTGACGCCCTTTGGGTTTCAAGGCGAACAGCGCACCTTTTGGGAGGCCTCTGAAACCTACATTGCCATGTCACCTTTTGTCGTAGCCGATCAGATTGGAGAGCCCCTGCTGCTGATCCATGGGGCCGACGATGACAATTCGGGAACCTATCCGATTCAAACTGAACGGCTGTTTGAAGCGATCCGGGGGCTGGGGGGGACGGTTCGCTATGTATCATTGCCGAACGAGGGGCACGGGTATCGATCTCGGGAGGCCGTGGGTCATGTACTTTGGGAAATGGTGAACTGGCTCGATCACCATGTTAAAAATGCGCCTGAGCGCTCGGGCTGTTGAGTACGCCTAGCCAAGCCCCGCATGAACACGATGCAGGGTTGGCCCATAGATCACGCGAGACTTGGCTGACCACCGCATCAGACCGTCTATTTCAAACTGTTTGAGAAAACGGGTGATGGTTACTCGGGTGGTGCCGATAGCATCAGCGAGCTCTTGGTGGGTAATCTTAATCGGCAACAAACGCCCCTCTGGGACGGGATAGCCAAACCGGTCTGTCAACCAACAAATAAACTGCAACAGACGACAGTCAACATGGCGACAGTGCAAAATACGGAGCAGCGCCAGGGCCTGACGGGTCTGATCAACCATCACATTGGCAGGCAGCTGGGGTAGGTGATTCATTCGCTCTGCGGAGACTGGGGTGATGCATTGAATCTCATAGGGATGCATCAAGATTAGCTCAGTCCCCACCAGGCTACCAGGCCCCCAAAAGCTCACAGGAATAACGTACCCTTCTTCGTCCCAGGAGATAATGCGCACAAAGCCTTCATGAATCTTCCATAGGGCCTGACCATTGAGGGGCAAGGTTTCTCGCCGCTTGAAAACAACTTTAGGGGCCGGAAGCGGCGGCTGTGACAGCTGTTGCCGTGATAGCTGTCGCGATAGCTGCTGTGGCAGATTGTCTTGAGAAATTTGAAGCATAGTCATAACAAGAACCTGGATAAGGCTCGATAAGTAGCTACGTAATCATTGTTTAGATATTCGTTTTCGGAGGGGAAAGGGGAAAGGGGAAAGGGGAAAGGGGAAAGGCGAAAGGGGAAAGGCGAAAGGCGAAAGGCGAAAGGCGAAAGGAGATATGAGGTTTGCTTTTTGTTTGAATCTTGGTTCTTGACTGCTGTCTTTTGGTAAAGCTAGCTTCTTGTAGGTAGCTTCGATCATGCGCTTAATAACGATCTATTGCTGAATCAAGTTGACCGGCTGTTGCAAAACAGCAGAGCGCCAGTAGTCTCGAATGGTGGTAGCGACTTGCTTGGGATAGTCAAAGTGAAAAAAGTGATGACCTTGAGGACAGCGCCAGAGGCGATCGTCTGGTTTCAAAAAGGGCTGCCACCGATCTTGCATCGCGCTGTCAACGATCCCATCTTGCCCGCCAAAACAAATTAACAGGGGAGGGGTAACACCCCCTGCGGCAATCTCGGTTCGACCTGTTAGAGAATGCAAGGATAGCCCCGTATCGAGATCGCGTTCGAGCACCTGCATCAGGGCGCGGGTCAGGCTGTGCCCCTGGGGGCCAAATAAGAGTCTTACCATTTGGGCCAAGATGATGTCTCGGCTACAGGGCAGCAGCTGTCGAAGGCCATAGTACTGACCATGCCAGTTAGCTGCTGGACTAGCCCCCACCGATAAAAGCGTCAGTGACTTAACTCGATGGGGAAACCGACGCGCGTAAATTAAGCCGATCACCCCGCTGAGGCCGTGACCCAGTAAGTGCAGCTGGGTGCGATCGCGACCTGACGGCTCAGCGCGATCGCACCGCCTGATATAGTCGTGCAGCATATTGACAGGTGTTTCCAGACAGCAGGGCTCATCGAGCGTTTGGTGATATTCCCAGCGACGAATCGACCCATATTTAGCCAGCTGACATAAGAGCCGCTGATCAAATTTCTTTAAGTGGGGGCTCACGGTCAGCCAAAGTGCGTTGGACAGCGCATTAGTCACTTGAGTCATCTTTCAACCTATCGTTACACCTAAGAGGGCGACGGCTTCTTATTGAGTCTATTTCTCAATAAGCTTCTCAAGCAGTAGTATAAGGCAAAATAACCGAAATAGAAATGATTCCCGATAAAGAGAGGTAGAGGCGTTGCATGCAACGCCTCTACAGGGGGTACGGTTAACGATTACACCGATCGCAAACCCCATACAGCGTCAGCTGACAGTCTAAAACGTAGTAGCCAGAGCTTTGTGCCTGACTGTCACCGATGCGGTCAATCAGCGCTTCTGTAAACTCCAAGGTTTCGCCACAGTGGACGCAGACCAAATGGTGGTGGTGATCGCGCAGGGGGCGGTTGAGCTCATAGTGCTTGTGGCCCTCTGCCAGCTCGAGCTCTCGCAGCAGCCCCATGTACACCATCAGATGTAGGGTTCGATAAACCGTTGAGAGGCTGATCCGTTCCCCCTGCCCTTTGAGAAGGACGTAGAGGTTTTCGGCACTCAAATGCTCCCCTTGGGGCAGGGCTTGCAAAATATCTAGGATCTTTTGGCGCTGAGGCGTAGAGCGGTAGCCTCGGGCGTTGAGCTCTACCTTGAGGGCATCATCTGAATAAAAGGGCATGCATCTGCGGCTATCACTTAAGAAGCATTCTCAATTAGATCGCCCCTAAAGGTCAAGCATTAGGAAAAATTAGGTTTAATTTTTGATGACACAGGCTAGTGCAGCGTCAAGCTTAGAAATTAGGGTTGGGCGAGGTGAGATAGTGAGATGGTGAGATAGTTGAGATGGTACTTACAGACTCATAGACTGCTCTGAAAATTACATCAGGCTGCCCTATTAAAACTTCTGTAGAAACTTTGGAGAATATCGTCCGAGGGGGTCGCCAGCTTTCTAATGACGACGGCAGCCACCCCTTCGCTCTGGTGCATCAGGCCCACCAGCAGGTGCCTGGGCTCGACTGGGGTATCTTTGCCGCTTAGCTTTTCAGCCTCCTCAATGGCGGCGTCCAGGGCCAGTTTTGCTCGGGGGGTAAAGGGCACTTCTCCGTCGGGCGTTCCTGACCCGAGGCCAATGATCTGTTTAACTTCCTGGCGTGCCGCTTTCAGCCTGATCTCGACATCTGATAGAGCCATAGCGGCCTCATTCTCACCGTCTGCCAGAATGCCCAGAAGTATCTGCTCTGTCCCGACAAAGTTATGTCGCATTCTTCGGGCCTCGTGCTGGGCCTCGACGATGATGAGCCGCGATTGTTCTGTAAACCGTTCAAACATGTTGACCTCTGAATCCATTGCCTCAGAGGCAATGGTATCTTGGCTGATCTGCTTACTGGTTCACCCAGTCGGCCATTTTTGAGAACATGCTGATTAAAAGATAATACTTAAAAGTCATGCTATGTAGTAGTTTTGCCTACTCTTTGAGAAACCGCTTTTACGAAAGAACTTTATAGCAGCTGAAACTCCTTACCAAAAAGGCTTTACTCCCCTTATCTCAGCTCTGGGCTACCGTGTACACACATCTCGAAGAGGAGTCCAAAATCCTGCATTACCCCCCTTAGTCCCCCCTTGCCAAGGGGGGAAACTCTGCTCCTCCCCCTTGGTAAGGGGGAGCTAGAGGGGGTGAGGCAACTGCAAACGCTATTTTCGATCACTTGTGTGTACACCGTAGCAGCTCTGGGAGAAGGGGCTGGGGGATGAGGGCCTCACTTTGCCAGAAAGCTCCTCACGTGAACGCAATCGAACGCTGACAGCTGGGGCAAACGGCGTGAATAATCAGCTGACAATCTAGCAGGTGATAGCCTGACTTTTCGGCTGTTTTGGCTCCGGTTTTGAGTACCGCATCGTTTCTAAACTCCACCGTCTTGTTGCAGCGCACGCAGACCAGATGATGGTGATGGTGGGGCGAAGGCTGGTTTATCTCGTAGCGCTTTTGGCCCTCTGCCAGCTCTAGCTCTCGCAAAATGCCCATGCGGGCCATCAGCTTTAGATTTCGATAAATCGTGGATAGGCTAATGGGGTTGCCCTGTTCTTCAAGCAGATCGCAGAGCTGCTCGGCACTGAGATGATGCCCCTCGTTCAAGTTTTGAAACGTGGACAGGATCGTCTCACGCTGCGGCGTCATCCGCCAGCCTCGCTCATTGAGCTCAGCTCGCATTGCAGAAGGTGTGTAAGCAACCATATCGCTACCCCAGGCGCTATCAATAATGCCTTGTTATTGACAATGATAGCTAAGGGAGATCCGTTTTGCAATGCGAGCTGAGCTCAATGAGCGCGGCTGGCGGATGACGCCACAGCGTGAGACG
>JBCBZL010000286.1:0-6413 GCA_039815385.1 Cyanobacteria bacterium P01_A01_bin.114
CACCTCAGAAAGATTGGCCTGGGTCAAATCAGCTCCGCTGAGGTAGGCTCCTAGTAGCTTTGCCCCGGCCAAATTGACCTCTCTCAGGTCAGCCGTGTTTAAAAAAGCACCGTGCAGCACGGCTCCTGGCCCGATGGCACCCGAACGAACTGATGCAAACCCCTCTGGCCAAAGGGTTGCCTCATCATATAGAGCAGCCTCTAGCTTGGCATCCGTGAGGGTTGCATTGGCCAGATTAGCTCCCCGCAGATCGGCCCTAAAGAGATAGGCCCCGGTCAGATCTGCATGGCTTAAGTCTGCACCCCGCAAACATACGCCGCGCAGATCGGTATTTTGGAGCTGGGCGTTTTGCAACTGGGCATCTGTGCAGTTGACGCCAATCAAGCATCCTTGGCTCAAGATTGCGTTTTGTAAATTTGCGCCCTGCAAATTTACCCGATACAGGTCAAAAGCACTGAGGTTTTGGCCTTGCAAATCGGTGTGGGCTAACTCTCTTTGGGTGGTCAATCTGACCATTAGTGGGGCCGCTAGACTCTGCGTTGTCATTTCGCGATCGGTCCTTTGCCAATTCAAGATTTCAAGCTGGATGTGGTTTAGAGTAATTATCTGCGGTGCGATTTGCACAGATCGCTAGTCTACTACGGAGCTGAGGAGGCATTGAAATGGTGTTTACGCCACCGATGACCATGATGGATTTTTTTCGCAAGAGCGAAGGGATCTGGTTTACTCAGCGAGCCGTCCATCATTTTGATTCGGTGGCCGATGAATCAGGGGAGTCTAACCTTATAGTTAAAGTAATCGAGGCAGCTGACCCCCGTATCGTTGAGATCTGCCAAGCCCAGGGCGTTGATCCTACCAAGGCAGGGGGTGGGGCAGAGTTTTCCTGGCAGTCAAATACTAAGGAATTTACCTACGACTCAAAATATGCCGCAATTTTGGTCGATATGCCCGATGATGAAACTTTGCTCAGCGGCCAGCTGCTGCGCGATCGCGGCTATGTAGAAAATATGCCAGTGGTGGGTCGATACTGGTTTGCCCGAGATGGCGTACTCACCATCGACAATGAATATGAAAAGAATCAGGGGCAAGAACGCTGCTGGTTTTTATCGGATGATTTTCGAGTGCGCGTTAGCACGGCTCGGCTGATCAATGGGGTCAATCTCATGACCTACTGCTCTGAGCGACGCTTTGTCACCGATGACGATCTAGCCGCCATGGCGGCACAGCACCAGCAATAGGCCACCCCCTTCGCCCTTCCCCCCTCCCCCTTTCCCCTCACATTACGGAATGTGTCTTTGTCTTTCATAAAGGGGGGTGTCTTAACATCAATCTCCTATGCTCGTTAAAGAATCGTGACAGTTCTGTACAGCAGTCTCAGCGCACAACACAATGTATCGCCCTTTTTTAGAACATTTAGAAAAATCTTTATTCCAAAGGTTTGAGTTACAAAAGCGGGCTATTCCGGAGGGGCTCGAGTCTAATGTGAGCGAGCGAGGCCGAAACCCAGCCACTATTCAGAGCTGGTGCTATCAGTGCCCAGAGCTTAGAAAAATCCGCTATACCTATATAGATGCTGGCCCAGGTGCGCAGATTTTCAACAGTGTTATCTATCCCAACCACTGTTATGACGTGCCCCTATTGGGGATTGACTTCTTATCATTTGGCAAGGTTAAAAATCTGATTGTTTTAGACTTTCAACCGCTGTTTCAAGATGAGGCTTACGAGGCGAAGTACATCACCCCGTTGAAGGCACTGCATGATCGGTATCCTGACCTGTCTCAGGGCCTAGAGATGAAGTTCTATGACGCCAATCAGTATTTCTCTAAATATCTGCTGTTTGCCAAAACCGATGAAGAAACGGTCTCAACCCAGCTATTTCAGGCTTTTCAAGACTACTTAGATCTCTATTGGAAAATATTGGCGGGGGCAGACCCGGCCACCACAGATGCCCAGGTTGATCGGGTCAAACAGGCCCAGCGGAACTACGACCAGTACAGCGCCGAGCGTGACCCGGCCCACGGGTTGTTTACCAGCTACTTTGGCAGTGAGTGGTCAGACCGATTTTTGTATGAGTTTTTGTTTGAGGACGCGACACCTGTTGCGGTTAAAGCGTAATCAGCTATGACGTTATATCAGCCCTTTTTAGACTATGCGATCGCAACCCTCCAGGCCCGCATAGCCCCTCTGTCTGACTATCCTATTCCCCAGGGGTTTGAAACCAAGTCTGCTGTCACCGGCAAAGGCAAACGAGAAACCACGGTTACCACAACCAGCTACGCCTACGCGTCTCCAAAACTCCGCCAAATTAGGGCCGCCCATGTGCAAGGGGGCAGCGCCCTACAGGTTCTCAATTTTGTTATTTTCCCTCGGCTCAACTACGACTTACCCTTTTTTGGAGCCGATCTGGTCACCCTACCGGGGGGGCATCTGATTGCCCTTGATATGCAGCCGCTGTTCCGAGATGAACCTGGCTACCAGCACAAATACACTGAGCCCATTCTCCCTATCTTTGAAAAGCATCGGGCCAACTTAGACTGGGGGGGAGATTTTCCTGACGACGCGCGCGCCTTCTTTTCACCCGCCTTTTTATGGACACGCCCCAGTGCGGATGCCACCGTCGAAACCGAGGTATTTGAGGCCTTTAAAGACTACCTCAATGCCTACTTAGATTTTGTCGAACGGGCAACGCCGATTAGCGACCAGACCCAGCTCGCCACCGTTGAGCAGGCTCAGCTGAGATACATCCGCTATCGGGCAGAGAAAGATCCGGCCCGTGGCATGTTCACCCGATTTTACGGCCCTGAGTGGACAGAGGAATACATCCACGGGTTTTTGTTTGATTTAGAGCGGCAGCAGCAAGCTGCTTGATGTGCATAAGCCTGGAGCGGCCGCAGCAAGCTCGCTAGCGTCAGGTTAGACCGACAAGCCATCTGGCTGAAAATATATCAGACCTTCTCATAAATTTGGGCATATTTGCCGCCAAAGATTAATTTTTGTTAATTTTTTGGGATTTTTTGTGTCTCGCTGGGTTTTCAAGTGCCGGGATCGGATTTCAGAATGACCTGTATTGACCCCTTAACCCTTGAAAAACCTGCTAAAAACTGACAATTTTTAACATATCGATGCCCCGTTGCATTGTATAAAGATAACTAGAGAGCCCTGATGCGGGCAATCCTGTCGAGTCTTAGCAGGCAACTTATTCACTCAAGTCGAAAATTATAAAGTTTTCTAAACTTTCTTAGATTCGTGTCTTATTCGCTTTAATCTTCAAAAGGTGGGTGAGTAAGTTCGCTGGGATGGTTCGAGAGCTTTCTTCAATAGAAGACTTTTGAATTGTCTGCATTTGCTCGTACAACCTTGTCTAGGCTGTCATTTCAGCCACATGTTACGAAGGGTTTTCACCTCCGTTTTTGCCAACACCATTCAACGAATCAAATTTAGGAGATTAAATCTATGTTTGATGCGTTTGCTAAAGTCGTCTCCCAAGCCGATGCCCGGGGCGAGTATATCAGCAATGCTCAATTAGATGCGCTCAATCAAATGGTTGCCGATGGCAACAAGCGCATGGATATCGTTAATCGCATCACCGGTAATGCTTCAGCCATTGTTGCTAACGCAGCACGGTCTTTGTTCGCCGATCAGCCTCAGCTGATTGCACCGGGTGGTAATGCGTACACAAGCCGTCGCATGGCTGCTTGCCTGCGCGACATGGAAATCATTTTGCGCTACGTCACCTACGCCATGTTCTCTGGCGACGCCAGCGTTCTAGACGATCGTTGCTTAAACGGTCTGCGTGAGACATACGTTGCTCTAGGGACTCCCGGTGCTTCTGTTGCCGTGGGCGTTCAAAAGATGAAGGATGCGGCGATCGCCGTTGCCAACGATCGCAATGGGATTACCCCTGGCGATTGCACCAGCTTGATTTCTGAGCTAGGTGGTTACTTCGATCGGGCTGCATCAGCAGTTGGCTGATCGAAGTTTTTGTCAGGCTAAAAATAGCCCAACAACGTCTTTTGAAAAAACATTGGGAGAGATTGAAGAACAATGAAGACTCCTTTGACTGAGGCAGTTGCTGCTGCTGATTCTCAAGGCCGCTTCCTGAGCTCTACTGAGATGCAAGTTGCGTTTGGTCGCTTTCGTCAAGCTCAGGCTAGTCTTGAAGCTGCTCGTACCTTGAGCTCTAAGGCAGATAGTCTGGCTTCGAGTGCAGCTCAGGCGGTTTACAACAAGTTTCCTTACACCACTCAGATGCCTGGGCCTACTTATGCAGCTGACCAGCGTGGTAAGGACAAGTGCGTTCGCGACATCGGCTACTACCTGCGGATGATTACGTACTGCTGTGTAGCGGGTGGCACCGGCCCCATGGATGACTATTTGGTAGCCGGTATTGCTGAGATCAACCAGACCTTTGAGCTTTCTCCGAGCTGGTATATCGAAGCTCTGAAGCACATCAAAGCTAATCACGGTCTTAGTGGTGATGCAGGTGTTGAGGCGAACTCTTACATCGACTACGCTATCAACGCTTTGAGCTAATTTGACGAGCAAATTGATTTTCTGCCATCTATAGGTTGAATTTCAATTTATCCCAGAGGGGTATGCGGTTACGGGCCTGAGGCCAGTGATTGTTGTCTTCTCTGGGATTTGTTTTGTCCGTTTTTGGTTGTCCACTTTTTTGCCATGACAACGCCCCACGCTCCGAATGGTCAGCCTTTAACCCTCGAACAGGCGTTGATCAACATCAGACAAACAGAAGACCCTGGGCTGCGTTACTATGCTGCTTGGTGGTTAGGGCGTATGCGGGCGAATAGCTCAACGGCGGTAAATAGTTTACTAGTGGCCTTGCAAGATGAAACCGATCGCTCGCCCGATGGCGGATATCCCCTCAGGCGCAATGCGGCTAAAGCGCTGGGTAAACTGGGCGATTTGAAGGCTGTGCCCGCTCTGGTGGAATGCTTACAGTGCGAAGACTACTACGTCAGAGAGTCGGCTGCCCAAGCCTTAGAAATGCTTCAAGACAGCAGCTGTGTGCCTGCGTTATTAGCCCTTTTGACTGGGGGCGTAGACGCAGCCGTTCAGGTGCCAAATAAGCCTTACCTGGTGCAGCCCTACAACGCTGTTTTAGAAGCGTTGGGTACCCTGGGCGATGCGCACTTGATTCCTGTGGTTGAGCCCTTTCTGAACCACGAAACTCCACAGGTTAATAATGAAGCGGCTCGAGCGATGTATCAGTTTACCGGTCAGGCTCAATATGCTGAGCGACTGGTCCAGGTTTTGCAAGGTGATGAGCTACAGCTACGCCGCTCAGCTCTGATGGATCTAGGCGCAGTCGGCTATGTACCCGCAGCGAATGCGATCGCAAACACCCTGGCCGAAAACAGCATGAAGCTCATCTCCCTCAAGGGTATTTTGGAGCATCAGCTTGAGATTGAAAGCCCTCAGACAGGGGTGGCTCAAACCGAGCTGACCCTGTCTGAGACCACCCAATCGATCATGCAGCTGATGGATAATTTACTGTAAACGTCAGACTGTAAACATCAGACCCATGGCAGATACCTTTGCCTCAGCACTCCAGGCCGTCAATGCGGCTGACTCAGCCCAGGCTCTCATTGATGCAGTCGAGGCACTTTCTGATCTCAAAGACGAACGGGCCATGCCAACGCTCATTGAGGTCTTAGGGTTTAATAACCCTGGGGCCGCAGTGGCGGCGGTGGATGGGCTGATCCAGGTGGGGATACCGGCGGTATCCCCGCTGCTCGAGCAGCTAGACGGCTATAACTACGGAGCCAGGGCTTGGGCCATTCGAGCTTTAGCGGGTATCGGCGACCCTCGAGGGCAAGACCTTTTACTCCAGGCCGCAGTCGAAGATTTTGCGATGAGTGTGCGACGGGCGGCGGCTCGAGGGCTAGGGGCGATTCAATGGCAGGCGATTCCCCCGGCGTCACGCCATGAGAGGCAGCTGCGATCGCAGACCGCCCTTCTCCAAGTAACTCAAGACGATGAGTGGGTGGTTCGCTACGCGGCGGTGGTCGGTTTACAGACTCTGGCAATGGCAATGGCGATGGCGATGGAACCTTCCCCAGCGATAGAAGGCTCCATCACTCCCATTTATCAACATCTGCTGAATCTGGCTGCCCGAGACGATAGCCTCGCGGTTCGGGCTCGGGCTCAGTGGGCCTTGCAGCAGCTCAAACAGAATCAGCAGCTGTAAGGTTCGCCTGCCAAACTGTGTTAGCGTAACCAGTTCATAAAAACAGCTGGTCTCAGTCCGCAGCCTCTAGCCGCTGGGCCAGAGGTAGCCCTGATGATGTGACTCGATCGTCCTCTAGCCCCTATGAACCGCCCCTTTTTGGTCAGACGTTATCTCGTCTGACGCTTTTCATAAATGTGCCAGAAAGTCAATACCTGCCGTGTTC
>JBCBZL010000316.1:0-5694 GCA_039815385.1 Cyanobacteria bacterium P01_A01_bin.114
CACGGCGTCAAACGCCACTTTAGCTACCTCTATCACCAGGAAAACCAAACCCAGTTTGACTTAGATAAAACGCTGCAGGCTGTTATCCCAAAAGATCCCTACGGTCACGAGCTACACATTTATCGACAGGATAGCGACTATTTTTTAACCGCTGTTGCCGTGCGATATGGGGCAACCGTTCTCCAAAATACGCGAATCCAGGATATTGATATTGATGACCAGGGGGTTGATATTCGATGGTCATCCACTGGAGACATTCAGAAAGGAATTCGAGCCCACTATGTGGTAGACGCCGGCGGCTATCGCTCAATCTTGGCGGAGAAGTTTGGCCTGAGAGAGCACAGCCTGCAAACTCACTCACGCGCTATCTTTACTCACATGTTAGATGTCCCCTGCTACCACCGGGTGAGCGCCAACAAAACTGACTTTGGCATTCCCTTTCGCCTGTCTGAGGGGACACTGCACCATCTCTTTGAAGGCGGATGGCTCTGGGTAATCCCCTTTGATAACCACGCCTGTGGCACTAATCCGCTGTGTAGCGTGGGGCTCATGCTCGACCCTCGCATTCATCCTCAACCAGAGAAAACGAGTCCAGAGGCTGAATTTTATGCCTTTATAGATCGTTTTCCCACAATCCAGACCCAGTTTCATCAGGCAAAACCGGTCAGAGCCTGGACCCGCACTGGCAGAATTCAGTATGGCGCGAAGCGGATTGTTGGAGAGCGATTTTGTCTTCTAGGTCATGCCGCCGGGTTCATCGATCCGCTGTTTTCTAAGGGGCTTTATACGGCCTTGTTTAGTGTTTCGATATTGGCTGATCGGCTGCTGAGTGCCCACCAAACCGGAGATTACTCAACCGAGCAGTTCCTCGCAGTTGAGGAGATGACTCAAGCCTTTATCCAAACCAACGATCGGCTGATCGCCAATGCTTATAAAGCCTTTGAACATTATCCTTTATGGTCTGCTTATTCGGTTCTCTGGCTGTTAGGGGCATATTTAGAATTGGTGAAACTCACCAGTGCTCGGGCACAGGCGAGCCAATTGCCCCGGTCAGACAGGCGCAAACACTATTACGATCAAGTCAGATCTCTAAAGCTGGTTGGCGGCGGTTTCCCGGCGTTTGATGCCTTGGCTGAGCAGGTCTACACCATTCTCGAACAGACCGATCTAGATAGTAAACGTGCGGTTGAGCAGGCCACTCAGCAAATATATCAGCTGCTCGTGGCAGTCCCCTGGTTGCCGGGGCCGTTTAGAGATGTGCTGAATGGTAAAAATCATTTGCCGTTCAACAAAATCCGTCCCAGTCTTTTTAAGGCAGAACAGGGCTTTCTGGGAAATGGCCAGTATCGTGAGCACTTCTTTGGCAAAACGCCCCTCAGCTTTGTGATTCAGTTTTTTGTCTCTGAAAAGGCTCGAGTCATGCAGCAAAAGTTCAAATGGCTGTCTCGACAGTTCGATATCGCTGCTTGAGTCAAAACGCTCCGCTGCTATAAGTACTTCGTCAGTAATAATTACTCATCGTTTCACATTTCCGAGAGATCCCCCCGGCTGCGCCACCCCCCTTGATAAGGTTACGGTGTACACACATCTCAAAGAAGACCCCAAAATCCTGCATTACCCCCCTTAGTCCCCCCTTGCCAAGGGGGGAAACTCCGGTCCTCCCCCTTACCAAGGGGGAGTTAGAGGGGGTGATGCAGTCACAAACGCTAGTTTTGATCACCTGTGTGTACACCGTAGCTTGCTAAGGGGAGGCTGGGAGGGGTCTGCATCTGGCAGAGGGAACACCCTAACAGCAGGCATTCCAGCTAGCTTTGCGTAATGGATAGCCTGTAGGGGCATTCCCTTGTGGGTGCCCTGCAATATTGGGAGCAGTCAGCCAAGGTTTAGCATTACCAAAATTTAGCCTTACAGTGAATGAAGACTATTCGTCAGCTTTCCTGATCCATTCAATCTGTAAAGGCTTTTCAAAGGCAGTTCATGACCCAAACCGCAGAGGCTAAAAAGGTAATCGTCGTTGGAGCCGGCTGGGCCGGTTTAGGGGCCACCTATCACCTTGCCAAGCAAGGCTACGACGTCACTTTGCTAGAGGCAGGCGCTTACCCCGGTGGTCTCGTTGCCGGTTGGAAGACAGCGGGCGGGCGCTCGGTTGAGGCGGGCATTCACGGGTTCTGGTATCCCTATCGCAATATCTTTTCCCTGGTAGATGAGCTAGGCATTCAGCCGTTTACGCCCTATACTCGATCCTCCCAATATTCCCCGGCTGGGCTAGAAGTCGAGTCGCCCCTGTTTCAAGCGATGCCCTATCTGCCAAGCCCTCTGGGAACTTTTGTCTACACCCAGTTTAAACGGCTGCCTTTGAGTGACCGGCTTTCGGCTCTGCCGCTGCTCTACGCTGTGGTTGATTTTGACAACTCCGACGAAGCTTGGAAACGGTATGACGGTGTCACCGCCCGCGAACTCTTCAAACAGTTTGGTGTCTCAGCCCGTCTCTACAAAGAATCTTTTGAACCGATGCTGCTGGTGGGGCTGTTTGCCCCGGGTGAGCAGTGTTCCGCTGCGGCTGCTTTAGGGATGCTCTACTACTTTATCCTGGCGCACCAGCCCGATTTTGATGTGCGCTGGTGTCGCGGCACGGTGGGCGAGATGATTTTTCGCCCCTGGGTTGAGAAAATTGAGAAATTGGGCGGTCGCGTGCTGGCAAACAAACGGGTCAGCGATGTGGAGGTGGATTCAAACGGTCGGGCTACGGCGGTGCGCTGCGGTGACGAAACGTTTGAGGCGGATGCGGTGATTTTCTCCGTCGGAATCACGGGGATGAAAAAGATTGTTGCCAATAGTCCCACCCTGCGCAGCCGTGCGGAGTTTTGCAATTTGGCAAATCTTGGGGCGATTGATGTTTTGGCAACGCGGCTCTGGTTTGATCAAAAGGTCCCTGTGCCCCTGCCGTCTAATGCCTGCTTTGGCTTCCACGCCACCACCGGCTGGACTTTCTTTGACCTCAACGCCCTTCATGATGAATATCGCGATGCCCCCGGCAGCGTGATTGAGGTCGATTATTATCACGCCAATCAGTTTCTCTCGCTTGACGATGCGCAAATTATCTCGCGGGTGCAGGCCGATCTGGCGGGCTGCATTCCCGCTTTTGGTGACGCCAAAGTCGTTGATTACAGCGTGATCCGTTTGTCCCAGGCCGTTAGCCACTTTGCCCCTGGCAGCTATCAATATCTGCTGCCGGGCACCACGAGCTTTCCCAATGTGTTTATGAGCGGCGACTGGGTGGTTACCCGCCACGGCTCATGGTCGCAAGAAAAGGCCTACGTCACCGGGTTAGAGGCTGCTAATCGCGTCGTTGAACAGTTTGGTTTGGGGCAACCGGCCACGATTGTCCCGATTGTGCCGGATGAGCCCCATATTCAGGCGGCTCGTCAGCTGAACCAGGCCGTTCGCGCTATGGGTCAAGCCGTACTGCCTGATTTCTGGCTACCGTAGCTGTGCATCTGTCTAGGGCTGCTTGAGGGTTACCTTAAACAGATTCATATAGTCTTCTTGCCGATAAAAAACCTCGTTCACAAACTGCCAGTGGGCTTCTAGATTCAGCCGGTCTCCTAAAATGGTGGGGAAAACGTGTTCGTCGAATCCGGAACTGCACACTAACCACACATTCGCTTTGACCGGGGGGATCTGGCTGAGGGCAAGACTGGCCTCGGTCTTCTCAATGTCTGGGGAAGTACAAATTCCCATGATTCTTTCTATGGGGGTGTCGCCTTTGTAGTAATGAGTTAGCGCACGCGGCATCTTTTCTGAATCTATAGATAGGAGAATGAGATCGCCGGGCTGCTCGTGCTGGCTAATGACGGTGGCTAACCCCCGCCAATCTTGACGATCTTGAACGGTGTAGTAGCGGCTGATACCGGCTGTGATTGCGATCGCATAGACAACCGCGATCAGCGCCGCAGGCAGTCGGTGCATTTGCCACACCCTAACCAACCCGGTGGCTAACAAAATCAGCAGGTAGGGCATCGTGTACAAAATATACCGATCAAACAGCATGGTTTTAGAAACCGCCGCGTGAACTATCCAAGGGATAAACGTCCAAGCGGCAACCCACAAAAGCCGATTGGCAGAACGATTTTTATAGAAACCCAGCCCTGCCAGTGCGATTAGCACAATTGTGTAAGCCTGAAGGAGTCGGCTCATGATGCTTGAGGTCGACGGGAAGGGAAATGCTGTGAACTTCTTAAATTTTCGAACAACTTCGCCAAAACTGGGCGGTGAGGCGACCTGGTCAGAAACCGTGACTTTGCTACTGACGTCAAAGGCATCTCTTAAGAAGGGAAGGGTGCCAGAAACCAACGAAAAAGCAGATGGCAAACAGGCAATCATCACAACTGTAAGCCACTTGCCAAACGATATCAGGTGCTTGGGCTGCTTCCGATAGGTGGCTCCAAATAAAATTAGGTCTGGCAGCAGCAGGGTTAAATTTAGCGGGGCTGTCAAAAATACCAGCAGACGACTCACGGCCCATCCGCCCAAAAACTTAGTTTTAGGTGCCTCTAGGGCATGGGCCAGGGCCAAACTGCCCAAAAGACCTAAAAGCATGCCCAGCGCATACATGCGCACCATCTGGGCAAAGTAGATGGACATAGGCGAGAGGGCCAGCATGAGGGACGCAATCCAGCCCACTGGCTTCCCGGCAATTTTTTGGCCCAGGCGATAGGTCAAGAAAACGTTGCCGATGCTGCATAGGGCAGAAAAACTTCGTAACCAGGCATCACTGTCGCCAAATAACATCCAAATTCTTAAGAGAATGAAATAGACGGGACGAATGTGAGTGATTCTAATCAGTAAGTCTAACGGTACCAGCCTGACAAGCAACGTGTCGTGGATGCTGTAAAGCTCCTCATTCCATAGACTCTCTGCGCCTATTTTGTAAAAACTTAACCCCGTTGCCAACAGCAAGATTAATAAAATAGGAATCCAGGTGCGCTGGGGTTTCAACACGGGTAGGGTCGACATGGGTGAAAAGGTTGGCTATTTTTTAACCTGAGAACAACACGATTTGAGCGGCATCGTGATAGCGAGAGAGAGCCGCGACCTAAGCTCGTGGCCTCTTGAAGAGTAGCTCTGCATCTCCCAACCCCGTCTTCTAGTCCTACCGTATACACAAGTCGAAGAATTGAGCCAAATCCCGAAGGCCCACTCTGCGAGAAGCCGCTTTGGCGTCTACATCCCCCAGCCCCTTCTCCCAAATCTGGGAGAAGGGGAGCAAAGACTTTGCCAATAATGAATTTCAGCCGTTATTAGATTCATTTGGAGAAGAGAGATCTCTGGTTTCAAAGTCCTTCTCCCAGATCTGGGAGAAGGATTTAGGATGAGGGCAGAATGGGGACGTAGAGCTACTTTCCAGCATTACCTCCTAGATATGTGTACACCGTAGGTCTTCTAGTCTGGGAGATGGGGAACCAGAGCCTGTTTCCCACCTCCAACCCTGGGAGAGGGTTGGGAGTGGGTATTCGACGATTCAAACTTACGTTTACTGACGGCTACCGACTGATGGGTTCTAAAAGGGTTCTAAAGATGTGTCAATCAATCAGAGTTGAAAGCTTCTGAAAGCCGACTTTATCTCGAATTCGATAGATAGGCTTGTTCTGAGATTCGTGATAAGTCCGCATCAACAGCTCAGCCAGCAGGCCA
>JBCBZL010000293.1:0-6266 GCA_039815385.1 Cyanobacteria bacterium P01_A01_bin.114
AACTTACCTGGAGTTGAAAGACAAAAGGGACAACAGCATGTTGGTAAAGCCGAAAATGGAGAGAAGGCGTTAAAACTATTGTTCGGCAAGACTTGTGTGACATGGTGAAGGTTAAACTACTTGAAGCCCAATTCTGACGGTATAGGGATTGCCTATTCCTACAACGCCTAAAAGGAATAACCGACGGTGCGTAGTTTTAAGCATTTGAACCACGCAACTTCTTCCGTCCGGAGTCAGCCACCGATGAGATGGCTTAAGGAATGAATGGGACACCTAAATCACACTTTTACGTACCGAGTTAATTAAGCGCGGGATAACCTACGGGGGGAGACCCCTATGGTTACAGAGTTCTCATAGTAGTCCGGAGACGGGAAAGCCGTCTACATGGCGAAGGAGAACAGGTATTCTTCACACTTGTATCGAGAGGTACGCGAGATGCGAAACGCCGAAACGGTTTTAAGTGTAATCCGAGACAGAGGTTATCGTAGTTTACCTCTGGGTGATGTTTACAGGCAACTTTTCAATCCCAATCTGTATCTTCTAGCATACAGCCGCATTTATAAAAATAGTGGGGCTATGACGCAAGGGACTACATCAGAAACTGCCGATGGGATGTCCATTAAAAAGATTGAGAACCTCATAGAAGAAATCCGCTATGAACGTTTTCACCGCCAATTTTACGATTTTTTGCGATCGCAGCCGGGCCATCCTCAGCTTGAGCCCGACGACAGACCTCATCGACCCAAGGGCCAGCGGTGTTAATCACTACCGTCTTTTCATGGCTCTGCACCGTAAAAGTTTCGCCAGTGAGGCTGTCCTCGCAGGTCAGGCTGACAATTCGCTTACCCTGCTGCTGTAGCTGGGTAACCGTCACATAGTTAAGCATGTCTGCCCCAGCCGCCTGCGCCGAGAGCACAATCTCTAAACAGAGCCGCTCGGCATACTCGACCTGGGCATCAAAATACTGGGCACCACCCTTACAGCCCTCTGGCGTCACCGAGCGAAATAGCTGCTGGAGTTTTGCCGCTGGCAGCATGCGATGGTTGGGCAGGCTCTTGTCATAGCTCAGCACGTCGTAGAGCAGCATCCCGGCTTGAATTTCCCAGTAGCTGCGGGAGCCGCTGCCATAGATCGGAATCGTCATCGAAATTGGCTTGACCAAATGGGGCGCGGTACGCAACAAAATCTCCCGTTCCCGCAGCGACTCGCGCACCAGATTAAATTCGAAATATTCAAGATATCGGAGCCCGCCGTGAACCAACCGACTCGACCAGCTGGTTGTTCCACCCGCAAAATCGCCCTTTTCGACCAAAATCGTCTTCAACCCACGTAAAGCAGCATCGCGGGCAACCGCCGCGCCATTAATACCGCCCCCGATCACGATCAGGTCGTAGGCTGCTGCTTCAATAGCGGCAAAGTCTCGCATATCAAACCTTGAGTTCTTTAGGGTCTGTGAGTAGCTTTGGCTACATCGGTTGGGCACCGGGTTCAGATGCCCTGCGCCCTTACCTTAACTAACCCCATCAAACTAGACAAGCGCTGGAGAATTAATATTTGCTTGGAGCGAATCAGTGGCCTTGGCCTCTCGGAACATGTGGTTAGCCCACTGCTGCACGTCATAGCGGCGAATGGCCTTATTTAGGCGCTCCATGCGCGCTGCCTGCTCTTCGGGGCCCATGGCCAGCGCCAGATCAATACACTCGTCCATCTTGGTCGATGAGTAGGGGTTAGTCAGAATGGCATCGGGCAGCTCCACCGCTGAGCCCGTAAACTCTGACAGCACCAGCGCCCCATCTTTGCCGCCGTGGGCCGCGATGTACTCCTTGGCGACCAGGTTCAACCCATCTCGCAGCGGACAAATCCAGGCGACGTCGGCGGCTTTGTAAAAGGCCATCAAATTGTCGTAGGGCACTGGCTCAGTAAACAGCTTGACGGGCGTCCAGTTGAGCTTGGCAAAGCGCCCGTTAATTTTCCCGACCATCTGCTCAATCTCCTGCTGGGCAATCCGATAAACCCGCATCCCCTTGGCGGCTTTAACCGCCGTCATGATTAGGTTGACCTTGCCGATCATCTCGGGACGGCGCTCTAGCAATCGCTCAAAGCATTGCAGCATCTCTTTAGCCCCTTTTACATAGTCCACCCGTCCGGCTGACATGATCAGCTTATTGTCACCAATCTCAGACCGAATTTCATCCACCCGCGCAGCCACCGCCTCGCTAGTCGCCACCTTGAGGATGTAGTCAGGGCTCGTCCCCACCGGAAACGCATCGATATTCACAATCCGACCGTTGTAGCTGAGCTTGGTGGTCATCTCTGGCTCAGCCAGGGCCGTCCCAACTTTAGTAAAGGCGGCGGGCACAGGCACCCGCTCAACCACCTCAACCTCTCGACAGCTGCGGGCAGCCGAGACAAAATTTTGAACATATCGAGGAATGTGAAAACCGCACAGGTCGCAGCACAGCAGACTGTCAATAATCGCCTCGCGCCAGTGCAAGATATTAAATACATCCGCCGCTGGAAACGGGGTGTGGTGGAAAAAGGCAATCTTTACATTCGGCATCTTTTGTCGAATGTAGTAGGGCGTCAGCCAAAGATTGTAATCGTGAATCCAGATCAGGGCGTCGTCTGCGGCGTCTTCACAGGCGGCTTCAGCAAACAAACGATTGATATTCTGGAAATTTTCCCAGTCTGAGCTGTCGTAGGTAAAGTGCTCTGGAAATGAGTGCAAAATTGGCCAGAAAGCTTCTTTTGAGGTGATGTGATAGAAGTTTTTGACCTGATCCGCCGACAACGGAATGCGTCGCACCACGCAGCTGTCGCTGCCGCCTTCCATCGTCACCCGCTCTTCGAAGTTGACCTGCTGCTTACTTGTCACCTGCTTCCAAGCCACCCAGGTACTCTGATCGGCATTGGCAAAGAAGTTTTTGAGGGTCGGGACAATGCCGTTAGGGCTTTTTTTGTCGCGGTAGTGAATCTTGCCGTTTTCTTTGACCTCGTCGTAGGGTTCACGATGGTAGAGAATGACCAGCGAGGATTTCATGGCGCTAACTCCTAACGTTTTAGATGATCCCAAATGTGTCCCAAAAAACTTGGGTCCAGCCTGCGAGGTGAACTGAATGCTCTTTCACACCGCTATTTGCTGAACCCTTACCGTCATAATTTTGATGCGATCGCAGTCGTTCAACCCTCGACAGCTAACCACCGAATCGCTCTGGATATGTCTCGAAATTGCCGTAAACATCTGACTACACCACATCCAGTTTGAAAACTTGAGCTTTTCCCGTAGAACAAGCTCTAGAGCTGGATGTGACCAAGGTTTAAATTCACCAGGCTGCTTACTCGAATGACATTACCGCATAGCGTTGAGCTTTGCAACCGCAATCTCGACTCAAACACTCGATGTAAAGCGGTTTCAGCCATTAGCAGTCAGCTCTTAGACAGTCACTCGACCGGGTTTACCTGAGCCGTCCTCAGGCGAGCAACTCACCTAAACTCTAAAATCCTGATAAAAAACCCTTAAAGCAGCAATGGCCCTAAGTCATTAACGGTTTAAAATTCTCTTAATATAGTGAACTAGTATAGTGAACAGGTTAGATTTTCTTTTATTTCAAAAAATTTTGATAATGCAGTACCTAACGGATTTGAGGCGAACCCTAATTTGCTCTCCAGCTATCGTCTTCCCCGCGAGCTAAGCTCACCGCTTCGCTAGAGAGTCAAGGGGGGCTAAAAGGGGAGCAAGACGAGCCGCTTCATTTAGACTTGGTTAAGCTACAAATATTTGGATATACGTTTGAGCCAGAATGGTCTGGCTGCAAAAGAATTCAGGTAAAGGGTGAGACGTGGTTGCCACCGTTGCAAGAAAGATCCAGCTAGTTGAAGATGAAACCCAAAGCCTGCTTGCGTGGGCGGAGAGCATCCAAAATTCATCGGATACGTTTTTTGTCAAAGCCCAAAAACTGGCCAGACGATTAGGGGCAAACTATCGCCGCGATCGCCTCACCGAGTTTGGTTTTTGGACGCCCTCGCTGGCGGGGGACATCATCCAGTCAGAGCACCAGATTGACATCGAGATTTTTAATTCGTGTCAGCCGATTGATTTTCGGGCTACTGAGCAAACGCTTCAGTTTGAACGGATGCGAGTACCTGCGGCCAAGCAGGGAGAGTTTGTTTGGGCCGTCATTGAAGGGCTGCGCCCGGGTACCCGCAAGCGGGCAGGGAGTTTTTACTGGCTGCGATATGTCGATCCCGAAGGTCGGGTGCGGATTATTCGCGATCCGCTTGCCTACTCGCTGCCCTATGGGGTATTTGCGCCGGCTGAGCTTTACAACATGCATCGCCTCCAGCGACAGCGGGCCGACCTGGCCTACTTTCGTGAAACCGGGGTTTCAAATATTGATGCTGAGACGCCTCGGGTGCCGACGCCGACCAATATTTTGCAAATCCATGTCAAAACCGCCTCTGAGGCAGGCACTCTAGAAGGGCTGACGGCAATTTATCAGCGCATCTCTGCCAAACTGGCGGCGGGGGAAACCCTCACCCCGGATGAAGCGGTTTATGCAGGCTACGAAGCCATCCAGCTGCTGCCAGTAGAGCCCACCATCGAGTATCGCCGAGAAGATGCCCACCAAGACTATGAGTTTTTTGCGATCGCGCCCGACGGTGGTGACGACAGCGACAATCACTATAAGCTGAGCGTGACGCTGCGCAAACCCGATACTCAAAATTGGGGCTACGATGTGCCGATTCTCGGGTCTAGCACGACTAACCCGGCAGTTTTGGGCAGTTTGCGCCCCCACGAGGTGATTGACTTTATTGCCACCCTGCACAATTTTTCCCAAGGGCCGATTCAGCTTATCTATGACCTGGTCTACGGCCATGCCGACAATCAATCGCAAGAGCTGCTCACCCACCAGTTCTTAAAAGGGCCTAATATGTATGGCCAAGATCTCAATCACCAGTCTCCCCAGGTTCGGGCCATCTTATTAGAGATGCAGCGCCGCAAAATCAATACTGGCGCAGACGGCATCCGGGTAGACGGCGGTCAAGATTTTCGATTTTTTAACCCCCTCACCGATCGAGTCGAGCAGGACGATACCTACCTGCTGGCCATGAGCGATCTGATGCAAGAAATCGGCGGCAGCCGTCGCCTGATGTTTACTGTGTTTGAAGACGGCCGCCCCTGGCCCCAAGAAGGGTGGGAAGAGATCTCTCGCTATCGAGAACTGATTGATCAGCAACCCGAATCTTTTCAATGGGGGCCACTCATTTTTGCCCACAACACGCCCACCCTCAAAGGCTTTTGGGATCAAAAATGGCGGCGCGTCTGCGAAGTCATGTACCAGGGCGACCACTGGATTACCGGCTGCGGCAACCACGACACCGTGCGCCGTGGCACCCAAGTTGACTGTGACAAACCGATCAACTGGAATCTCGGCGACACGCTGCCTCAAGTGCTGCGCAGGGCCTACAACAACCCGGCCACGCAGATCTGGGTCTACGGCTTTAGCCCTGGCCTGCCGATGGATTTTCTCAATGCCAACGTGGGGGCCGCTTGGGGGTTCTTTCGCAACACCGACGACCGCTATGGCGTCAAAGTCGCTTCCGAAGAAATCAGCTTTTTAGACTGGCAAATTGAGCCTGAGCAATATCAGCAGCCGGAGGTGTTTCCTCGCCTCAAGCAGCTCGGCTTTCTAGACTTTCAACAGCTGCGAGACTTTGCTAACGCCCTGCAAGAAGCGATGACAGTCACCGACTATGACCTTGGAGAAGTCGCCCGGATTTGTGCCCGGTGTCTGAGGTCAGAAGAAGGATCGGGGGCCTGCGAAATTCCTGAGTTAGACACGGTTCTACACGAGCCCTCCCTGCCTCATTTTCTGGCCACATTGGATGTGCCAAAGCTCAAACGCTTTGCCATGGCCTTTATGGAAGACGGCCACGATCTGTGCAACGTCACCCATTACAAAGACCGCATCGATCCCACCCTCAGTGAATTTCATTTAGCCCTGCGCCAATACCGCTGTCGCCATCCGTGGCTCCAAAAAAACCTCAGCGGACAAGATCGATTTAACCGCATCAGCGACGATCGGCGCACCCTGTTTTATGGGCTTAGACACAAGCCCGCTGACGCCCCTGACACCCCGAACAAAGCCTTTGCGATGGTGGCCCACATGGGCGGTGAGCCCTATAAAGTCTATCTCGAAGACTGGCTACAAATCGACATGGACCAGTGGCGGGGTGGGATCGCAAACCCCCACATAGATATAAAA
>JBCBZL010000168.1:0-10493 GCA_039815385.1 Cyanobacteria bacterium P01_A01_bin.114
CAGGGATGCCCGATCGGCCAGGTCAAAGCTCAGCTGTAAACGATTGTTGGGCAAAAAAATCGCTTCAGGGTTGATCAGCTGATAGCGCTGCACATCTCGAGACTGGGCGGCTGTACCTAGATTAATTTGGATTTGCTCCAGTCTTTCATTAAAACGGGGGGACTGCAGAAAGGCATTGAGGTCATCGGGGGTAATCACGATGTGTATCGCGCTATTTAAGGGTTGGTCAAGCACAACTCGACCGCGCTTAAGATTGCCAAAATCTAAATCAATGGCATCGGTTTCAAGATCTGCGATCGCAATCCGAAAATGGTCAATCGGATAGACGCCTCGTGCCCCAATTCTGACTTTATCGACCTTGCCTTGCAGCAGCCGCAGCGCCGAGGCGTTATCGACACGCACGCTAATGTCTTCAACATCCACCAGCCGCGCCCGAATCGCATCTTCAGCGACCTGATCGAGCACCCCCCCGACCGGCGAACCGATAAAGAGGAGGCTGGAGAGAAGGACAGAGAGAAATTCCATGGTGAGGGAGTAGAGGGTGGTGGGTGGTGGGTAGTGGGTCGGGACGTTGCAGACAACGCCCGTGTAGGGTTAGCGCGCCACCAACGAATAGGGCGCATGGGTAATAGGTCAAGGGTTACTATATCAATCCTGAGGTAATCTCATCGCATCGGGACTTTCCCCACAAGTCTGATTCCCCACCGCCCACCATCCCCTACCCTCTACCCACCATCCTCTACCCTCGACCCTCTACCCAACACCCTCTACCCTCTACCTTCTCCCATGCAATTTACCAATACCGCCCAAGAACTCACCTACAGTCGCCTAAAAGAATATCTGCCCACCAGCTTATTTAAAGACGGCGTGCGGCCTGACCCAGATCGGCCCCATTTTGAACTGGTTTACTCGCAAGATACCTTAATCGAGGTAGATGTTTTGCCCTGGGAACGCCACCCTTATCCAGAGCGAGAACTGGCAATTGTGCGGGCCAGCAGCTGCATTTCTATCGGCAGCGGGCCAACGCTTGAGCTGTTCGAGTATTTGTTGGCCGAAAACCGTAAACTACGATTTGGGTCTTTTCAAACCGATGAGGCGGGGGCGGTCTTTTTTGCCAATCGCATTCTGGGTGGCGAGAACATGGATCTGGTGGAGTTAGAAACTTGTCTGCTGTCGGTGGCCGCGATCGCAACCGAGTATGAACCCTTAATCACCGAACAATTTGGCGGACAGCTCGCCCGAGGGCAGCGCCTGGCTGAACTTAGCCAAAATTCTGCCTAGCGATATCCGATACCGAAGAGCGCAAAGCTTTACGGCCCTGACAGACGCCAACTTTAAATTGGGGGTACCGCATTCAAATTGGGTATCGGCTCTCAAAACTTAACACTCAAAACTTAACACGCTTCCCCCAAAGCCTCTCTCTAAGAGCATTAGCCCATCTGTTAAAATAATCTGAAATTTATCGCTTCTCCCATGGGGCAATTTCTCTACCAGCCGGTTCAAGTGTCAGAAAAAGGTTCGCACGGGGAACCTAGCTTCTATTATTTTGCTTACGGGTCGTGCATGTGCCCGGTTGATCTAAAACGATCGCTCCAGGAAAATACCCATTTATACGTGATTGGCCCGGCGGTGCTGCACGGCTATCGGCTGGGGTTTTATCGACGGTCGCGGCTGCGGCAGTGTGGCGTACTTGATATTGTGCGCGATCGCACCGCGTTAGTCCACGGCGTCCTTTATGCGCTCCCTCAGCGGCTGAGCTCGCTACTTGATGCGCGCGAAGAAGGCTATGACCACGAGCTGGTCACAGTAGAGTGCCAGGGGAAGCACTACGCGCAGACGCGCACCTACGTGGTCAACGAGAAGCTTTCTAAAGAGATGGCCCCCAACGACTGGTACTTTAATGTGGTGCTGCGGGGGGCTTTAACCTGTGGTTTGCCAGAACCTTACTGCTGGCAGCTGTTTCATCACATGCATCAGCTTCAGCAAGGGGAGCTGCCGCGCTCTGCCTAAAGGCATTGGCCTGCTGCAGGGCCTGACACACTTCAAGATCGCTCACCTGGGTAAAGTCTTCGTACGCATAGCCAATCGCCAACAGCTGGGTGGGCTGATGCAGCACGATCTGCGGATAGGTATCCGCCGGGGGACGCAGCCGGATAGAAGCGGCCATAACCGGCATCGCAATGATAATCTCTCGGGGCTGCTGCGATCGCACATCTTCTAAGGCAGCCATCAAAGTTGCCCCGGTGGCGACCCCGTCGTCGGTCACGATCACCGTCCGATTTTGCAGCGACAGCACAGGTCGATAGGGGGCATATCGCTTAGCCCGGTTTTGCAATAAAGCAAGCTCGTGCTGTATCACGTCATGAATTTGCGCCGTAGAAACCCGCTGCGCCTTAATCATCCGATCATCGAGCCACTCATAGCCGTGGGCTGCGATCGCTCCCATGGCCAGCTCCGGCTGCCGAGGCAGCCCCAGCTTTCTCACCAGACAGACGTCTAAGGGAGCCTGCAGCGCCATCGCAATCTCATAGCCCAGGATGATGCCCCCTCGAGGCAATCCCAATACAATCGGCGGGCACTCAAGGTCTCGATTTTCTAAATAGCGTTGCAGACGTCTGGCCAGCGCTTGGCCCGCCTCACGTCGATCTTTGAAGCGGACAGCCATAGTTCCACCTCCGTCAATACCTTGAGGCTAGGCGATGAAGTCGACCCAAGGCTAAAAATCACGCGAGTCTTTTAACATTACCTTTGCAAACCGATATAACTCGCCTGTCTAAATTCTTTCTTTTGTACAGGCGTTGCCTGCAACGCCTACGTCTGCCCCCACGTCGGAATCGGCGGATTTGCCGAGCTTACCTGAGCCGACTGCGCCTGCAAGCTAGTCAGCTGATCTCGATAAAAATCGCGCTCGGCGGCAATGCGCTGGCAGCGGTTTTGCAGCTGGGTTTGGTGCTTAAACTGTTCAGCTAGCTCTAGCTCCAGAGCCTGAATGCGGGCTTGCTGACTACTAGAGCTAGACTGGATTTCACCCTGGTCTACCGGCGAGGCCTTATCGCTACTTGCCTGCCCACTGGTCGAGTGTCCATTTCCTGACTCCGCTGTTGGCAGGGGGGTGACATTGGGCAAAGCCGAAGCTGGCTTGAGATTAATTTGGCTTTGGGAAAGCAGATTAGAAATTGCCTGGGCATGCTGGCGAGCCGCCGTTAGCTGACCATTCAAACTCACCGTTAACATACGAGCAATCTGAACTTCAGCTTTAAGCGCCAGTCGCTCATCTTCTGGGTTAGTAGACGGTGTTCTGTGACGAACCGTCAGATGGTTGAGGTAAGACTGGATCTCAGTGTGCCCCTGCTGTAATCGCCGCTGTAGCCGATCAAGCTCCATTTGCTGATGCAGCAGCAGCGCCCCAACCCGCCCGCTGATCGATTGAATATCCTGGCTATATTCCTGCTGGGCAAAGGTTAACTTTTGCTGAAGCTCGTGAATCAGGCGGTGTTGAACGTTGGCGTATTTCTCAGTTTCGGCTAGCTGAATTTCTAAAAACTCCCTAGCATCAGCCTTTTTACTCAAATCTTCCAATGACCAGAGTGCCTGATCAAGCGCTTGCTGCAAATGGCAGATACGCGTTACTAACCGGAAATCCAAAGAACCGGAATCAGGCATGGGGCACAAGCAGCTAAAGTCGTCTTACTAATTTAGCTGAGGTCTTCTTGATTTGCAGCCCGCAAGTACATCAAGCTTCAAATTTTGGGCGCGATCAGCGAAAGCCCATGGCTAACCTCACGCCCGCATAATGGGGATGGCTGATCGCCTATGGAGCCGCTACCCCTGGCGTTGAAGCCCTCGATAGCTGATGAGCACATGAGTAGGTCACTCAAAATGCAGATATCATTTAAGTGAATAGACTCATTTAATGTTGGACTGGTGTTGAGGTAAAGTCGTGCTAGGGTTTGACCGTATTACGTTCGATCCGCGAATTATGGCAGGTCAAGCTTGTATTCGTGGAATGCGGGTTCCTGTTTCATTGCTCCTGAATTTGGTCGCTAACGGTAAGACAGCTACCGAAATCATTGAAGATTATCCCTATCTTGAATCTGAGGATATTCGACAGGCATTACAGTATGCGGCCCGCCTGCCCCACCACACTGCTACCCTATGGCAAGGTTTTGAAGAAATTGTGAGATAGTCGGGACGATTAATCTATTTGCTCAAGATAAATATCAACAGTGGTGGGGTGGCCTTGGGTAATCACCGGATAGGCTGACGTATTCCTGAGGACGACGGCACCCGCTACGGTCGTCTGAGCTTGAATTGCATAAAGGTGACGCTCGCGAATTTGGGCTGGGTCATACGCTAGCTCAAAGGGGATTGAGCGTCGGCGATCGGGGTGAATAATTTGTCTGGCTAATATCTCTGAAGAACTCTCTTGTCGGGGTGAAACATCAGACAGGGTAACGTATGCGATCGCACTCGACAGCAGCCCAAAATCTTCAGGAAAATACAGTCTTCCTGAAACGTAATGCATGTCTGACGACATCCCTTTTGCAACACTGCTCAGGATCAGTAACAGGCTGAGCAGCGCAACCCCAATCACCGATCCAGAACGCTCCATGTTGAGTGCCGTTTTTATATAAGGTCGCTCTATGATACCGAGGTTTTGAGCAGACGCATCATAAGCTTGTGTTTAAAGTTGATAAAGATGCGGATAGCGGCACTAAAAATGAAAAATCTCCTCAAAATAGCAAAAACGCGCACGTTTCAATATCTTTCCCTCACAAATAATGTGGCTCGCGTTAAAGATTAGATGAACTTCGTGTGTTCTTCTAAGTTAAGAACATCAAATGTAAAAGGAGTCACAAAAACTCTGATGTTGGGTTTTTATAGTCGCTGCAAGTTCAAGATTTTTACCTGACACCATACCAATGAAACGAATCTTTCTTGCAGCCCCCGCTTTGGCGATGGGGCTTCTTCCAGCTGCGGCAGAAGCGGCCACCTTTACGCTAGAAGAAGCCACCATTGCAGATGTTCACGCCGCCTACAGGGCAGGAGCCCTAGACAGCACGCAGCTCACAGAGCTTTATCTTGAGCGAATCTCAGCCTACGATCGCTCTGGGCCAAACCTGAACGCAGTTGCGGTCTTGAACCCAGCGGCCCTGACAGAAGCGGCCCGGCTTGATCAGCTGTGGGACGAGGGAGAGATTTTAGGCCCTCTGCACGGTATTCCCGTCATTGTCAAAGATTCTTACAACGTCGAGGGCTTACCCACATCTAATGGGGTTGAGGTCTTCAAGTCGCTGATTGCGACCGAAGATGCCTTTTCGGTGGCCCAGCTCAAAGACGCGGGGGCGATTATTCTCGGCAAGGCCAACATGAGTACCTGGGCCTTTTCCTACGATGGCATCAGTGAAGCCTATGGGCCGGTGATTAACCCCTATGCGCCAGAGCGAACCCCCGGCGGCTCTAGCAGCGGCTCAGGGGCAGGGGTGGCCGCCAGCTTTGCCATGCTCTCGATGGGGGGCGAAACCGGCGGCTCTATCCGCGTGCCCAGTACTCACAATGCGCTGGTGGGCATCAAACCCAGCGCGGGTCTGATTTCGGTGGATGGAACCTGGCCCCTGGTGGCTGAGCGAGATGTGGTGGGCCCGATGGCAAAAACTGTGGCAGATACCGCTGCTGCGATGGATGCCCTGGTTGCGTTTGACCCAGACAATATTTGGAATCCTTACATTCCAGATGTTGAGGCCAGTCGCCCCGACACCTATGCCGATTTCTTAGACAACACGGCTTTAGAGGGGAAAGTGTTGGCCCTGCCCCGGCCTTACATTGGCAAAGGAGACCCTGCCAAAGGAGAGAGTTTCCCCATCGACTCGCAGGTCGAGGCCGCCTTTGAAGAGGCTAAGCAGGTGCTTGAGGATCAAGGGGCCACTTTGTTGGAGGTGGATATTCCCGCCCATGAAACCTGGTTTATTGATTTTCTGGTAGACGGGAATCCGCCTTTTGGCTATCCCACCGAGAGTAATCGCAGTCTTCAAAGTCGGGCCTTTTACTACGAGGCGCTGATCAAGGAGTACAACGATGATGAGATTACCTCCTTTGTTGATTTACTCGATATTCTGCCGGCAGACTACGAGTTTTACGATTATGTCGAATCGATTGCGGATACGATTGCCGCAGGTGAGGCACAACCCTGGGAGGCGCTACCCGATGTTGAGCAGGCGCTAGATGCGATCGCACAGCTACGCACCCAGGAATATGAGAACTTCATGGCAGCACAGGGGATTGACGCCTTTGTGTTCCCGACCCTCAACTATTTGGCACCGCCCCAGGGAGACGGTGCTAGCGAAGTATATGCCACTTTTGGCAGTCTTCCGGCTCGCTTTGAGGCCAACATTCTCGGCCTGCCTGCCATCACCGTTCCCATGGGCTATTCAGAAGAAGGCATTCCGATGTCGCTAGAGTTTATGGGCAACTACTTTGGCGAACCCGAAATCATCAGCTATGCCTACGATTACGAACAGGCGACTCGGCTGCGCCGCCCCCCGGCGCTGGTGCCGCCGCTCCCCGGTGAGACCTTTGAATATGAGCCCGTGCCCGAACCCACAGCAGGGATTTTGACCTTAGCCGTCTTGAGCACCGGGCTGTTGGGTCGTCGACGCAAGCGACAGCGCCCAGACTTTGCATTGCGCCAAGCTCAAAATTTTGGGTAGGCGAGGTGAGATGGTGAGTGGTGAGATGGTGAGTGGTGAGGGGGTCTTCACGACTCACCAGCGCAGCGTACTCACTCGCGTAGCGCACTCACCCATCCCCCGAATATTGAACATTGACAGACTACTAATACTGCGTCGAGCTCAATTACCCGCGTCTTCTGTTCGGCTGAGTGTACGTCGGGAGTCCCCCCACTATGGAGCCGCTGGATTCCCTATTCCAGATACAATCTAGATACAATAAAATCACCGATCGCAAGGCTTTTCCATGGTCCGCACCGACATTGGCATCCGTACTGCCCAGCAGCATTCCGAGCGTATGGTCGGGCAGATCCACGTCTACGACGGTGAGGGCAAAGGCAAATCTCAGGTGGCGCTGGGGGTGGTGCTGCGCTCCATCGGTCTGGGTATTCAAACGTTTATGGAAAGCCGGGTGCTGCTGCTGCGGTTTCTCAAAGGGCCAGGCCGCACCTATGACGAAGATGCGGCGATTGAGGCGCTGCAGCGGGGGTTTCCGCACCTGATTGACCAGGTGCGGACCGGGCGGGCTGAGTTTTTTGGCCCCGACGACATCACTCGCTTTGACAAGCAAGAGGCGCAGCGGGGGTGGGATGTCGCTAAGGGGGCGATCGCATCGGGCCTTTACTCGGTGGTGGTGCTGGATGAGCTCAACCCGGTGCTCGATTTGGAGCTGCTGCCCGTGGACGACGTCGTCCGTACCCTCAAGCGCAAACACAGCCACCTTGAAGTCATCGCCACCGGGCGCGGTGCCCCCCCCGCGCTGCTCGAGATCGCCGATTTACACTCTGAGATGAAGCCGCAAATCCATGCTGAGTTAGACATCCCAGGGCTAAAGGGCATCGAAATCTATACGGGTGACGGCAAGGGCAAGTCTACCAGCGCCCTGGGCAAAGCCCTACAGGCCATTGGCCGGGGCATCAGCCAAGATAAGTCGCATCGGGTGATGATTGTACAGTGGCTCAAAGGGGGCAATGGCTATACAGAAGACGCTGCGATCGCGGCCCTGCGCCAGAGCTACCCCAACCTGGTTGACCATCAGCGCTGCGGGCGCGATGCCATTGTCTGGCGGGGCCAGCAGCAAACCATCGACTATGTCGAAGCTGAGCGCGGCTGGGAGATTGCCCGCACTGCGATCGCCTCGGGTTTGTATAAAACGATCATTCTCGACGAGCTTAACCCCACCGTAGATCTAGAGCTGCTGCCCGAAGAGCCGATTATTCAGGCGCTGCTGCGTAAGCCCAAAGATACCGAAGTGATTATCACCGGTCGCTGCAAAAATCCGCCTGCTTATTTTCAACTGGCGAGTGCCCACTCAGAGGTCTTTTGCCACAAGCACTACGCCGAACGCGGGGTTGAGCTCAAGCGCGGCGTCGATTTTTAACCCAACGGAGTTCTGCCACGCTGAGGTTGTTCAGTGAACTTTGTTCAGTGCGCGCCGAGTTTTCAACTCGGCGCGGATGTCTGGCCATGGCCAGCGCGATGCAAGATTTGCGTGATAGGCCTTAGGTAATGGGGCAATGGGCGTTTTCGAACAAATCACGAGTACCTAATAACAACACCCCAGGGCCCCTTATATCTTTTCTGCAATTTGTACCACACCCTCAAACTGTCACAGCTTAACCCAACGACTTTTCGGGTATTTTGGCCCCAAAAAACGGATCCGCCTTTGAAAAGTGGCACTCTCTGACTGATGACTGCAGAGGGCCAACGATACAACTAAACCATAGAGAACAAAAGCAAGCGCAGAGTTCTCTTCACACATCCCACACTATATGGATCGTTTCGAGGAGAAAACCATGAAATTTAATCGCATTTTACTCACGGTTGGGTTGGCGGCGGCTGCAATTGTGGCTGCTCCTCTAGCTGCCAATGCCCAAACCGCTCCAGACTACAACTACATCGGCATTGGCGGCAGCGACGAAGGCTTCGCCGTCAATGGTAAAGTCACCGTCCACGACAATCTCTCAGTTCGTCCCGCTGTCAGCACCGATTTTGACTTTGACGACAGCGATGATGTCAGCTACGTTCTGCCAATTACCTACGACTTTGACGCGGTAGATGGCCAAGGTCGACTCTTTCCCTGGCTGGGCGCTGGCATCAACGGTGACATTGGTGCAGACAGCGACATTGAGTTTGCCGTGACGGGCGGGGCTGACTATCGCATCACCGAACAGTTCTTGGTCAACGGGTCTGTTGTCTACTCTCCCTTCCAGGACGGCGGTGACGATGTTGGGTTTGTTGCCGGGGTTGGCTACAGCTTTTAGGGTGCCAGCTATCAAGTTTGTGTTTCTTCCAGTTTAGATGTGACACAGGTTAGAGTGATTGCAGATGGGGGCTTGAGATATTCAAGCCCCCTTTTCTTATCGACATCCCATTACCCATTACCCACTACCCACTACCCACTACCCATTACCCACTACCCGCTACCGAACTCTAAAAACGGTATGTTTTCTGATTACAAATCTCTTACGTGCCTAACAGGGGAGCCTCTAAAACTTGTTCAATGCGATCGCATACCGCTTCTAAATGGGCCTGGGTGGTCACCGCCATCTGCCCACCCTGTCGAGACAAGGTTTTTTCAAGATCTTGATACATCTGACGCAGCTGATAGCGGGCCAGGGCCCGCGCATCTTCAGGGGCTCCCAGCGTCACCGTCAGGGCGATAAAGTCTGTGAAACTTTGGGCTGACGAGACATCGTCAAAGGAGCGTCGCAAAACCAGGTTCGACAGAATATTTAAATGATGGCGCTGTAGGCCCCTGCGCAGGCTAGAGACCTCTGGCAGCGCTCCATCAGGCGTCACCACTTCAGCCCAAACACTCTGATATAGCGACTCAAACAGCTCTGGAAGGGTAAAAATATCCTCACTGTCAGACTTAAACTCCATGTCACGCACCCGAGCCAGACGTTCTGAAAACATCAGATCGCTCAGCGCCATGCTTTGCAACACCAAAACGCGTTCATAAATGGGGTAGTCAAGCTGAGCCGATGTGAACGAGGCCCCCCAATGCTGCCAGCGATCGGGGGGGAGCTGGTTGAGCAATCGCGGTGAGAAATCAAACGCATCTGGCGCAAAGACAGACTGACTCAGCTTTGCCAGGGCTTCTCGCTGCTTGGCTGCCGAGATCGGCTGCAGGGGGGTTTGATCGTGAGCGCCCCACGGATCAAGCCGCTGAAATCGCTGACCGCCAATGTAGTTAGTCAAGGTTAACGTATTGTTCCGAAAATATTTAAATACCAAATCTACGCGCCGCCGTAGCCCACCGTAGCCATCGCCCCGATTGACCGACAGGCGATCAAGCCGCTGCCAGACCGCCTGGGCATTTTCTAACTGCCAGGCGGCAAACTGTAGCGGATCGTTACTCAAATCCCAGGCGTTGACCTCTGGATCAATAAAGTCAAAGATATCTTCGTCAGGGGCATAGGCCAGTGCTGCCCCATCACTGCGTGCCGCAATTTGGCTTAGGAGCCTTTGTTCTCCTCGCTGTAGCGGGGTTGGCGGCACCGTTCGATAGCCATACTCAATCGCCCACCGATCGTAGGCCCCTAAACCCATCGGAAAAAAATCGCCTTGCTCGACCCCAGGCGGGGCAATATTAGGGGGAATATAATCCATCACAGAGCTGACTAACCCTTGATCATGGGTAATGTCTGGATCGTTGAGCGCCTCAGGGGCCAACAGACGACTACCGGCAAAATTGTGCCGCAGCCCCAGAGTATGGCCCACTTCGTGGGCGGTCAGCATGACTAAAAACTGCTGGATATAGTC
>JBCBZL010000365.1:0-4505 GCA_039815385.1 Cyanobacteria bacterium P01_A01_bin.114
CTGTAGGGGGGGAAGGGGGAAAGGCGCTAGCGTAGCCATGCCCCTTGGGCTATAGGGCGAAGGTTTAAGCTTTTCCGAAAGATATTTGGGATGGTCTCAAGTCCGCTTATTCTGGAGCAGCTAATTCTTGAGGTTTTCTATGTCATCGTCTGACCCAAAAACGGTAGAGCGGGGTATGGTGAGCCGGGCTGATTTGCTGAGGATTTATGCGGAGCAGGATGCGGTGCTGGGTAGCCCCAACCCTCGATATAAGCAATGCAAGCTATATTGCGATCGCTACCTAGACGTTCGCGTGCAGCTGGTCGGCACCGATGGGTTGAATGATACTGACTGGGACCTCACCATTTTCTAACCGTTGGGTGATAGCTGGCCTTTGCTGCACGACTGCATTGCGCTCAAAAATAAATTCGCTGTAGTCGGCGAGGTCGTCAATGCCCAGCAGGGTGAGAATGACCTCAGCGGTGACCCAGACGAGGGTGCGTGTGAAAACCTTTTGGTATTTGCCAGATAGATTAACCATGTCGCAGATGATCTCAACCGATCTAATGGGGTCTTCTACAGATCTATTAGGACCAACCCCTGCCGGGTTATGCACTCATGTCAGTTTTGAAAAAGACCTTGCTGATTGTGGGGTGAGGCCAGCGCGATCGCTTGAATTGGCCAATCTACGACCTGTGGAGACGCTTGCGTGCTGTTCAAACTTGTGACACTTTTGCAGTTGGCGCGGCTCACCCATCGGGAATCTGAAGGGGGTTTTCTGAAGAGTCCGTTAGCCCGTCAGGAGATTACCCATGCCTCTTCAAGCGTTTGCGATTCCGCTATTGACTCTGCTATTAGGGATCGTTTCTTTACTGTTTGATCTCAAAGAAAATTCTAAGCATAAGGCGCTGATGCTCGGGCTGATTGTGCTCTCGTTTGCCGGGATTTTTGGTCTGGAGGTGGTGTCAAATATTGAGACTGAAAAGGCTGAGCGGGAAGCTCAGGAAGAAATTACCGCCCTGACCGAATCGACTCAGCAGTCTTCTTCGTCTATCCAAACGTTGACTGAGAATAATAAGCGCCTGCTAGAGCTGCTGGAGTCAGTTAAGACCACGACGGACAGCGTTGATGAAGATTTGGAAGCGCTGCTCATCCATCTCAAGAGCTTAGGATATTCTTCTGACAGTGTAGAACAGCTAGCCCAGAGCTTAGAAGCTGAGGCCGCCCTACAAGATGAGATTCTTGAATCAGGGGAGGTAGAGCTATTTTCGACCGGTCAGAGCAAGGTGGATGAACGGCAGCAGCGTGGTATCGCGGTTGAGTATTTTACGAAAGATGTGGACCAGGGCATTGTGGGCGCACAGCTGAGTGAACTGGGCTTTAAAACTGAAGCCAAAGACCCGATTATTCCAGATAGACCGACCAATGCGATTTGGTTTGGGGCCGACGTCTCTCGCGAAGATGTCCAGCTGGTGGCGCTGACGTTAGTGCGGGCAGGGGTTCAGATTGATTCGATTCGCCCCTTTGCTCAGGGCCAGGGACGCACTGAGCTAATTCAAGTGGGCTCCGATACTCAACTTGGTGAAACCTGCGAAGCCTGGACGGTGGAATCGATCCAACAGGCGTCTCGGTTTAGCCGGGCCAACGGGGGCTGTGCGGCAACGTCTTCAGAGGTGGCTCAGCAGCTATGATAGGCGGATGAGCTGCGGGGGCCTATGCAAGATTTGAATGTCAGAGACGAAGGTTTGGGGGATGCGATCGCATATCTCCAAGGTCGAGGGACTGCCCCAAACGCCGTCAAAGCTCCTGATAAAAATCACGTTGCTGAGGCCCTACTCGCCGCCGAAAAGCAGGCGAAGCGCGATAAAGTTCGCTACCGCTACGAGCAGCTGCTCGGCACCTGGCAACTGGGCTTTATTACAGGCACCGTCAAAACTCGTAAAAAAGCAGGCACCGTCATGGGGGCCGGTCGGTTTATCCCAAGCTTTCTCAATATTCAGCTCGCCTATGAGGCTCAAGAACCAGGCTCAGACATGGGCACGGTCAAAAACTCAGTCAGCTTAGGCCCGTTGCAGCTACAGCTGACAGGCCCCACTCAGTTTTGGCCTAAGACCAATAGCCTTGCCTTTGACTTTACCCAGCTTGAAGTGAGGCTCAGGGGGCTCAAACTTTACGCCGGGCCGGTGCGAGGTGGGGCTGACCGCGAAGCCAATTTCCAGCAGCAAACCCTCAAAGATCAGGCATTTTTCACCTATTTCTTAGTCAATGAGAGTTGTCTGGCCGCCCGCGGGCGCGGTGGCGGTTTGGCAATATGGACCTCAAAAAGATAAGCGCAGGGTGACCATCACCCTGCGCTTATCTTTTGAGAATAGGTCTCTGATATGAGCTCGTTATCGAACCGTGCCGCGTACTGCGTCAGCATCAATTGGCTTCATCAGATATAGCTTCAGCATGTCAACGCCGATGGTGACAATGTGAGGAATCCGACGCAGCAGCTTAACAAAACCAGGCTGGTTAGTCTTGCCGATAGAGACTACATGATTATTAGCTGCTGCAGCGTGATCTAATGTCTCAACAAATTTCGGATTCTCAACGTCAAGGATGATCGGGAACACCCGTGCCGAAGACTCGTTGGTCTTCTTGATGACGTGGATGTCATACTCACGAGCATCTAGACCAATCGCAGCGTAGAAATCTTTGCGCTGCAGGTCGTTGAGATACATGGTGGCAAACACCGACAGCAGAAAGAAGCGGCACCACAGTTTAGCTTTCCAATCATTGAGAAACTGAGGCTGAGACTTCATAATCGCCGAAAAGAAGTCACCGTGACGGTTTTCGTCTTGGCACCAGTTCTCAAAGAAACGGAAAATTGGGTAGATGCAATTTTCAGGATGCGACTCCAGGTGGCGATAAATGGTGATGTACCGCCAGTAACCAATTTTCTCTGACAGGTAGGTCGCGTAGAAGATAAATTTGGGCTTAAAGAAGGTGTACTTCTTGCTTTTGGTCAAAAAGCCCAAGTCTAACTGCAGGCTAAAGTCAGACATGGCTTTATTCAAAAAGCCAGCATGACGCGCCTCGTCGCGGGACATTAGGTTAAAGCACTCGGCTACCACCGGGCTCTTATCTTTAAGTTTGCGGCTGAGTTCTTTGTAGAGCAAAAAGCCAGAAAACTCAGCGGTGCAGGAGCGCTCTAAAAACTCGATAAACAGCTTGCGGGTGTCGCCATCAAGGTGATCCCAAGACTGCTCAAACTGCTCGTCGCGGACAAAATGGTGACGGTTATAGTCCGTACGAAACTCTTCTAAAATGGCCAGCATTTCGTCTTCATTACCGGAGATGTCCATCTCGGCCATCTCGTCAAAATCAGTGGTATAAAAGCGTGGCGTTAGAATCGTGTCGCTCGCGGGGGCCTTAATCCCAGGCCGGATTTCGTCAACACTTGGTTTTCTTAGGGAATCTACCATGAGTCCTCTATCAAGCTATGTATAGGAGATGTGCTAACGAGTTTGCCAATCAGGCAAAACCGCTTTTATGGATCATGCCAGTCTAAATTACCAGCGTGTAAGGCTCAGTGTATCAAGGTAGGCGGCTCAGATCAGCCCTTAGAGGGAGATCGGTTTAAAATTCGCAACATTTGGTTGCGTTGCTCAATGGTGATTAGTGATTAGTGATTAGTGATTGGTGGGTGATAGGGGTTGGTCTTCTGCTTGTCTATGTCTTAGAGGGGGAAAGGCGAAGGGGGAAAGGCGAAGGGGGAAAGGCGAAGGGTAGGGGCGTTGCATGCAACGCCTGTATGGGGAAAGGCAAAGGGGGAAAGGCGAAAGGGGGTGGAGCGGCGTTGTATGTAACGCGGGTATAAGGGGGTCGGTGGTAGGGGTTGGCCTTGGGCTGCCTATGCCGAGAATGGGAGCAGGAGAGCAGGGAGGAACGCAGAATTAGTTCCAGGCGAGGGCTTAAATCAGGTGCTAGAGTCAGGTAAAGTACGCGTTTTTAGATGCTGGATAGAGTCCCATAGGGGCCTTCTTGGGGGATTTTATGGTCGAACTGCCTCAAACAAAACCACTCCGGGTGGAGTATCCCGAAAGTGATGGCCAACCGATGTCAGAAAGCGATATCACGCGGGACTATCTGGTCTATTGCGTAGAAGCATTGCGCTTATTTTTCCAAAGTCGCCCACAGGTCTATGTATCAGGCAATCTGTTTATTTATTACCAAGAAGGAGATGCTTCTAAAAGCCTATCCCCTGACGTATTTGTCGTGTTTGGGGTGAGTAAGCGCGATCGCAGAACTTATAAGGTTTGGCAAGAGGGTGGAAAAGTACCCGCCTTTGTTTTAGAAATCACCTCAAAGACCACAAAACGGAAGGATGAGGAAATCAAACCTCAGCTCTATGCTCAGCTTGGAGTATCAGAATATTTTCAATTCGACCCCAGCGGCGATTATCTAAATCCACAGCTTAAGGGCCAGCGCTTGATAGAGGGGCAATATATGCCTATTGAGCCTCAAACTCTGCCAGACGGGAC
>JBCBZL010000358.1:0-4672 GCA_039815385.1 Cyanobacteria bacterium P01_A01_bin.114
CGACTGAGGCGCAGTCGTCGTGTCTGAAGGCTTAAGCTGAGTCGGGACGATTGCCAGCGCAGCTAAAAAAGCCATTGACCCACCTGCCAGCAGGGCTTTCCCTCCCCGACGAGCCCGACGCGGACGGGTCGATGGCTTGGGCGCAGCTCGTTTTTGCTGCTTAGGAACCGTCGCCGATAGTCGAGAGGCTGTGGGTGGCCGATAGGCACGGCGACCAGAGGTATCTAGACTTTGAGATAGACGGGGCATGGCTGAACCTCCGGTCGTTTGACTGACTATAGAACAAGTGTAGTACATGTATACTATATTTGATCAAATTTTATGTATCCTCCGCCAGCCCAGCCTTGTCAGGCTATTTGAGCCCCATCTGTGTACGGCTCTAGCCCTCCCTTCAAAATCTCTTTAGAATTTAAATCAGGGCTAGCTGGGGCAGTATCAGATTATGAATCGCACCCTCGTTTGGTTTAGACGAGATTTGAGACTCTATGACCACGCTCCCCTTTACCGGGCAGCGCGACGGGGGGCGGTTATTCCGGTTTTTGTGTTTGATCAGTCGCTGCTGCATCACCCTGAGACTGGGGCAGCTCGAGTGGCCTTTTTATTAGACTGCTTGCGATCTCTAGATGACGATTTGCGATCGCGCGGCGGTCGGCTAATCTTGCGGTTTGGAGACCCGGTAGACGTTCTCCTGCAGTTAGTACAAGCCACCCAGGCCGACGGCATCTATAGCTACACCGACTGCGAGCGCATCTATGGCCGCGTCCGCGATGCTCGGCTCAACCAGGCCCTGGCTGAGCAAGGGATGAAAATTCGTTGGTTTGAGCCCGCCGCCAGTTGGCCTGATCTGGTTCCCTACCCGGAGTACCGCCGCTGGTGGTATCAAGAAATGAGGGCAGTGCCCGTCCCAGCCCCAGCCGAAGTAGCCGTGCCCGACGAGATTTTCAGCGAGACGCTTCCAGACCTGACGAAACTCGGCCACGTCAGCGACAGCAAGCCGATTCCCCCAGGGGGTACAACTGAGGCCCGTCAGCTACTCCAAGACTTTCTTGAAAACAAGGCCGATCGCTACTACTGGCAGCTGTCTTACCCCGGTGCCGAGGCCACCACAGGCCTGAGCCCCCACATTAAATTTGGGGCAATTTCAATCCGAGAATGTGTGCAAACCGTCTGGCAGGCGAGCGATCATGGCGATCACCGCGTCCGCCGCAGCCATCAGCAGCTGGTTTCGCGGCTACGCTGGGGCAGTGGCTTCACCCAGCGGTTTCGCTATTTGCCGCAATTGGAGCTGCGATCGCTCTACGAAATCTTTGACGCCGACGGCTGGCCCTTTGACGAAGCTCTCTACCGTGCCTGGCAGGTGGGTGAAACGGGCTTCCCCATCGTTGATGCCGCCGCCCGCTGTTTGCAAGCGACCGGCGGCTATCTGGCCCTCAACTTTCGCAGTCGCGCGATATACTCCAGTTTTCTCAGTAACCTGTTGGGCATGGACTGGCGCTATGGGGCGCTGCATTTTATGCGCCATCTGATCGACGGTGACTGCCCCATCGATCACTACCAGTGGGCGATGCAGGCTGGTGTGACCCACTGCATCAACAAAACCTGGACCCGTATTTATAATCCTGGTCAGGCCGCCGTCGATCGCTGCGACCCGGACGGCAATTTTATTAAACGCTGGGTGCCAGAGCTAGCTCACCTATCCCCTCAGCAGCTGGGCACCCCCCCACCGACTAAAGGCTACCCCGCTCCCATTTTGGACTATCGCAAAGCCCGCCATCAGCGCGTTCAGCAGCTAGAGCAGCAGCGTGAGAAGTTTTTGCAGACTCAAAATGTGGTGCCCTACCTGGGTCAGATGCCTTCCGACCTGACCCCGTTTGGGGCCGACCGCTACCCCAGCGAAATCACCTGGGCGCAGCAGCCCATAGAGGCGCTTTTTCCAACGGCCCTTGATCTCAACCGTCTAGATCCGGCCCAGGCAAAAGCCTTGCGCACCTGGTTTGTCGCCCACGTCAATGTCATCCCGCCTAAGCGACGCAAGCGAAAACCCAAGCCGCCCGCTGATGTTGATCAGCTTAGTTTGCTCTAGCACTGTGTCAAGCTTAAAATTTCGGTTAGGCGAGGTGAGATGGTGAGATAGTGAGATGGCAAGACAGTGCTAACCTACTCACCAGCGCAGCGCACTCACCCACTCACCAAACCCGAAAATTTAACTTTGACAGACATCGCTTCAAAAACATTCGGAGGTTGGTTCCACGCGCTGTTCAGACGTTTCCCCTGCTAGCTCAGCGATATCGGCAGCGGCATTCTCTAGCAGCGTTGTCCGGCTGCAAAGCCCTACAGATAAGTCGGTGCTGTCTCCGTAGGCATAGACGAGATAGGCTTGCCCCACCTCAAAGTAGTAGCCGCAGGCGGCGCTGTTATCAGCAGTTGTGACCTGAACCGTTTCACCCAGATCGCCTTTCCACTGATCCGATACAGTGAAATCGACGGTATAACCCGTCGCGGTGGGGGTAATGCCGCTCACTTCGCCAGCAAACACAGCGGCGTTGCGATCGCGCTCCACCAATGCCGACTCAGGCTGCATGCAAGAGCACCCATAGGCAGGCTCGCTCTCAATCGAAACGATGCCGGGAGTAATCAACAGCCCAACAACCGCCAGTTTGGACAGCTGCCGCTCAAGCTGGATTTTCATTCTGTAAACCCTCCAAGACACTGCCCCTGCAAGCTAATCTGATTCAAATTAGGGGCTTAGCAACGGCTCTAGTGTGGCAGCTAGAAAGATACAACTTTGGGCTGTTTCAATTTGCGTAACGGCAATCAGAGCGTAAATTTCCTAAATATGGTGCATCCAGGTCTGAACATCTGTTATTTCTTCTAACCTGTATCTTGATATCTTCTACACTAAATTTTGTAATTCAGTCCAGTTAGCTACAGCACCCTATTCTCTTACTGTGAGGAGTTCTGACCGATGACCGACGAAAATACGCTTTGGATCGTTGCAGAAACCGAAGTCGCTGAGGAAACCGTTGAAATCGAAGGTCGTCGGGACGGCGGTTTTGATACCGGCGGCGGCTTTGGCCCGACCCGATCGATAGAAGCGATTAAAACCGTCGCCAAACGGAAGCGCGTTTCCCTCGATGCCCAGGCGCTGAAAAGCCAAATGCAGGGTATGCTGGCGATTGTCAACGACCTGTTTGATCAAGCCAGCACGGCCAACGCAGTCTTACAGCTTAACGAGGTTGAACTCTCCGTCGAAATCAATGCCGAAGGTCAGCTTAGCTTGGTGGGTAATGGCGGTAAATTAGGCAATACTGGGGGCATTACTCTGAAATTTGTCCGTCCTCAATAAAAAACGGCTGCTGCGAGGTGATTCTTGGTACGACGTTCCTTTTAATTGCCGCTCCAGTTTGGAGCACTTAAATTGCCAGTTGCTATAAAGCCCCTGGGTCAATCCCCATTTCCTTTAATTTTGCAGCCAGCTGAGCTGCCCGTGCCTGGGCTTGCAGAACTTTTTCCTGTGCTTGCAGCACTCTTTGCTCAGCTTGTTGTGCCTTTTGCTCAGCCGCTTGAACCTTCTCCTCTGGGGTTGGCAAACGCTGCCCCGCTTCGTTGTACCAGTAGAGCCATTCCCGCTCTCGCCCCAGATAGGTCCCCCGATCGCGACCTAGCCCTAGGCCAATCTCTGGCAACCAGACTGGATCACCCGTTAACAGCTCATATTTGCCATCAACCAGCGTGTAAACCTCCAGAGTTTCATGCCTGCGGCGCGAGTGCCGACTAGGAACATAGATTGCGTAGTATTGAATCCCCAAATCTGCGTAGCTGATTTTCTTGCGTTCATATTCGCCTCCGTAGGTTTTAGAGACCACTTCTATTGCCAAAATCGGGGCAATATTATCTTCTTCCCAAAATACGTAGCTGAGTCGGCCTTCTTCTCCGATAAAGCGCTCAACCCCTAGGCTAAGAAACCCATCTGGGACAATCGCGGGCTGCTCTGGGTCAAAATAGATGCCCATGTCTACCCCAAAAAACCAGTCCATCCGGTCGGGCCAGGCCATTGCCAAAATTGCCTCAAGCAGGTTGGGAATCAGGTTTTGTAACTCATTATCCACAGGGGTATCGTCTGAGTCAGGTAGCTCAGCAGAGGAAGGCAAACAATGGCGCGGGTCGAAGTGTAGAACCATGATTTGTATCTGGTTTAAAGTCAAATCTGACTTGACCTGTTTCTATGTTACCTTTGGCCCTATTACCTCTGACCCTTGAGGATTCAAAGATTTCAAAATTGTCTCTAGCAACCCTGGAAACAGGGTTTCTAGGTCTTCGATGCGGAGGGAGTTTAAGTGCTGGGTCCCTGACTTTTCGGTAGCGATTACCCCCGCCTCTCGCAGGATCTTGAAGTGATGGGAGAGGGTTGACTTTGCGATCGCACCTCCACAATCTCGACAGGCTTGCTCGCCTTTTTGGGCCAGTAGCTGCACAATCTCTAGTCGCACCGGGTCACCCAGGGCGTAAAGCACCCCGGCCAGCGTAATCTGATCGCGCTCTGGATGGTAAATTGGCCGCATGGTTGCATTATGGCATATCGCTGCGCTAAAATTCTATTGTTCAATATTTTCGAACAATGTGGTGGTGGGGGTGGGCGAGGAAGGCTATGACCCACCCCCCCCCCCACAAA
>JBCBZL010000214.1:0-8713 GCA_039815385.1 Cyanobacteria bacterium P01_A01_bin.114
AGCGGATCAAGCTGATGGAAATACGCGATTGGGCAGCCGTACTCTGCACAGAGCCGCTGATGGATTGCGATCGCTTTTTGGCGATTGGCTGACAGCAGATTAAGTTGCAAAATACTTTCTCGGGTAGGAGCTTGGGTAAGAATGTGGTTTATAGACAAGATTTTAATGAACGTTCTCTTTGAAGCCCGTCCCCCTAAAGACTAAAAATCTCTGTGGTCTTCCCGACATCGCCGTCGCTCGCCCAAATCTCGCTATTATGGCAGAGTGCAACTCTCTAAGGCTGTAAATGTCATCTGTGTCCTCGCCCTCTGTTGCCCATTGCTTTCACGCCCTGGCCGATCCATTACGGGTGCAGGTGATTGAGGCGCTGCGATCGCATGAGCTCTGCGCCTGTGATATCGCAGATACCCTCAAAATCACCCAGTCCAAGCTCTCATTTCATCTCAAAACCTTACGAGAAGCCCAGCTGATAAAAGGCCGTCAAGAAGGCCGCTGGATTTACTACAGCTTGAACCTACCCCGGTTTCTCGAGCTAGAGGCCTATCTCTCAGAATTTCGACGACTGAGCCCGATTCTGCCCGCTAGAATCTGTCCCGACTGAGCCGCCGAGCTATTCCTTCTACACTTGACAAGCCCTAACTCGCTTTTGAATAGTTTGATTTGCTTTTGACTCGTCTGAGTTGACCAATTTAAGTTGAATCGTTTCTTCGAAGGCCTATTGCGCACGGGACTTCATTTCAATAATATTTGAAATGTAAATAAGGATAGTCACGATGGTGCGAGTCGCAATTAATGGATTTGGCCGGATTGGCCGGCTCGTCTTACGAGCCGCTTGGGGATGGCCCGAGCTTGAGTTTGTCCACGTTAATGAGCTCAAGGGCGGCACCGCCGCCGCTGCTCACCTACTCAAATTTGACTCGGTGCACGGTCGCTGGCACCCAGACGTTGAGGCAGCGGGTGATAAAGCCTTTCTGATCGATGGGCAGCCCCTCAGCTTTACCGACTATGCCACCCCAGGTGAGGTGCCCTGGGATGAACTGGGCATCGATATAGTGCTGGAATGCTCGGGCCAGTTTCGAACACCCGCACTGCTAGAGCCCTACTTTAAGCGCGGCGTTCAAAAGGTAATTGTGGCCGCCCCGGTTAAGCAGGAAGCGCTCAATATTGTGATGGGCATCAACGATCACCTGTATGAGCCCCAAACCCATCACCTGCTAACAGCCGCCTCCTGCACCACCAACTGTCTTGCCCCCGTCGTCAAAGTCATTCATGAAGGGTTAGGCATTCGCCACGGCGTCATCACAACGATTCACGACATTACCAACACGCAAACGATTGTGGATGCCCCCCACAAAGACTTGCGACGCGCCAGAGCCAATAGTTTATCGCTGGTGCCGACAACAACAGGCTCAGCCACCGCAATTAGCCTGATCTATCCCGAACTTAAGGGCAAGCTCAATGGCCTGGCCGTGCGGGTGCCCTTATTGAATGCATCCCTGACTGACTGTGTGTTTGAGGTCGAGCAGCCGACCACGGTTGAGGCGGTCAACACCCTGTTTAAGACAGCAGCGGCAGGCGCTTTGGAAGGAATTTTAGGATATGAAGAGCGGCCCTTAGTCTCGATTGATTACAAAGACGATCCGCGCTCTTCGATTGTTGATGCCCCATCTACCCTGGTTGTTGATGACACGCAGGTCAAGGTATTGGCCTGGTACGACAACGAGTGGGGCTATTCTAATCGGATGGCGGAGCTGGCCCAAAAGGTGGCTTTGAGCCTGAAGTAATACCCAACCCGAATACAGTACCTCCGATTCAAAATTGCAGCCTGTCAGGGGCGTAAAACTCTACGCCCTTCGATATCGGATATAGCTAGACAGGATTTTGTATAAGTCTCCGAATCCCCAAAGCCGATCGGTCGAGCAACTATCAAGAGATTTCAAACCAGAAACTCCAAGGCCTCGCAGAAAACCCTGCGGAAAAAGCAGCGTCTTTTTTGTAGCAAAGACCAAGCTCCCGAAAATCTTACCCTGCTATGAAATTCAACAAAATTGGCCTGATGCTCGGCGCTCTAGGAGTCATAGCCTTGGGAGGCTCAGTCGCGCTCAACTTTCTGCTCTATGGGCAGGTCAAAAAATATTATGTCGAACTCAACCAAACTCGCCTCGATCCTTTGGGGCTAGAGTATTTCAGGGATACTCCCGAGCCCACCCCAGCAGACACGACGCGGGTCGTTTTCTGGGGAGACTCAAGGGCGGCGAGCTGGCCTGCCCCCGATGCCAGCGAGTATGAGTTTATTAACCGGGGTATCGGCTCCCAAACGACGACCCAAACCCTGCAACGTTTTGGTGCTCACATTGATCCATTGCAGCCAGACGTAGTGGTGATTCAAGTGGGGGTCAACGATCTCAAGACCATCGCACTTTTCCCAGGGCGACGAGATCAGATCATGGCCGATACGCGCGCCAACCTTGAGCAGATGGTCAAGGCCTCTGAGGACATCGGGGCGACCGTAATCGTGAGTACCCTTCTCCCCGTCGGCGAAGTGCCGCTGGCGCGCAGACCCGTTTGGTCCGATGAGGTGGCCGTGGCCGTGGATGAGATCAATGACTACATCACCACTCTGGCTGATGAGAACGTGATTGTATTTGACGGATTTGCTGTCTTAGCCAATGAAGACGGGCTGATGCAGAAAGCCCATCGCAAGGATGAACTGCACTTTAATGAGCAAGGCTATCAGCTGCTAAACCAAGCTTTTTTAGAGCTGCTTGGGACTTTGGAGAGCTAATTGTTTTATGAAACAACTAGCGTTAGGGTAATTTGAGTCCCCAAGTCAGCCGCCAAAATCAATCTGCCAAATGCCTGCTGCCACATCTGCTAGCCGCTTTTGTCGAGCCTCAATTTTGGCTTCATCCCAGGCGTCGTATCGTTCCGCGATTGCTTGGGTGATTTGAAAGTCACTTTCCTTGTAAATAGCTCGTTTTGCTGCATAATCAGTATTGTCCAAATCCCGATTTTGATTGGTTTCTAAGGGAGTCATATTGCCTAGGCGATAGATCAGCCGGTTTTGCTTGGCCTCCTCAATATAGTTCCAAGCTTCATAGTTCCAAGCTTCAGAGGGGTTCTCTGGCAAGATGTGCTCTAGGCTGTAGGTTGCACTTTCAAAGTCGAAGTCCCTACCGGATTTTTGCCGTTCAATTTCAAATAGAATGTAGCGTACAACTTTCTTGTTACGGCTATTGGTCGTTCGCAATTCCTTCTCTGAGAAAGCGCCTTTGAACTGCCGATCAGCTGGGTAAACTTTCTGCAAAGCTGCGCGCACCTGTTGATAACTTCCGTAGGTACCCTCAAAGACCTTTCTGGCGACTTCGTTGTAAAGCGTTTCTTGCTCGTGGGTGGGTAGGTTGCAAATGACGTTATATCGCAGCGAAATCACCGCTATAGCTTGTAAAGTACGGGTAAAGGATTTGCGATCGCTATCAAAAAATCTCTGACAGCAAGCAATCAGCATCGCCAGGGGTTGGCGAACGCCAAACATCAATAGCTGCTTGAGAGCCTGACTCTCGGAGGTTTGCCATCTCGGATCTTGATGATCTCGAAGCCCAGAGTAAATATCTGCGCAGTAGTCTAGATCCCTAACTAGAGAAAATGCCCCTTCGCGAGTCGTAATATTGCGGCGAATTGTCTTAAATAAATCGGTTTTGCGAACTAACTTGTGGCGGCTATTCCAAAAGACCCGCAGAAATTCTGGAAAACTTTCACTGCCGAGAAGACCCACAATTCGTTCCCACAAATCTTCAAGAGACTGCACTTCAGTTTCATGGGTCTCCCCTGCGCTAATCAGAGAGAATAGATAGTTTTTCAACAAATCAGTAGCAGAAAGTCGAACGCCTCTAGAGTTAAGGGTTTCAAACACCTTAAAGGCATTTAGCTCATCTGTAACGGTGATAACTGTAAAAAAGAGTTTGTCTACTAAGGCATCGATAAAGGCTGCAAAGTTCTGTCCACTTTGGGGCTGTGTCCCCAGACGAGCTTTTAAGCGATCTTTGAACCACCCAAATGCTTTACGAAGCTGATGTTCGGAGGCATTGAGTCCTCGTCGAGGGATACGCTCTAAGGGGACTAGATAAGTTTGGTAAAACCGATTGTTATGACGGTTTAGCTCTAGCTTAGAGCGGGGCACCAGACTGACTGGATCGACATAACCGATGTAGCTATTCTGAAGCTGATCTTTACGGAGCCTGTTGTTAGCAGCATCTAGGTCAGCATCAATCAGATCGCTCAGATAAGATAGACCCGCCAAAATCATGATGCTAAGGGTGGTCATTCGCTGTTGCCCATCGATGATGTCAAAGCGTTTGCTGTCGGAAGATTGCAGCACGAGATAGCCCATATAATGAGCGGGTTCGCCATCTTCCTCGAATAGTCCAATCATGTCCTGCCAGAGATCATCCCACTCGTCTTCACTCCAGGAATAGTCGCGCTGAAAAGGCGGCACATGGTACGTTAATCCATTGCCAAGGAGCTGTCGGAAGGTCGAATTGGTGGTGTTGAAATTCATGGTTGCCATCAGCCAACTCTTTTCCTACTAGCTAATTTTGGAGGGCTCCTTCAGCGACCTGCCGAATTGGCTGTTGTCATAATATGCTTGGCTCGATAGGCTTAGCAACATGCTTCTGAAAACTGCAGGCTAAGGCCCCGCTGCTGAAGCAGATACTGGTGGGGAGTGATGCCTGTTTGAACTGGGCAATCGGGGGCTGTGGATTGGGTAGTTAGTTGCGATCGCGTGGTTACAGGGCCGCTTATGTAGCGGTTGCGCGAGCTGATGATGCAGCGAAAGTGCTCTACCCATCGACCTACTGCTGAATAATCAGCATCAACTATGATTTGCTCTACTCACCAGCAGCAGCATAATGGGCATTCAGTACAGCTAGCTGCAGTAGTGCGTCCAAGCTAAATCCGAAAAACACATGTAGTTGAAGACATGCTCATCAGACCATCAGGCAGGCCTCGTATAAGCATGTACCTGCTTCGTCAAGAGCATACCGGTAGTACACTCCTGGACAGATTTTGGACTATCCATTCCCCGCAAAAATTAGTACGCCTTGCTGGATTGCACCTTTTTCGTTGCAAAAACCCCCATTCCATCATGACCGGCTTCACTTATTGCAACTAATCGGATTAGGTTAACGTTGCTGTTCAGCGACTACCAATGACCTTTGTTTCCACACCGACCAACTCCGCCAGTCCACTGCAACAACATTGTTGTACCGCTGGCTGTGTGTAGCTTTAGTACAGAAACGGAACTAACTTCCAGGTCTTGTCTAAGTACATCTTGTATTCTCTTCCAAAACTCGCTTCCAGCATCCTCTCTTCTACACTAATTCGATAAGCTCGTGATGTAATTCCGATAACCATAGCAGCTAACAACACAACACAATTCGTAACCGCTAATCCCGCGCCGATTTCCATCAATAATGTTCCAAGATACCCAGGATGACGAATAACGTTGTACGGAGCCTGATTTACAATCTTCTGCCCTTCGATAACCTGTAATGTCCTTGTATAGAGTTCGCCCAGTGTTTTAGCAGCCCAATATCGCATAGCTAGTCCACTAAGCATTACCATCAATCCCAGCCAGCCAATCGTTGCATGACTCCATCCCCCGATTTGATGGGCATTTAAAGTAGGCGCAGCAATGACGAGCAAAATACTAATCATGCCGCTAACCCACAATACTTGAGAACTGCCAGCATCAGCCACTCCTGGTTTGAGATTGAGGGCTTGCTTACCTTTTCTCAGCGATCGCTCCATCACGAAATAGCAAGCGATCAAAATGTATGCCAGGACGATTGTGATTGTCATACCGACTTTCAATAAGTTTGATTTTTACCTGATGATAAATTGCTCCGCTGGATGACGAGCAATATTTAGATAAAAAAATAGGTATCTACCTGGGTTGACTAGCTGCTATCCCAGGCAACTATGCAGGTTGATTAATTGTCAGCTGGGCAATCACTCCAATGAGTATCGAAGAGCTGACTGCTTTGTCCACCAGCTTTGCCAGGCGGCCTCATCATAGCCAAATTGCTCGCCCGTTAATGCACTCAAGGCCCCGACAAAGTCGCCTTTGAGCCAGGTGGGGTCTTCTGCAAAGCTGAGTCGATTGACCAGCACAGCTAGCGTCTCAGTGTCAGATTGTCCGACTTGAGCAACGGCCCAGGCGGCGGCGGGTGCAGGTTGCCAATACTTTTCGCGAGGGTTGCTGGGGGTTGTCCAAGGGCGGGTCAGCAGCTCGACGGGGATGCGACTGTGCCCGTTGAGGCCGATGGCCCAAAGCAGATACCACTGCACTACATCTGCAACGGGTTCTGAGACAGCATTCTCAAACAGTTGAGCAGTGACCTCGGGTAGCGAGGCTTGCAGCCTCTCAGACAGCGCTTTCCCCGCCTCTGACAGTCCGCTCAGGGCGAGGGGCATCACCGCCTGGGCCAGCACGTCTTGGGTATCGCCCTTGGTATAGCTAGCGGCGTCGGCAATCACCCGATCCAACTGCTGAAGCCTGTTTTGTAACTGCTCAGCAGAGAGCGCCGTTGGCTGAGGGGTCAGCGTTTGCCCCGTCAGGGCTTCACCTACAGCAGCCGGGACGTCAGGCCCCAACAAAACACCTTGTCCGGTCTCATCCTGAGCCCCTACGTAGACGCGATCGCCATAAACAGCAATATTTCTGAGACGAATTGCCTCAAACCGATGGGCAGCGGTCCAGGTTACTCCGTCTGCGCTGTGCCAGAGCAGCCCGCCGCCTGGCTCATTACTGATCGCCCATAGGGCATTTGGGCCAGCCGCTAAGGCGCGGATCCGATGACCGTCTAGCCCGGTCACGCGCTCAGTCTGGTCTCCCTGAGTTCGCCAGAGGGCGCTACTGTCATCCAGGTTTAGATTAATTCCGTATAGCCAGCCATCATAGGGGGTTAGATCGTTAACCCGTTAACCGGCTGGCCAGTCAGCGACTGGTTGGAAGGTGTCTTGCTGCCACTGAAAAAGTTTAATGCTGTTCTCTTGAAGGGCCGTCACGCCTGCATAGAGCTGTTCATCTAGAGGAGCCAGCTCTGTCAGGCGACTGACCTGCTTAGCCGGGGTGGGATGCTCGTCAATCACCAATCACCAATCACCAATCACCAATCACCCTCTATCGCGTCTGAAAAATATTCTGCACCATCTTCCGATCTGTCTTCTCAGCTGCCTGGTCAAGCTCATAGATCTCTGCGCCGCTGAGCTGCCAGCCCAGGGCACCGATGTTTTGCTGCGCCTGCTCAGCGGTTTTTGCGCCGGGTATGGGCATAGCCCCCTTGCCCATACACCAGTTGAGCGCCACCTGGGCCATGGTTTTATCTCGCTCTTTGGCAATTTCTCGAAGACAGTCTAGCAAGATCGGAATACCCGACAGCAGCTGACGAAATAGAAACCCCCGCAGCCCTTTGGGAAATGGCCCTCCGGTAGAATATTTGCCAGTCAGCAAACCGAGCCCTAGAGGGCTGTAGGCAATCAGCTGAATGCCCAGTTCGTCACAGACCGCTTTTAAGCCCAGCTCAGCGACCGGATAAGTAGAGAGAAGAGAATACTGTACCTGTAGCGATGCTATCGGCACCCCGCGTCCTGAAAGGCGCTTGTGAGCCCAGCGCAGTCGCTTGGGACCATAGTTAGACAGACCTACCCCCCTGATCAGGCCCTGCTCATACAAATCGGCTAGTCCATCCACCAGCGGGCCTTCTTGCCAGGGTGCATAGTTGGCAGTAGGCCAGTGCATCTGAGCCAGATTAACTCGCCCCATGCGCTCGGCGGAGGCTTTGCCCGCTTTAACCATGGCCCCTCGACCCAATCGCCAGGGATAGGCCGCCAGCTTAGTGGCCAGACAAATTTGGTCAGCGTTGGGGCCAGCGTAGGCAGCTGTAAACTGACCCAGGAGCTTTTCACTCTGACCTTTGAGACGTCCGGTACCGTAAGAGTCGCCTGTATCGAAGAAGGTCACCCCGGCCTTCACACAGTCGTTAAAAACCTGCTGTAGCTCACGATCCATGCTGGGGTCATAGCCCCAGAGCAGTCGATTGCCCCAAGCCCAAGTACCACAGCCCATTTTTGGGAAGCGTATGGGGGGGGAATGCAAATTACTCATTTAGGTGCTGCCAGTATGCTGATTAACCTTTAGACATTCTGGGTGCTTGACGAGCTTTAATCAAACATTGATTACCGCTGCCGCTACTAGGTATATCTGGCATAGTGGAAATATGTAATCCCTGTCCTGTCTTTTAGAGCGGTCTAAATTTTGAGAGCAATCGTGCCACAGATAACGCGCAGGCGGGCGTTTTGGCAAGCGCTTAGCTTTGCAGGAGTCGGGCTGCTTGTCTTAGGAGCATCGGCTTGTAAACCGGTCACTTCCCCTTCAGAAACATCCGTAGCATCGGTCCCTCAGGGGCTGATTTCAGATATTGCCATTGTGCCGACTGCCGTTGACGATATTCTAAATGCGCTCTCCTCAGCTAGGGTGGTCTACTTGGGGGAAACCCACACAGATATTGCCGATCACACCGCCCAGTTAGAAGTCGTCACGACCCGCTCAATCGCGGCAAGATCAAGCGTGTCCTGCGACACCTCGACCCCGCGCACGGACCGCAGGATCGCACCGCACATATCATCGTCAATGATCATCGCTTCGGGG
>JBCBZL010000235.1:0-7925 GCA_039815385.1 Cyanobacteria bacterium P01_A01_bin.114
AAAACCGCCCTGACTGTCTCTGCCAATAGCCCATTCACCGCCACAATGGCAGCGGTCACCGTCAGCTGACCAGACAGTTGCCCCAAATGCAAAATCGCCAAGTTATACGGGCTTTGTGTATAAGACAGCGATGTCCAGTACAGCGGACCGTATCCCCATAGGGCTTCGAGCCCACACCATAGCGCCGTGCCCACCAACACTCGAGCCCCCGGCGTCAGCGGCACCCAGCGCTGGAGGGTGGTGAGCCCCACCGCCCAAATCATCACCAAGGCCATCCCCCACAGCGTAATAAAGGCCCAGGCAAAGGCTGTAATCGCAATGCTGCCTGCCCAGGGTATCCCAAGCCACATCAGGGGATGCAGATACGAGATCCAGGAGAGGGCAAGACCATGGTAGCCGAGCCCCCAGAGGCCAGCGAGGAGGATTAAGTTTTGAGTTTTGAGTTTTGAGTTTTGAGTGATCACCCAGAGGGGGGTCAGGGTAACCCAGGCGAGGGGCCAGGCGTTGACTGGGGCTGGGGTGAGGCCCATTAAAAGCCCTGTGCCAAAGATAATCGCAGCGCGAAGGGGTAGAAATTTAAGTGGTTTGGCTAAATCCAAGGGAAGGGCACTCAGACGGTTCTCTCAACCCAGTATCGCAAGAATTTGATCGCAGCTAGAAACCGGGTTTTTTGGAAAATTTTTCATACCCTGCCAATTGCGATCAAAGAAACCCGGTTTCTGGCGCATCACCACGAGTGCGATCGCACTCGTAACAAACCGTAACCCCTCTCAGGAATCCAGGTTCTCCCTTTTGTAGAGTGCAGCAGCAGCCAGCCCCGCCAACCGGACTTCTCCTTGAAAACCGCACTATGAAAACCGCACTGCATATCCTCTCCCACGCCATCTTTTGGTCCTGGAATCTGGGATTTTTGGCGATTGTCTATCTATTTATCCTGCCGGAGGCCGGGTTTGAAATTTTTCAGGCGGCGCGGGATGGCACCATCCCGCCCACCTTCTTGATCAGCATCATCGGCATTTTAGTGATTCCGCTAGCCTGTACCCTGGTGGGCGGATTGCGGCTGCGGAAGCATCCGATTTTGCTAATGCGTTTGTTTTATGGGGTCGAAGCCCCTTTGTTTGCCCTGTGTCTGCTGCGGCTGTTCCTGATCCGGGAGATGACCGTTGGGGTCGGCTACGTGCTGGGGCTACTGGCGGTGAGCATGCTGATGTTTGCGGTGGAAATCGTGGCGGGCTATGCGGCCTATAGGCGCGGGCTGGCCTGGGTGCAGATCATCAGCCACAGTTTGATTTTGGCGATGGGGCTGTATGTAGGGACGCTGCTACTGCTGTATACCGTTCCAGCGCTGTGCGTTTTCTTGTATAGCTTTTTCCAGTTCCGTTGGCTGAACGGCATGGGTTGGCTGCTCAGGGAGCCCTGGCAGCTGCTGATCTTCCTGCTCTTTGGCTTGAGCTGCATCCTGTTTTTTGCCATGCCCTACGTGATGACAAATTTCTACGTGCGCTCGTGGTGGCGGATTTTTACGGCTTTTGGCAAGCAGTATGGCTATGGGCGCAGCGGTGGGACGAGCGCGATCTCACTCCTGCTCAGCACCACTCTCTTCATTACCCTACAGTCTCAGCCCCAGGCCAAAGCCTTTGACCTGCTGGCCTCGCCGCCCCAAACCGCAGCGGCCCAGCGGGCGCTACTTGACCAGTCTGAGCAAATTCGAGTCGGGTTGGTCAACGCCTACCTGTCAAACTATCGCTACCTCAGCCCCTGGGAAGACAGCAATCAGCTGCGCAGCATGTATAGGCACGTGTTTAACCTGTCAGATCCGGCTGTCCAGTTTTGGCAAAATATCCATAACGGACTGCTCTCGCCGTTTCTCTATCGAGGCACTGGGGCTGACGTCGAAAAAGCCGCCGATCTCTATGCCCAGTTCTTTGATGCACCGATTCAAAAGGCGGAACGCCCTGAGATTCGCAAAGCCCTGCAAGCCACGGCAAATCGCGATGAAACCCAGGCAGGCTTGCTCAACCTGGACCAAAAAATTGTGCGCTTGGCCAGTCAGTCTTTCTCCGTCAACGAACAGGGCGATTGGGCCGAGGTCGAAATGCACGAGCTGTATGAAAACAAGACCTTCCAAGAACAGGAAATTTTCTACAGCTTTTCGCTACCCGAGAGTGCGGTGATTACCGGGCTATGGCTAGGTGAAGATGAAACCTCTCCCCGATTCAAATTTGTGGTCTCTCCTCGCGGCGCGGCCCAGCAGGTTTACAAAGGCGAAGTTGAGCGCAGCAACTGGGTGAGGGCGGATGACCCGGCTTTGCTAGAGCAGGTCGGCCCCCGCCAATATCGGATGCGAGTCTTCCCCATCCCAGCGGCGACCATGGCTACCGATGAGGAAGACGCTTCACCCGGCCTGCTACATCTGTGGATGACCTACCAGGTGATGCAGCAGGCCGACGGCTGGCCTCTGCCCCAGGTCACCGAGAAACGCAACCTCTTCTCAGAGGAGTCTTGGTCTGAAGAAACCGTCATTTCCGCTACCCAAGCGGCTCCGGTTACCCATGAAGTGGCCCTCCCAGAGGGCTATCGCGTAACCGCAACGCCGCTAGATAGACACGCCAGGGAACTGCCCAAAAACCAGCGACTGGCCGTGATTCTCGACAGTTCCTACAGCATGACAGCCCATACCCAAGACCTACAGCAAGCCTTCAAGACCCTGAAACAAGTGGCGAGCGACAATACCCTCGATTTTTACCTGACGACCACAGCTGGCGAGGCAACTGCCCCTACCCAAACCCTCAAACAGTTTGAGCAAGCCACATTTTACGGCAGCCTACAGCCCGCTGAAATGCTGCAACAGTTTGACCAGCAGCGAGGCCCCCAAACCTATGACGCGATTCTGCTGATTACCGATGAGGGCAGCTACGAACTAGCCAAAGCCACCGCTCTGCCAGCGCTAACGGCCCCCCTCTGGCTCATCCACCTCGGCGGCAAACTCCCTGCCGCCTACGAAGACAAACTGCCAGAAACCCTACAAACCACCCAAGGCAGCGTCACCACCGATGTCATATCTGCCCTCCAACGCATCCCCCCCAACCCAACCGGCGATATCATCGACGAATACACCTGGTCAATTACCCCGACAGAACCCTCCCCATCTTCCCCATCCACCCCATCTCCTTCACCCAACTTCACCCCCCTCGCCACCCGCCAGCTCATTCTCCAAAAAAGCCGCACCGCCGACCTGACCCAGCTAGCCGCGTTGGATAAAGTGCATGCGATCGCAAAACGCACCGAAATCGTCACCCCTTACTCCTCTATGCTGGTACTCGTCAACGACCGCCAGCGCGAGCTGCTGCGAGAGGCCGAGGCCAATCGCGATCGCTTTGACCGCGAGGTCGAAGACGGCCAGGATGAGCTGACCCAGCCCAACAATCCACTCAACTCAACCGCATCTGTCCCCGAACCAGGTCAGGTGCTAGGGTTAGGCGTGAGCGCGGTGGCATTGATTTTACTGAAGCGCAAACAACGCCGGGGATGAGGATTTAATATATCTCGCCAAGGGGACAGCAGCATGGTAGCAGTCAAGGTCATGACCTGGAATGTGGAGAACCTATTTCGAGTGGGCAGTGCCTCTGGCCCTAAAACAAAGCCCCAGCGGTAGCGAGATCGGCACCCGTGGCTTTGTTCGGCCTGATCAGGGCGATGTTACGCGCTTGTTTAACCTGGCTCCCCTAATTCCGTCTGAACGGCGATATTCTCGGATTTATCGGGGCGGCAAAGAGCTGATCGATCATATCTTTGCGAGCCACGAACTATTGTTGCGCCCCCCTCAGCCGTTACCCATCGTAGATAGCCATGTTGATGCAGCCGAGGTACTCCCCTCTATCGAGGATCAGCCTGGTTTAAGACGAGGGCAGCCTGGCTCCGATCATGCCCCGGTTACAGCAGTCTTTGAACTCTAGAGGCAGCACTGAGGGTCATCCCCATTTCACATTTTTTAGCTAGCCAATGATTCCGGCCAGCGCCTCCTTCGACTTCGCGCAGGGGGCGCTGATTTTACTCATTCTGCAGTTTTGGCTTGTAGACTGGTTAGGTTATCAAACAAGATTAAATAATTAGTAAGCATGCCTATTAATCACGATTAAACGCTAATTAATAATGAATACTATCGGCATAAATTAGGCTTGAGTGCTCGGAGGCCAATTTGAATCGTCCCAAACCGATGCCGTTTTGGCTATCTTTACTATGCTTTGGGCTGCCTTCTCTGATTTTTTGGATAACTATCCACATTGGGGTTCCTCAATTGATCAAAATGGGTGTTCCCATGTTTTCGGCCTTTCTAGTTATTTGTTTTGGAGGCCCTTTTTTCCTTTTATTAATGGCTGCTTTTGTGGCCTACTACCTGGAAAATCAATCAACAACTCAATCAGTAACCTGGCAAGATTTCAAGATCCGATTTCGATTAAACCCGATTAGAGGTCAGCAATGGTTTTGGACAGTGGGTTTAATCATCTTCTCCCTAGGGAGTTTTTTATTTCTGAGGACTACGGCGCTGTGGATTGCGTCTATTCCCGCGTTGGCACCGCCCGATTTTCTCCCGGCAATGCTCGACCCCCGAGCGGTGCCAGCTACTGATATGCCATCAGAGATCATGGGGGTGCCACTGCGGGGCAATTGGAAAGTGTTTTTTACCTATATCGGGGTGCTCAGCTTCAATATTTTTGGAGAAGAGCTTTGGTGGCGTGGCTATATTTTGCCCCGACAAGAGCTGACCCATGGGCGTCGGGCGTGGCTTATTCACGGTTTGCTATGGGATTTATTTCACCTGTTTTTTTGGTGGAACCTAATTGCCCTGCTGCCGTCGACGCTGGCCATCTCCTACGTCGCCTCTAAGTTTAAAAACACGACTATAGCAATCGTGACCCACTGGGGATTTAGCGGGGCCAATCTAGTCATCATTTTGTTAGGGATACTAGGAGTGGGTTAATCTGCGGCTACATCTCTTGCAGTAACCACAGTCCGGTATAAGTCACGCCCGACCCATCCGGGCGTACCAGCAAAAAGTGCAGTCCTTTGGCAGACTGTTTCCGCTGCTCAAAGGTGTTAGCAGCGCCCTGTACATCCGTATCGTCAAAGGTGGCTAAGACCCAGCGGTCGTTGAGCCCAGCTTCTAAAATCAGCCCGTCTGGTGCGCCAGACATATACTTGACAAAGACAGGCTGTACCGACTTCACCCACTGGGCCAGGGCCATCGATTGTCGCCCACCGTCGATAATCACCCCCGGAATCAGGGTGGTAATGGGCAGACCCAACTCTAACGGTCGTAGCTCGGGCGGGATAGATAAATAAGGTACAGGCTCAAACTGGAACTTGAGCAGGTCAGCATTAGAGATTCCAGCAAATTGCCACTGGTCACCCCACAGGTCTTCGGGTAGCGGCAGCGGCGGCAAACGCTCAATCTCAAGCGGATGGTACGGTTCTCCTGTGTAGGTATTGAGGTTGCTATACCAGGCAGCTCGCTGACTAAGCCACTGCTTGAGGGTCGGCAAATTGCGCTTAGCCACCACCGAAATCTCCAGAGCTTTACCCGCTAGCTCAGCTAGGGGAAGCGTTTGGGGACGAAAGACTTGAATCTCGCTGGGGGCATACCCAGCTCGCTCAGTGGCATAGCTGAACTGCTTTTGCAGCCACTGGGCGTTGGCTTCCCACTGGGGGCAGGTTTCGCTGTAGCTAAAGGCCATTTTAGCGTCACACAGCAGCAGCTCCCAGAGGGGGTTACCGGCAGTGTCTTGAAGAGGGCGACGGTAGAAGTCGAGTTGCCAGGGGGGGGACATGGGGAAGGGGGGAAGGGGAAAGGGCGAAGGGCGAAGGGCGAAGGGCGAAGGAATTGTAGGGTGCATTCTATGTGCTCGATCTTTGGTGGGCATCAGAGACACCCTTGAACGCACCTATACAGAATGCGGTTGAACAGAATGCGGTTGAAATCGAATCTGGTTAGACACACGATTCAACACACCATTGAGGGAAATCACCTTGCATATAGCTTGGTGACGTACTCGGTGACCATGCGGTCGGTGTTGAAATAGGGGGCGATGGTACGAATCGAGGCTTTCATGCGTTTCACCCATTTTCGAGGGATGCCGGCGCGATCGCAATCATAATAAAGCCGCACAATTTCCCGTTCAAGCTGGGCGTAGATCGACTCGGCATCAATGACATTTTGCACCTCCTGGTCGCGGGTATTGGTATCTTTGCCAATCACCCAGCCGTTGAGATCGCTCTGAAAGGCTTCGCACCACCAGCCGTCAAGGACGCTAAAGTTAATGCCCCCGTTGAGGGCGGCCTTTTGGCCGCTGGTACCCGAGGCTTCTAGGGGGCGGCGGGGCGTATTTAGCCAGAGATCAACCCCCTGCACCAGGAGTTTGGCCGTGTACATATCGTAATCTTCGATGAAGGCGATGCGATCGCGCAGATTAGGATGGCGGTTCCATTCCATCAGGCGTTGAATGATCCGTTTACCTTCTTTGTCAGCAGGATGGGCTTTGCCCGCAAAGATAATCTGCACCGGGCGCTTGAGGTTTGAAAAAATGCGGCTGGCCCGGTCAAGATCTTTGAAAAGCAGATTGTTGCGTTTGTATGCACTAAACCGTCGGGCAAACCCCAGCGTTAACACCTTGGGGTCAAGCAGCTGGTTGACCGCATTGATATCGTCAGAAGCTTCTCTACGAGCGATGCGCGCCTGTCGTTCGCGATCTCGCGCATAGGCAATTAGCCTCGCTTTGAGAATCTGATGTCGCCGCCAGAGCGCCTCATCTGGAATCGACTCAACCTTGCTCCAGGTTTCTGGATCGCTCAGCCGAGTGACCCAGTCTGCCCCCAGGTAGTCGTTATAGAGATCGGCCATCAGCGGTGCCACCCAGCTCGGGGAGTGGATACCATTGGTCACGTGGGTAATCGGCACGCTGGCCACGGCTTTATCAGGGTAGAGATCTTGCCAGATTTGACGAGAGACTTCCCCATGACGACGGCTAACGCCGTTGGCCTGGCGCGTCATCCGCAGCGCCAGAGCGGTCATGCTAAAACTTTTACGACCCTCATTGCGCACCCCCAGAGCCAAAAAATCTTCTTTAGATAGCCCCAACTGGGGCCAATAGTCGGCAAAATGGGACTCGATCATCTCCGTCGAAAAAACATGGCCGACAGGAACCGGCGTGTGGGTAGTAAAGATGGCGCGATCGCGAACCACAGTCACCACTTCTTCGAGAGATTGCTCTGTTTGCTCAATCTCCTGCAGGGCGAGCTCTAGTAGGGCAAACCCAGCATGGACTTCGTTGAGATGGTAAACAGAGGGCTCAATCCCCAGGGCCTGCAACACTCTGACACCGCCAATGCCCAGCACAATCTCTTGGGCAATTTGGGTAGTCGGGTCGCCGCCATACAGTCGCTGGGTAATTTGTCGATCGCTGGCCGTGTTATCAACCAAATCGGTATCTAGTAAATAGAGATTGCTGCGACCAATCCGCACCTGCCAAATGTGGGCCTTAACCGTTCGTCGATGAATCGCAACCTTGATGGTCAGAGGCTGCCCGTATTCATTGCAGACTCGCTCTAGAGGAAGCGTCTCAAAATCACTATCAATGTAGTCAGCTTCTTGCCAACCGCTACGGTTAAACCGCTGTTTAAAGTAACCCTGTCGGTAAAGCAGCCCAATTCCCACTGTTGGCACGCCTAGATCAGAGGCCGACTTAAGATGATCTCCCGCCAGCACCCCGAGGCCGCCGCAGTAAGAAGCCAGCGACTCGTGGATACCAAACTCAATACAAAAATAAGCGACGGGATGATCGGACGTGATCTGGGGGGCAGCTGTTTTGAGCCAGTCGTGGTCTCGCTGTAGATAGGTTTGAAACTGGTCTGATAGGCGCTGCAGTCGC
>JBCBZL010000433.1:0-2393 GCA_039815385.1 Cyanobacteria bacterium P01_A01_bin.114
CGAGGCAGAAATGCGTAGACGATGGGAACGAGGTTAATATTCCTCGACCTGGGAGTAGTGACGGATGTCGATAGTTGTCTGGCCTTATTGGATTGGTCAGGCAGCGTAGATGTTCCAGGAAATAGCTCTCCCGTATAGACCGTACCCCAAACCGACACAGGTGGACAGGTAGAGTATACCAAGGGGTAGAGGCGTTGCATGCAACGCCTCTACAGACCTCTCTACCTTATAGACTTAAACGGCACGTATGCACCCTCAGAATCGTAAATATGACAGTGATCCACAATCCCTTTCATCAACTGCCAAGAAAAGCGGCGTTCTTGCACATGGGGACCCCAGGCTTGTTTGAGGCTTTTGTGGGCCATCCGTAGGTTATAAGACGGAATCGAGACAGAAATATGGTGCGGTACGTGGACGTTGATGTCGTGACAGAGAATCTCAACCCAGCGAGGATAGCTGCAATGGACGGTGCCAGCGAGCTGAGACTCGACTGCGTTCCAGGTCTCGATCGGGCGAAACTGAATGTCAGGCGCGGTGTGGTGGACCAGGGTAAAAGTGCTCATCCAGAAATGGTAGCCCAGCCAGGGCATCAGCCAAAACTTGACGAAGCCCCACAGCCCGGTGGTGGCGATCAGGGTGGGAAAAAAGATCGCCGCGAAAATAACCACGGCGGCAATGGAAATCTTGGCTTTGCCTCGGTCACGGGCCGCAAAGTTATTCAGGTCAAAATGGATGCCCGCCCAGTGGGCGATAGAAGCGACCCACCAAAAGCGACCGCGCAGGGCTCGATAGCCTGCTTGGATGGCACCGTTAGCACCCCTGTAGTCTTCTGGATACCAGGGGTGCCAGGCATTATCGACCCCTTGCTTGTTGGTGTGGATGTGGTGATGGTTGTGCAGCAGCCGCCAGCAGTGGAAGGGGTAAATCAGCGGCAGCATCAGAATGTGACCGACCCAATCGTTCACCCAGCGGCGCTTGGCAAAGGAGCGATGGCCGCAGTCATGGGCAATCACAAAAAAACCGGTCAGGGCGGTACCGGTCAAAAACCAGGCGACGGGCAGCAAAAACCAGGGAGAGAGTGCGATCGCGCCGTAGCCTAACATAACTGCAATGACGCTGATAACAACCGATTGCCAAGCTTTACGTCGATTTTTTTGAAAGCATTCTGGGGGTAGCGTTTTGATCACATCTTTGAGCTGTAGTGCGGCTAGCCCTTCAGATTCGGCCTGCGCCCTTTCTATCGTTGCAGTCATAGATTATTCGAGTCTCTAGGTAAGTGTTAGTCAGCACAAAAGCGCACAGCAAAAAGCGCCAGCTTCACAGAAGCGCTGGCAGTTCGGCATTACGCTCACGTGATAATTGAAATGTCTCGGGGGTTAGTCACCCCGCAGGCCTCTGAATACACTAAATACAGGAGAGGACTTAACAAATCTTTTAGATTTTACTATGCTGAGGTTCCTGTTATGCCGCAAAAGCAGCTATTCACACCATGAAAACCATCGGTCTGATCGGAGGCATGAGCTGGGAGTCAACGGTGACCTACTACCAGCTCTTAAATCAGCTAGCACGGCAGCGGCTGGGGGGGCTCCATTCAGCAGAGCTGCTGCTGTGGTCTTTTGATTTTGCAGAGATTGAGGCGCTACAGGCGACAGCCGACTGGGATACGGCGACTGAGCGCATGGTCAATGCCGCCCTGCGGCTGGCGCAGGGCGGCGCTGAGTGTCTGATCATTTGCACCAACACCATGCATAAGATGGCGGAGGCCGTGCAGGCAGCCGTCGAGATTCCGCTATTACACATTGCCGATGCGACGGCAGCAGCGGTGCAGCAGGCTGGGCTTCGCCAGGTTGGCTTACTGGCAACCCGCTACACGATGGAGCAGCCTTTTTACAAAGGCCGCTTAGTCGAAAAGCACGGCTTAAAGGTCCTGGTTCCTAACGAACCTGAGCGCACCCAGGTTCACAACATCATTTACGAGGAACTTTGCCAGGGCGTGATTCGGCCTGACTCAAAGCAGCAGTATCTGACAGCCATTGAGCAGCTGATCAACCGGGGGGCCGAGGGGATTGTTCTCGGCTGTACAGAAATTGGGCTGCTGATCAATCAGGAAGATGTGGCGATTCCTGTCTTTGATACCACCCCAATCCATGCAGCGGCTGCGATTGAGTTTGCCCTGGCGGCCTAAGATCGTCTGCTTAAGATCGTCTGCTTAAGCTTTTTGCTTAAGGGACATGTGGGCAAATAACATACCCGGTCGCAGGGCGCAAAATTTTGCGGCCCTACCATTGGGATTAGCCATTTTGGGATGTTATTTATTTGCTAATCCCTAAACCAAACTTTGCGGGCAGTAGCCCAGTCCTTCAATAAACCGCTGGCGAAAGGCTTCTAGTTCA
>JBCBZL010000251.1:0-7531 GCA_039815385.1 Cyanobacteria bacterium P01_A01_bin.114
GACCCTGAGACCTTAGCCACGTTTCGAGTGGATTGGCATCCCTCGGAGGAGCTGCCGAAGTGGGCCATCACAATCAATCCGGCTTAAGTGGGGAACTTATTTCCCCGCGAAGCCCTTAGTAAGAAAATTCACAGCACGCTGAAGCCCCTAGTGGTTACTTTGCGAGAGCAAGGTAAAGCAATGCGCATTGGGGTCAATCATGGTTCCTTAGCCGAACGGATATTATTTACCTATGGCGAGACCCCCGAGGGCATGGTTGAGTCTGCCCTGGAGTTTATTCGAATTTGTGAATCACTAGATTTTCGTAATTTAGTGATCTCGATGAAAGCTTCTCGAGTGCCGGTCATGCTTGCTGCCTACCGGCTTATGGCCCAGCGAATGGATAGCCTTGGCATGGACTACCCTTTGCATTTGGGGGTTACTGAAGCAGGGGATGGTGAATATGGACGCATTAAATCTACGGCTGGGATTGCAACACTTTTAGCAGAGGGTATTGGTGATACTATTCGGGTATCGCTAACAGAAGCACCGGAAAAAGAAATTCCAGCCTGCTATCATATTTTGCAGGCACTCGGTTTGCGTAAAACAATGGTGGAATATGTGGCCTGTCCTTCCTGTGGGCGCACGCTGTTCAACCTCGAAGATGTCTTACACCAGGTGCGGCAAGCAACAAGCCACCTGATTGGTTTAGATATTGCGGTCATGGGTTGTATTGTCAACGGCCCAGGAGAAATGGCTGACGCAAATTATGGCTACGTTGGCAAGGGGGCAGGGATGATTGCCCTTTACAGGGGGCGAGAGGAAATCATAAGGATCCCGGAATCTGAAGGTGTTCAGGCGCTGATCAACTTAATCAAAGCAGATGGCTACTGGGTGGATCCTTGAAGTTTTAACGGTTCAACATAATGTTTATGCCCAGGTAGCTAATTTGAGTGTGAGGCGATAATTGAAGGCCTGTACTTGCAAATCCTCCGAGCGATAGATTTCAAAACCAGCCCCAGGCATCTCGACTATCGTACACGCAGAGAAAACCCTGAGTATTGGGTCAAGTCAGTGGTTAGCTGACGCAAGTAAAGCTCGGCCTGCAAATAATTTGAGGTGGCTGCGGCGGGTTGAACTGGCAGCCCAGACAACAACAAGCCAGCTAAGCACGCAAGCGCTACCTGTCGTGGATTCATGAAACTATCTCCTATTTTGAAGACTCAAAGTAGATAAAAGATTTTGAGATTTGACTGAAACTCCTATTGGGAAAGCGTAATTATGGATATGGGAATATCTCTTTTAAACCTGTTTGAGCACCAATAACTGGAAATATTTACACAAGTTAAACGATATCCAGATTGAACATTTGAGTTTTTCTTGTGGGACAAACGGCAGGGCTGGATGTGGCCAGAGTTTGTTTTGATTGCTATCATACTGGCACTGATATCAGATTTTTTAGGTGAGTGGAGCTACCGAACTTGCCTTCTTAGTAATGTGAATTTTGTATGAAGTTTATGTAAATTATCCATGAGTTTTGCGAACGTCTTATTGGGCTAGCTGTCTGGGTTTTGAGTGCAGCAGCAAAGTATAAAATATCCCTGCCCGTAGACCGAATGCGAGGTAAGACCACCCAATTGGAGGCAAGCTGTCTGTTGTAAACAGCGATGCAGAAATCGCTTCACTGTCAGGGATAGAAACCAACAAGAGTGTCATCAGCTGGTTTGCCAGGGTAATACCTACGACAAGTTCTGACCGGTTATCCCAAATGACAACCCACAACAGAAAAATGACATACATCATTCTAAAAAACATTAAACCAGGGGCTGACAGGTCTGGAGGAATGCCTACTAAAACGAGGCCCAAGACAATGGATAAAATGATCGAATTTCGAACCATTAGGCTGAGCCCCTGGAGCAAATAGCCATAGATAAACAGCGTATGTATCAGGGCCATGATGGGAGCCACAACCACCGCTATTAGCGCAAACGGCAGCCACTCTGATGCCTGAAACGAAAAACTATAGCTGGCAGGCGCTATGGCATATCTTAAGGCAAAGCTGAGTACCCCCAAGCCTAGCCACAGTCCAAATCCCTTCAAAATGCGCTGCCAGCAGATGGAGGCATCCGGACTGATTAATGTTAGAAGAGGCCGTTCATGAATTCTGGTAACTGCCAAATAAAGCCCGGCTGTCAATGCAGCTCCGGTCAGCCCGAGAAAACCAAACCCTAGGACTGGTTTGTTGTTGATGAGATCGGTTACAAATTGTTGCCCTTCTAACGTCTCTAAGGTTTTCAGCGGTGTGCCTGAACTTAGAATCATCCCGATCAGGACAGGTGCAACCACGAGGATGGCAATGACGAATATGAGCAATATACTCGCTACATAGCGCAGCCAATGGTTTCTGCCTTGACGGGCGATGCTTAGAAACTTAGAAGACATGGTGTTTGAGCGTAGCTGATAAAGGATTCACATAGGCCGAGCCCGATTAACACTACAGGTTTGATCGGGTAGATTCCTAAATCAGCTGTCTTCTGGCACTGCGTCGAGGTTAAAATTTCGGTCAAGGACGACGCGGAGAGGGGGGTGACACGGCGACGCGGAGATCTTAAATGAGCAGCGCTCCCCGCGTCGTCCCCTCCCCGCGTCGCCGCGTCCTTCTTAGAAGATGGGGAGCCCTGAAGTTAGCGTGCGATCGCACCGTCAGTCAGATTATCTAGGGCGGCTGAGATATTTTTGAGCACCTGCACGCCGCAGCCATCAAGCCGATGACGCCCCCCTAGATATTGGGGATCGTTGTAGGCCAGCTGTACGACACCCAGTTCGTCTTCCCAGATCAGCAATTTTTGAGGTAGATCAATGGCAATGCTCTGTTTACACTGCATCAGAGGGGTACCCGCCTTGGGGTTGCCAAAAATAACGACGCGGGTCGGACGCAGCTCTAGCCCAGCTCCGGCTGCATTTTGGGCATGGTCTACGGTAGCAAATAGGTTCAACCCCTGCTCTTCTAGCACCTGCATAAAGCGAGTTTCGGTTTCTTCAACGGTGTAGGGACTGGGTTTGATAATCAGGCCCGTAGGGTCAATCACCTGGGCGACGGCGGCTTGCTGACGAGCAAAATAGACGGATGTGAGCCCTGCTAAAATGGCCAACCCTAGACCAGCAGCTATAAAGTTACGCATAGTTGAGAAATTTTAGAGTCAACAGACAATGCTGACAGCTTACAACTATGCCTCAACCGTGGCAAAATTCTCGACGGCCTCTATGCCCAATCCGCGGCGCAGCACCAGGGGCTCATCGTCAGTCATATCTAATACCGTAGAGGTTTCATATTCCAGATCTGCCCCGTTGTCGATGATGATATCGACCTGTTTTTCGAGGGCATCAAACAGCTCATATCGAGAGAGATAAGGGTTGTCTTTATAGGGTGACTCTTCGTCAACAATGTGGGCAGAGGTCGAAATAACCGGGTTGCCTAAGGTCTCTAGCAGCGAGTGACAGATGGTGTGATCGGGCACCCGAATGCCGCTGGTTTTACGTTTGGGATTCATTACGAGCTTGGGCACTAGCTTAGTGGCCGGCAAAATGAAAGTATAGGGCCCCGGAATCAAGTGGCGCATCGTGCGATAGGCAGGGTCGCTCACGTAGGCATATTGAGCAATATTCGAGAGCGAAGAGCATAAAAAAGTCAGCGGCTTGTCGTTTGCCCCACTTTTGACTCCGTTTTTGGCCCCATTTTTATCATGGGCACCTTGCTTGAGCTGCCGGACTCGCTGAATTGCGGATTTGGATTGCAAGTCGCAGCCAATGGCGTAGACCGTATCGGTGGGGTATAGCATGACCGCCCCACTGTGCAGCTTCTTACAGATTTGCTGAACGATGCGAGCTTGAGGGTTATCAGGATGCAGTTCGTAAAAGGTAGCCATTGGGGGGCAGTAGATGGGTGCTTTCCCATTGTAACCATTGATACCGTTACTCATCCTGGTTGGGCTCAGCGAGGCCCGGCTGTCAAGCGTGAACCGTTCCAGCCAAAGCCTAGCTCTAAACCGGCTTCGGGGGTCCAGTAGCCGTCAAAGCGAGAAAAATCTTCTGCAAAAGTGACCCGCAGATCCCCTGTGCCATAAATATCGTTCCAGGTGCACTGTACAGTCAGTTCATCAATGGGTTGGCAGTCTGAAATCGTGCCGGGGACAGCTTCTTTGGGTTCGTGCATGACGTAGCTGCCAGCGAGCCCTTCTGCTTCATTGAGGGTAAAGGTGGTCTCGCTTGCGATCGCACTGCCGCCGCTCCAGATTTCGCCCGCATAAGTCCCCTCTGCTTGCGAGACCCAGTCTGGGCTGTTTTGAGCCTGGGCTAAAAAAGTGCCCACTGACAAAGTTGTCGCAGATAAACAGAGTGAAAGGCTACGCAGTGAGAGTCTCATAGTATTGACGATGATAAGGGGGCAATGCTGTAGATAACCTCACCCCACCACGTGCCTATTCCAGAGAAAACTATCAGGTCATGGCAGAAACCAGCCCGACACAGGCTTGCCAAATTGATTTAATATGCCGGTGGTCGGTGCCACAGCAGCCACCGACAATCGTAATGTGTGGTAGTTGCTGTCTTAACTGGTGATACTGAGCCCCCAGCTCGGCTGGATTGCCGTCATCAAGGGTTTCAGCTTCATCTAGCTCGGCATGGCTCTTAGTCGAGGCATTGGCACGAATCCCTCGAATTCTTGCTTGCCAGGGGGCTGGTGCTGCAAAAAGATGTTCAAAATGGGTGGGGTGGGCACAGTTAATCATGTAGTAGGCTGGCCCCTGCTCAGTGGCGCTATCTACTTGCTCAATCGCGGACTGCAAGGTTTGACCGTTGGGTAAGCAACCATCTGTCTCGACGGTAAATGAGATCGCTACGGGCAAATTGGCGGCCTGGGCAGCGCGGGTAATGCCGATGGCCTCTTCGGGGTAGGTCATGGTGATAGCACAGACCATATCGGCCTTAGCCTCGCGAAAGGCTTGAATCTGGGCGGTGTGGTACTGCTCGGCAGCCTCGGCCCTCATGATCTCGGCAGGGCTATAGCCATCCCCTCGAGGACCCACACAGCCGCTGACCACCATAGGAGAGCGCTTGCTCTCATACTCTCCTCGAATTTCGTGCAGTAGCTCAATTGACTTGCGATTGAGGGCGGCCAGATCTTCGGCAGAGTCTCCCAGTTTTTCGCCCCAGTCAGCGCTGGCACGCCAGGTCGGGCTCTCTAGCACAAAGCCGACCCCATATAGGTAGGCAAGCTGGGCATAGGTGCAAAAATATTTGCGCAGCGATTCTGTTCCAAAGGGCTGCTTTAAGAGATCATAGGCGGCAAAGTAGGGCAGGTTGTGGCCTTCGTGGAAAATTAGCGTGGTTTCAATGCCCCCGTCGGTGAGAAAAAGCTGGTTTGATAGCTGGGGTAAACCCTGTGGGTATCGGGTCATGGTTAGCGCTCCTATCGTGTTGCATTAAGCGCAATCGTAGGGAGCAATCGAGAAGGATTGGAGAACGGTGGGTCAGGGGCTCCAGCAAACTGGGCTCGTACTGCCGATAGGGAACAGCCATGCCGGTTTTAATCTTTTTGTTATCTACTATGGATAATAGCTTATAGGGCTTTGTGCTCTCTGTTTTTGCCGATCTTTTTGCCGATCTTTTTGCCGATCTTTTTGCCGAGCCAATGTGGCCTAAGAGCGGGGCTTATACCGGTTCCAAGGCTGAACCATCCTTTGAAGTGTGGCGATTACTGGGCTGAATGCGTATTTTCTAACACCTTCAAGCAGGTTTGGATCATGCCAATGGTGACGGCGGGCAGCTCTAGCTGAGGGGTTAGCCCGGTGGATTTAATCACCTCAAAGAGTTTGATGGCGGTGGTGTTTTTTGCGGCCAGGCGCTGGCCAAGCTCAGGGCCAGTAAATTCAGCCTTTTCGCCCCACAGGAGTGCGGTTGGCACCGTCAGCTGTCCGATGTAGTCAGCCAGGTCAAAGCACAGGTCGCCGCGTACAAACGAGAGGGCCGTGTAGTCTGCGTTAGGCTGTTGGGCTGATTGTAGATAGGCTTCGATAATATCGTCTGAGATGCGGCTGGGGTCGACAAACTGTCGGCTTTGTAAAAAGCTTTGAATCCCAAATCGGGTTGCGATCGCACCACCATACAGTAATTTATCAACGATGGGCATGCTCACAATCTGGGCAAACGGGCTGCGGCTGTAGTCTTGGCCAAAGTCAGACAGCCCGGCTGGGGTCATCAAGATCAGAGATTTGAAGAGGGCAGGGGTTGCGATCGCGACCCGCACGATAAATGCAGCCGTGAGGGCTGAGGCGACGATAATCGCGGGCTGCTGACAGGTCTTTTCAATAAACTCTGGCAGGGTTGTGAGATAGTCTTGAATGGTATAGTTTCGATTAAGATGCTCAGACTGCCCCCAGCCAATCAGGTCGGGTGCAATCACGCGATACTCTCCGGCAAATGCTGGAAACACTTTAGACCACTCATAGGCGGAAGAGCCTCCCCCAAAGCCATGCAAAAAGATCAGCGTTTCTCGCTGATCAAGATGACGATGCACTGGATATTCAGGCAGGGCGGGCATGTAGTAAACCATTTGCCCCAACCGAGTGCTCACACTCTTTCGGTCGACGTAGGGAATCTTGAGCATAGGAGTTTCTCAAAAGGCCTTAGCTCAATCATAGAAGATCGGCGCAGAAAGCAAGTCTGGCCAAAGGGAGATTTATGATTTGTCTAGCGGGTTTGCCTAATCAGCTTCGCCAATTAGGGTAAAAGCTGCCCAGTCGCGGGGATTGGGATATTTCTCGAGCATCACCAGCATGGCCTGACGCAGCGCCTGGGCTTTGTCAGGGGTTTGGGGCAGCTGCCGGTAAAACTCGGTCATGAGCTCAGCGGTGGGGGCATCGGGTACCTGCCATAGTGAGACCACAACGCTGGGGACACCTGCCCCGATAAAGGCGCGGGATAGGCCAATGACGCCGTCACCCGTGACTCGACCGCGCCCGGTGTCGCAGGCGCTAAGGACGACCAGATCGGCTTTAAGGTTGAGATCGATGATTTCGGCTGAGGTGAGCAGGCCGTCTGCGCCGTTGCCGGGGGCCAGTGCGATCGCGCCCGGCAGATCCCTGACCCCATATTCTTCCGGGGTACCGTAGTCCAGCAAACCGTGGCTGGCTAAATGCACAATCCGAGCCTGTGAAATCTGTTCTATCACGCCAGCTTCTGTCGCCGCGCTGCCGATTAGCGGCGATACCTGTAGGATCTCTCCAATCGCCTGAGCTTCTTGCTCAGTTCCTGGCAGCGGCTGCAGCGGCTGGGGCGGCTCACCGGGGTCAAAAGCGAGACTGGGCATCGTCGGATTGCCAACGATCAGGGGTGCGCCTGAGGCCCTGTTGCGTGAGCGAATCTCTTGGGTAAGCCCTAATACTTGAATAGAAGGAGCCGTCAGTGGAGTATGTTTTTGAATGAGATAGTCTCCATCGGGGGCCTGTAGCGCTGGGAAGGGGACTAAAAATAGCGGGCCTTGAGGAATGAAGAC